>MHXU01000145.1 GCA_001824555.1 Planctomycetes bacterium GWC2_45_44
TATCAACTGCATCAAGCACACGCCGTCTCAATTCCATGGGATATGTATTCATAAAGAGTATATCGGCACAAGATATGCGAAAACTTAAATTGCTATAATAGCTTCGAGTTCGACAATCGCCTGTAAATCTTTTTTGCGATTGAGTGCTTTTTTGGCTTCAATCAAAGCGTCTATATCCAAAATGTTTAATTTTATATTTTCAATTTCGATAATTGTACTTTTGCTTTTTACGGTGTCAAAGTTTCCAACGCCATCCACAAAACTAATGCAATCAAGTTGGCCGGCATCTGTATCTAAATAAAGGTTTTTAAATTGCCCGCAGTTTTCGCAATATATAAAAGTTAATTTATTGGTTTGACTATAACTACTTTCTGTTAGCATACAATGAGGGATAATCTTCTATGATCCAACTGGCAAGACCTTTTCCCTTATTGGTTTGCTGATATAAATCAAAAAAATCATCCATAGCATGAGTTGGTCCAATAGGAATATGCCCATACCGCCATGTAAGTTGTTCTTTTACAGCAACTTCTAATGGGACATTTTCAATAATATTCCGATAGATTGCACATGCCAAACCCGAACGGTCAGCTCCCACTTTGCAATGAATCAATATTGGATATGGACCATTTTGTAACGCTTGAAGTAAGCCAGATATTTCTTTTGGCGAAGGTAATTTATCTGAACTTAGTTTTATATCGACATGCTTAACACCAAATTCGTGGGCAGCCTTGACTTCTTCAAGATACCAAGATTCTTCGTGTATTCCTGTCAAGTTAACAATAGTCCTTATTTTATATTGTGATATTGCTTTGCATATTTCTTTATAACTCATTTGCCCGGAACGATAGCATTTTCCTGAAGTGACCACTCGGAAATTATTACCTAGCCTACCAACATACCAAAGAGATGCCAAAATTAGTACTGTGATGGTCTCCAAAATAATCAGGGGCACTCGCTTTTTTGAAAATATTCTTGTTTTTTTGTTGGTCATAGTTCTTTCTTTCTAAGCTTAATAATGAAAAATTGACCTACTAATTTATCACAGATATATATGTATGCTAAACATGTCCTTTGATGCTTCGGCTCGAACATTTCCGCCAAGTAATTCGACGAGCTGTTTAACCAATGCTAGGCCAAGGCCAAAGTGAACGCCTGTGCTGCTACGCGATATATCGCCCTGCCAGAAACAGTCAAACACCGCCTTAGTCTGTTGTTCGGTAAGCTGATTGCCGGTATTTTCGAAAATCATTTCGATACCTGAGTCAATTTCCCGGGAGGTTACCAGTATTTTGCCGCTGCGGTTTGTGTATTCAGCGGCATTATCGAGAAGATTTGAAAAAATTATCGACAATCCTGCCTGGTCAGATTTACATACTAAATTTGTGTCGATGAGATTTTCAAAAACAATTTCGGCAGCGGCAGCCTTATCAGAAAAAAGCCGCCAGCATTTATTTACCAGTTCGGCTGGTTTTACCAGTTTGGCGACGACTAATAGTTGACCTTTTTCAATTTTTGCCAACTCACGCAGTTTGTCAATCATTGCCTGCATATTGTTGATTATTTCAAGGGTTTCAGACAACGCGGAGCGATACTCTGCGGCATTGCGATTGCGCGTAAGTGTTACATCAATGATTGACCGTATGCCAGCCAATGGCGTTCTCAGTTCGTGCGCCACATTTGCATTGAATGCTCTTTCACGTTCAAAAGATGCTTCGAGACGTTCCAATAAACTGTTAAGCTGTTTTTGTATCGGTAAAATTTCATCGGGCAGATTCTCGCCGGTAATACGGCTTTTAAGATTATTTTCTCTGATATTGTTGATTTGCGCAGCGACTGCGGAAAGCGGCGAGAGACCCTGCTTTACCACGATTCTGGCAACGGCATAAGCAAGGGCAAGAAGTCCCGCTGAAACACTCAGCAGAAGATATTTCAGAAACCGCAGCTGTTCCAGCAATTTGCCGGTATCCCGTGCTATTATCAGAACAAATGATTGCGATTTATACGCCGCGTTGGAGTCATTTTCAATTTTCGGCTGAAAATTTATTGCAACGACCCGAACAGGACGACCGTTCTTCATCACGAATGATTTGAAAGTATGAGATTTATCCTTAACGGTGAACCTGACAAGGTCATCACTGCCGAGAGAAGGAGATTTTCTAATAACAGTGCCATCGTCTCTCCAGAGTTCATAATAGGCCGGCCTTTTACCGCCGGTGAATTCGGGCATCATTTCAACTTCAAGTTCAAAACCCAGCTTGTCATTATCCTGTTCCACCGAAGCGGACATCATATTTGCCGCCGATTGAAGCGATGAGTCAAACTGTTTGAACATCGCGTGACTTATTGTATTATAAACAATAAGGTCGAAACCAATCAGCAGCACAGTTATGCCGCCAATCATACCGTACATCAATCGAGATTTAAGCGACCACATTAAGATTGTGTTCCTAAAATATAACCCTGTCCGCGTATCGTCCGAAGCAGCAAGGGCATTGATTCCTTTTCAATTTTTTTGCGAAGATAACCGACATAAACGTCCACGACGTTGCTTGATGCCTCCGATTTGAATTCGTAAATATGTTCCCATATATCCGAGCGCGAAACAACTAATCCTTTGCGCATCGCCAGATATTCAAGAAGCATATATTCGCGCGATGTGAGAATAATTTCATTATCCCCTCGCCAAACTCTGTGGGAAGCGGTGTCTATGCGCAAATCGTCTATGTTTATGTCCGGACACTTATGCTCATATCTCCGGCGAACCATCGCCCTGAGTCTTGCCATAAGTTCTTTGAATGCAAAAGGCTTAACTAAATAATCATCTGCGCCGAGGTCAAGACCTTTTATGCGGTCATCAACCGTGTCCTTAGCGGTGAGAATTATTATATGATTGTTTTTATTTTTCGCCCGGAGCTGCTTCAAAACGCTCAAGCCGTCTAATTTTGGAAGCATTATATCAAGGATTACCACGTCATAATCGTTCGACATTGCATGCCATAGACCGTCCTGCCCATCGCCGCTGACATCTACGGCAAAATCCGCTTCTCGCAGGCCTTTTGCCAGAGACTTTTGCAAAGGTAGATAATCTTCGACAAGTAATATTCGCATTATGATAATCCGAAAAAAACGCCGTCAATTTATATTGTATATATTTCAACGGCGTTTGAACAGTTAAAAAAAACAAGCAAAGATATAATACGCTGCTTCATAATTATTTCTCCCATTAAGTGTCCAGAGCAAATTTGCCACCAGCCTGATTTGTCAACGGCATAGGCTGATAACTGGCACAACCACCGAGAAATAAGATGCCAAAAACAAATATTGGCAAGCACATTTTATATTCTTCAAACACGTTTATATTTTCTGTCTTTGTTGACCTTTTCGGCGAAGTCTTTTCCCTTGATTAACTGCAAGAATCAATACTATAATCAGCAATGGTTCACCTATAGCCACAGATAAGATGCGGGTCGATGATATCAGTTTTTGGGGAAGGACGTTAAATTCCAAAAGGTCGCTAATAACAGGTTTTGCGGTTCCTGCTTCAACTACCGTAAGTGCCAGAGCAAATTTGCCGGCCGAAATTAATCTCATTGACCATTGCTGCTGGTTCGTTTCGCCAGGTAGTAACTTTGCAATACGCACCGCCTTTTGAGCCGACCAATCCTCCAAGTCCACAGGATGTTCATTGCCTTTTTCCAGAGATACCAGAGAAAGATAAACTACTAGTCCTTCCAGGGTTTCTTGTCCTGTGTTTTTTACATCTCCTCTGAAAGTAGGGGTATCTCCCATTTTCAGCGTTGTTTGGGGGGGATGAAGCACGGCTTGTACCTGCGGAGTGCTGCTTGCTGAAACGTAGCATGGGCTCCCAAACATAAATATGATAACCACTGTATATAATATGATGCTCCTCAAGATTTTCATAGTTCGACCTTTCTTGAGATATAATATAAACTCGTGAGAACGCCGATGGCGTAGAAAAGCATTACACCAAGACGGAATAACTGGAACGAAATGCCCTGACTATCAATTATCACGCTGTCGAGTGTGTTTATTGCCCCCATTACCGGGTCTATTGCATCTACGAAACGACCTATAGCGTTGTTCCTTAAAGATGGTCCAAGTATTGCGGGACTCACTAACAACAGAAAAATGGTTATACCTGTGAAAATCGCCCCCTTGACCGTTCTAAATTTCATAGATATTATTAAAGAAATTCCACCGACTATTGTCATGCAAAAAGTGCCTGTTACTAATAGAGCAATTATAGCCGGCACAAGATTTTGTCCATTACCTGCTATTGCCCATAAGTAAGGCAGAGAAAGACCAAATAATATCAGCCAGATAAAGAGTATAGCGAATAGTTTGCTTGCTAAAATCGAACAGCCGTTTGCAGGACTAAGCAGCAAAGCCTCTAAAGTTCTTCGTTCTCTTTCGCCAGCGATTCCATCGCTGCCCAATAATAGAATAATCAATAAGCTTACAATTAGCACCAACGTAGCCAGCATATACGCAGCATGAGCATTATCCAAAAGACTCATCTCTGTATTACTTATAAGCAGAATAGAGTAAACACTCATCAGGATGCAAACAAACATAAACATCACGACAGCACGGGAAGCTGATAAATTTTCGACACATTCTTTTCGCACAAGTGTTGTCATATTTCTCATTCAATCTCCTTCAGTATAGACAAAATAGGTTTCTTCTATACCACCTGATATTTGTTCAGCTTCAACGACAGGCAATCCAGTTTCAAGCAGTGTTTTTATGGCTTCTGTAGGTGTTATGCCATTGATTTGGCAGATAAGATGGTCGCCGTGGTAGTCCAAAAACTTTATGTGGGTGTTCTGCCAACCATCAGGTATCTTCCATTTTTTATCTAATCGGAAGTTGTAACGACAGTCTGTGCCGTTTGCCTTGTTTTTCAGCATACCCTCATATCGGATTTTGCCGTGATGAAGGATGGCGATTCGATTACATAGACGTTCTACGTCATCAAGAATATGTGTTGAAATCACTATAGTAGTGCCATGTTCCCGGTTAAGACGGAGCAGAAAATCGTGAATCTCACGTCTGCCGCGAGGGTCAAGGCCATTTGTGGGTTCGTCCAGAAACAGTATTTCAGGAGAATTGATGGTTGCCCTTGCTATGCCGAGACGCTGTTTCATTCCGCGAGAATATGTTCTAATTGGCAGATGATTATCCGGGTCAAGGCCGACAATATGTAACTGGTTTAGGCATTTATCTTCCGTCATTCTTATACCATATAAATTACCAAAAAACTGAAGATACGACACAGCATTCATCCATTCATAGAATCCGTGTGATTCCGGCAAAACATTGACCATGCTTTTTAGATCATTCTTCCATGAGGATATCTCTTTACCTATTACAGAGATGCTCCCTTCCTCATATGAAATGATGCCAAGGATAATTCGCAAAGTAGTTGTTTTCCCTGCACCGTTTGGTCCAAGAAAGCCGTAGATATCCCCCTGTTCAACTGTCAGGGACACATTTTCCAGCACATCTTTTCCGCTAAACTTT
The DNA here is from genome assembly GCA_001824555.1 of Planctomycetes bacterium GWC2_45_44. Taxonomy (GTDB): domain Bacteria; phylum Planctomycetota; class Phycisphaerae; order Sedimentisphaerales; family UBA12454; genus GWC2-45-44. Next base: position 5,548 of record MHXU01000145.1, read on the forward strand.
TTTTTTAACCCTTTTATTTCTATTGCATTCATAGCAACTACTTCCTCATTCAACCAATCGTTTCGTTCGTTGCAGCCGTTCACGAGATAAATGCTGATTTTGAGTTATTATGAGTTATAAACGCCGTTTTAACCTCGTGAACGGCTACGATATAATTAGTCGTTGTCGTCATTGTCTTTGTCGTCGCCGTCTTTTTCCTTGTTACCTTCTTTTTTCTTGGTTTCCTGTTTTATAATTTTGCCGTCGGCGGCGACTTTAATCTCAATTTTCTCTTCGCCTTTGCCAACTTTTGCTTCATAAGTGGTTATCGGGGTATCGAGTTTTACTAATTTTAACTGGGCATACTCAACACCCTTTTTAATCTTGCTGACATCAGCCCCCTGTGCCTTGAGAGCCTGTGCGACCGCTGTCGGCACAGTAGCCAGTGTTTCAGATGTTTCGACCTCTGCAACCATACCATCATCAGCAAGTTTTATCTCTGATACCTGATTACCGTCCTTTACCTTAACTTCATACATCTTTATCTCTTCTTCTTTCATCTTGCACTTCTCAATTACTGCGTTTGGGAAAAGTGCCTTTACCGCCGCCTGTACTACTGCCGAGAGCGGACATTCTTTTTCATCTTTCTCGGCGTAGGCTACAGCGCACAATGTTGCTGCAACTGTAACACACAATCCAATCACAATCCGGTTTTTCCTAATCATTTCAATTCTCCATAGTAGAATACTTTTGTCGTTACACTGTCCGTCACCATAACAGACTATCTGTAATCGACTTGTTATATTACAGAGAATATTATGAGAATACTATGAGAATATACATTTTATTAAGGGCATCTTTAATAATATTTCAGAAAAACCTCCATTCTCATCATATTCTCATTTTCCAAAACGTAACATAGCAAAAAAGTCGTTTTAAGTGCTATAATCGTGAAAGGCCTTTATCCTTTTCACGATGAATTAGTGTATAACTATGAATTGGAGCAGTAATGAGTAAAATAAATAAAATTGCGAAAGTCACTTTCTTCTTCTGGGTTATGAAGATATGTGCAACCACTCTCGGCGAAACAGCTGGAGACCTCCTTTCGATGACGATGAACGTCGGTTACGCCGTTAGTTCTATCATTCTAATCAGCCTGTTTCTGGTCTCTGTTATCATTCAGCTTAAGTCCACTAAGTTTCATCCTATAATTTTTTGGACTGTGATTCTTACGACAAGTACAGCCGGTACAACAATGTCAGATTTTATGGATCGAACGCTGGCGCTTGGTTATATGAAAGGCTCGCTAATCCTGGTTACTTGTTTGCTGCTGGTGCTGGCAGCTTGGCGTATCAGCGAAAAAACATTGTCTGTTAGCAACATCCTGACAACCAAAGCAGAGCTTTTTTATTGGACTGCCATATTATTTTCCAACACCTTGGGTACGGCTCTGGGAGATTTCCTGGCCGATGACTCCGGACTGGGGTTTTTGGGAGGAGCCGTTCTTATAGGGGGAATACTTGGATTAATCGTCCTTGCCGCCTACTTCACTCGGCTTCATAGAGTTATGCTGTTCTGGACTGCTTTTGTTTTGACCCGCCCATTTGGAGCAACCTTTGGAGACCTTCTTACAAAGCCCGTCGCAAAGGGTGGGCTCAATTTCGGCACCATAGGGTCTTCCCTTATCCTCTTTTCCCTGCTCATAGCATCCGTCATTTATACACACACGATAGAAAAGCGATTGTTGTGTCAGGAAGTAAGCGAGTGAAAGTTGTGTTTAACTAGTGGATAATGCGGAAATTATCACGGTCATCACAAAAATTAAAACCAGACACAATGAAGTACAAATTCGGTAAAAAAATGCTGCCTCATAAACGACAACTAATAATTGCTGCAATTTTGTTCTGCCTGATAGGGACTTTAGTTATATGGGTGAAATTGTTAGAGGACGATTTCGTTCCAAAAAAATTTGGCATAGTAGAAGAGGGACGGATTTACCGCAGCGGGCAACTATCAAGATGGTTAGTTGAAAGAACTTTGCTCAAGTATAATATAAAAGTAATTGTGTGCCTGACAGGGGACTCGGCCAGGAATCTTGATAAAAGCACAGAAAAAAAGGTTGCTGAAAAACTTGGCATTGAAAGATATATATTCCCGTTAGCAGGCAATGGAACGGGGGATGTTAATACTTATGCTGAGGCAATAGCAGCAATATACCAGGCCAGGGAAAAAAGAAAACCCGTATTGGTACACTGTGCCGCAGGATCCCAACGCGCAGGCGGCGTAATTGCGGCTTACCGCTTACTTATCGAAAAAAAGGATGTACCTTTTATTCTTAACGAGATGAGGAGTTATGGCTGGAACCCTGAAGACAATCCTAAGCTATTGCCCTATCTTAACGGCAATATGGGAGAATTGGCTTTTCTGCTTATGCAAAAGGGAGTAATTGGTAAAATTCCAACTCCACTGCCTCAAATTACTTTGACTAATTACAAATAATTTTTAAAATAATAAATAATGAGGGTAATTGAATATGAAAAATAAGAACATAATCCTGATTTTAACATTAGTCCTGTCAGGGCTGACTGCTATCTGGGGCATTTCCAGCAAAGCGATGGAAAATCATGAGTGTTTTGTTTCAGTTACTGCACGCGAAATGCTTCAGAATAATGATTGGGTTTTACCTACCTGTAATGGACAGCTTAGACTTGAAAAAACACCGCTTTCTTACTGGATTGTAGCCGGTCTGGGGAAAATAACCGGCAAAATTTACGCTTTTACCGCAAGATTTCCAAGTGCCTTATCTGCGTTTTTGTCCGCGCTTGCTATTTTATATTTTACCAAACAATGGTTGTCTCCTCGGACTGCAATAATATCTGCTCTGGTCTGGGCAACATCATTCGGCTGTATCAATTACGCTCATAACGCAAGACCGGAAATGCTTCTTACTTTTTTTATAACTTTATGCTTTCTTGCTTTCTACTCTGCTGCTATTGAACAATCTCGCAAAAAGCAAATTATACAAATGCTTGTTTTCTGGATAAGTTTCGGCCTGGCAATGCTTGCTAAAGGCCCAATTCCCCTTCCATTGGTTGCTATCCCGCTGTTCTTCTACATTGTCATATTCAAACAATGGAAAATAATACCAAAACTTCTGCCCATCACAGGCGTAATTATATTTCTTGCTATAGTACTGCCATGGCCGCTTGCTATAGGCTACAGAGTGAACTGGGATTTAGTCGTATGGAAACATAACTTTTATGACCGTTTCTTCGGCAACTTCGCCGCCGGCAATTATCCATTCTATTTGTATATGCTTTATACTTTCGCGTTCGCTGCTCCATGGGTTGCCTTTGCTCCTGTTGCCTTAATATCGCCTTTTTACAAAATTTGGGATAAAAAACAAAAAGCTATGCTGTTTCTCTGGCTTTGTTTTGCGGCAGACTTAATCTTTTTAACCATCTCAGCAGGCAAACGCAAACATTATATGCTGCCTGTTGTGCCTGTTATGGCTATCTTAATTGGAATTGTTTTAGAAGATATGGTTTTCATCCGAAAAGCCTTTACGGGAAAATTTGCCAAGAATTTTCTCATTTACCACATGATAATTATTACCCTCTCCGTAATTACAGGTATGATTTACTTCGTCGTTACTCATTCTCAATTTATTTCTGAAGCGCTGATTCTTGGCATAACAGCAATTATAATAATAGCAGGGATTCTGGCAGCATTTGCAAAAAGCAGAAAAACTCTTGGCTGCGGATTAATCTTTGGAGGTTATTCTCTGCTTGCAATCTGTTTTGTCAGCCTGTCAGCCCCACTTGATAATAACAATTACACTAAAATATTCGGGCTTGAAATAGCAAAAAGAATACCGTTAACAGATAACCTCGTGGCATACAACCACGTTTCAAACAGAGTCGTACATTATTTCTCAAGAGATATCCCTGAAATAATGGATAAAAATATGATTTATCAGCTTTATGATAAAGGCGATTGGATTCTTGCTACCGAGAACGATTTGAAAGAACTTCAGGCGGATAACCGACTCAATATGGTTTACTATAATGATAAGGCCGAGGTGCAAATTGATAAAAATACAGCTGGTGCTTTGTTTCGAAAATCACAATAACATATGGTGTAAAATCTACCAATTGCATTTTGAATATTTCCTATTATAATGGCTTGTTAACTCTGATTTTATGAGGGTAAAAACCAAACGATGATTTATAAAAAAATAATATCAAAGTTAAACTTCTCCGGCAAGGATGTGTTTTTTCTGTTCTTGATTGCTGTTTGCGGATTATTTAGCGTTTGGTCATATTTCTATCTGGACCAGCATGTTTTTACCTTATTATCTAAAACGCCTGTCAACTGGAGCGGTAATTTCCTGGGGCAAATGATTGTTTGTCTGGGGAAAGTATGGTTGCCGATATGGTTACTGCTCGTCTGGTTCATAACAACGAAAAAACAGCAGCCGGTTCTTGTCGCATTCCACGCGTTAATTATGCTTTTGTTAATCGTAACATCACTGAAATACAGCGTTCATAGACCCCGTCCTCGAGATGTCATCAACGCCGCTCAGACAGCGGAAAAACAAAATAAATTAAGCACCCCATCATTTCCTTCTGGCGACACAGCTTCCATATTTGCCGTAGCGACAGTGGTAGCATTTTTTGTGTCCTGGCGATGGACAATTTTATTCCTGACCGCATCTGCGGCAGTCGGCTTATTGAGAGTGGTTGATATGGCACATTATCCGTCGGATGTATTTGCCGCTGGGATGATAGGTGTTTTTGCCGGATGGCTTGCAATGCAATTAGACCGCAGATGGCAGCGATTAAAATTTCCTCAATTTAATTTAACCCGTAGTATCGCAATACCCGCGGCAATCATAATCCCGCTTGTGATTGGATTATCAGATGGGCTTGACAAATTATTGTTTTTCCTCGAAACTTATGCTCCACTGACCCTGTTAGTTTTCCTCGCTTTCAAAATAATCAATCGGCGTTCAGAGCCCAAGCGACATCGCAGGGTTGCCCGATTCACATATTTTTGTAGAGCCTCTTCCCTGTCTGAGCCGAAATAATACATTTTTCCTTTAATCTTCTTACAGTATTGTCCTGTCCCAGGCAAAAATTCATCCAGCCATATAAGTCGGTTATTTTGGAAATTTTTGCTCTGTCTAAAACCTTAAGCTTGGTCTTGCAAAAGGAGAACGTATAATATCTTTCGCACTTTGAAAAGTTGATAAAAAGAGTCCTTTCTTTGGTCGATGGTACATGAAACGATCAAAAACCATAAAACCAAAGAAAGGACAGAACTATGCAGAACGCTGAATCGGCACAATCGGACAAGAACTTGAATAATGTTATCAAAATTAATGAAACCAAGATACAGGAGCATCTTGGTCAGATGGTGCGTTCGACGGTTGAAGAGACCCTCAATGCCATGCTGGATGCCGAGGCGGATCAGTTGTGCAACGCCCAGAAGTATGAGCGGAGCGACAAACGTGCCAATGGCAGAGCCGGTCACTACCAGCGTAACTTTCATACAAAGGCTGGAGATGTCCAGTTGAATATTCCTAAGTTACGCTACGCCAAATTTGAAACGGCCATTATCGAGCGTTATAAACGCAGAGAGTCTTCCGTGGAAGAATCGTTAATGGAGATGTATTTGGCTGGTGTTTCGGTTCGCCGCGTCGAAGATGTTACCCAGGCTCTATGGGGCATTAAAGTCAGTGCCGGCACCGTCAGCGATCTGAATCAGAAGATGTACGAACGGATTGAAGCATGGCGGAATGAGAAGATTACCGGCCAATACCCGTATGTATATCTTGACGGTATCAGCCTAAAACGAACATGGGGCGGTGAAGTCAGGAATGTTGCTATTCTCGTGGCAGTAGGAGTCGGCCAGGATGGTTATCGTGATATTCTTGGTGTTGCCGAAGGCTGTAAGGAAGATAAAGCGGGCTGGAGCAGCTTTCTGGCTTATTTGAAAAGGCGTGGTTTAACATGCCCAGATTTGTTTATCTCGGATAAATGTATCGGTCTGATTGAGTCACTGGCGGAGTATTATCCGGAAGCGAAATGGCAGCGTTGCACAGTTCATTGGTATTGTAATGTGCTGAGCGTGGTACCGCGAGGTAAGATGAAAGAGGTAGCAGCCATGCTCAAGGCGATTCATGCACAGGAAGATGCCGGGGCGGCAAGGATTAAGGCTGCTGCGGTAGCTGAGAAACTTGAGACAATGAAGCTTTATAAAGCAGCCGAGAAAGTTCGCCAAGGGATTAATGAGACGCTGAGCTATCATGATTTTCCGCGTGAACACCATCGACATATTTATACGAATAATCCGCAGGAAAATATAATGAAGCAGATTCGTCGGAGAACCCGAGTGGTTGGAGCCTTTCCTGATGGCAACAGTGCGTTGATGCTGGCAGCGGCGAGACTACGGCATATAGCCGGCACACAGTGGGGTCTTAAGCGATATATGAATATGGAACGACTGACGGAATTGAAACGAGAACATTCAGAAAAGTTGACAGTAGTTGCCGGATAGCCCGATAAAAAAATGACCCCCATGGGGGTCATAGGAACAGATTAACCATGACCATTGAAAGAACTATGAAAAAAAGTGCGAAAGATTCTTGACAGTCCCTGCAAAAGTTCATTTAGGCAGGTTTGAAGCGATGTGAAAAAATATCAAAAAAACATTTGCGCTTTTCCCAATTTTGGAGTATTCTTGGAGTAGAATGCAGCATATTGTAGCGTATTCTGGCGTATTTAGAGCATTTGGGGGAAATAATGCTGTTTGCGATAACTTGTTGACGTGAAAGGATTTAAGGTAATGGGCGATACAGGATTCGAACCTGTGACCTCACGGGTGTAATCACGTAGGTTGACTACGGTGTCGTTATTAAAATCACGTGTGCGAACATTTGAAAAACAAATGTAATAATTAGGGTCATCCCAACTTATGTTATAATCATAGAAACCGATACTAAAGTCTCCTGCATCTACAGCATTATAGTCGATAATAAACCAATCTCCTGCAGCTATATTATCACCGTCTGTACTTAAAGTAATCCATTTAATACCTGGTTCTTCTTGTTCAAAAATAACAGATAAATCACCCGCTGCAGGCAGAGGTTCTCTCGGTGTCAAAAACCCATGAAGCCAATATGCTTCTTCAATTGCAATATCCCCTGTCCAATATTCAATAGTATTGGAACTTACAACAATCTTCAACTTAGTTCCAACCATAATGTCTTGATAAATATGAGGAATATTTGGATCAACTAATTCAATGGGCGTGTTGCTGTCTCGCAGGAAAACATTTGTAGAAATCGCTCCGGAAGTTATTGAAACGGTACTGAGAATCAGGGTTAATACCAAAAGTATTTGTTTTGCCAATAACTTATTACTTTTGATTGGAAAAATGCCATTAGTGTAGCCAATATACGCACTTAGGGTTAATTCAGAGAACGGACATCGAATGTATAGACCCTTCTTCTTCATTGTCTTCCTGAGACTAAACAATCTAAGCCTTATATAAAATTCAGTCTCATAAGTCAAGGAAAAAACACCTCAAGCTTAGGGGTTTACCATAAGCTCCGCCGCAGCAAATCTTTATGCCGTACCTTAAAATTCAATATGTTGATGGCGATTTATAAAAGCCAGAAATTGCTATTTTCGGTAGGGTGTTATAATATCGGGATGACTTTTTACATGGTTCTAAGAAATCATTTTTTAAAAAAAACTTGCGCTTTAAATTGGAGATAGGTATAATCCGACTTAATCGTATAATAGTTTCAGTTAAATGATGCAAAAATGACAAACGCAAAAAACCTGCTAAAAAAAGCACTGTATTATATGCTGGGCTTATCTATGGCTTATATTGCTGGTTGCTCTGCCCAGAATCATATTATGTCCCCTAACCCGGCATAGCCGGAACCAAAAAAGTTAAAATTCTTCTTTACGCTGCCAGACATTTCTCCGACAATCCCTCACTTTCAAAAATCATATACGGAGAATTTGAACGATGCAGGACTTTATTGAGCGGCATAG
>MHXU01000146.1 GCA_001824555.1 Planctomycetes bacterium GWC2_45_44
GTTTTTATATTCTTCTCTGGCCAGTTCCCCTTCGATTGCGAATCTCAATGCCGCCCCCGCCTTGTCCAATTTTCCGGATGCGAGATAAATTTTGCCGACCAACAGATAAGTTCTGCAAAGGGAGTTTTTATCGGCATCTTTTGTGATGTTTATATATTTCGTCGCCCATTGTATCGCTGATTCATAATTGCCGGTTTTGTAAAAAGCCTGTGCCGCGCTGATGGCGGCGACTCGCTGCGACTGGGCGGAATAATTCAAATTATAGACTTTGACAAACATCTTGGCGGCTTCAGATTCGCCGCCCAGAGTTGATGTAATATCTGCCAGCATAATATAGGCCTTGTCGGCTATCGGGCAATCGGAATACTGCTCGACAAGTTCTTTAAGATCGCCTCCTGCGTCCGTCAGGTCTTTAAGACCGATTTTCAATCTGGCCGCCTGAAGGAGGGCATAAGGCGCAACTTTGCTTTGCGAGTATTTCGAGGAGATGAGCTTGAATTCGTCGATTGCCTGCGGGATATTATTTTTGCCCGCGTAAAGCGTGGCGACCGCGAAATGAGCGTTGCAGATGCGCTCGTCCTGAAAATGAGAAATCATAAATTTCTGCCACAGACTAACGGTCTGACCGTAGAGCATATCAAGATGCTCCGAAAGCACGGTATAATCGGAAGGATTGTATATTTTAACGGTGTTGCCGGTTATCTCGGCGGCAAGACCCGCGGTGCCTGCGGCCGTCCGAAGAAACTCCTCCACGGTGCGTTGGTTCATATACAATCGGACGGGTTTCTGCCTGATTGTCTGTAAATCGTTTTTTATGTCCCAGTTAAGCTCAAGCGAAAAACTTGACGCGAATCGGGACAGCAGTTCCTCGATTGAACTGTCGTAAGTAATTACCGAACAATTCATCAAATTTACAGGGAGATGTTCGACTGTGTTGGAATCGGCTGGTTTGCAGCGTTCAATCGCCGGCGACAAAACCCCAGCCTGGAACTTGTACTGCTGGTCGAGAAGTATCTGTTTTAATTTTGTTTCATCGACATCGAGTACGACATCGTAGGCCGTCGAGGTTTTCTGATATAAATCAGGCGGAACATCCCTGTCGGTATCCGAAAGCCCCGTAAGCAGTCTGGTTTGAGCGATTGCGGCAAAGTATTCGCAGTCGCTTCTGACTGCGGCGATTTTTTCGTCGGCGGCGACAGAATCAATCATCGCAAGAACCTGATAAGCACGCCCCGGCACAAGGTCAAACTGGTTATTGGAAAGCCTGGTATGACAGAGGTAATAATTTGCGCACAATCTGATAAAATTAGATTCGCTTTGTGAGGCGGTTTTAAGGGCGTTTATGGCCTGTTCGGTGTTTGCGGTCTTTAAATCGCAAAGAGCCGAGCATAACAACAGATAATCATTGAAAGAATCGCTGCCCGTCGGGAGTAGACGGCTTTGAAGTTTCTTGAACACCTCCGCCGCTTTTTTGTAGTCCTGCTTTTTATAATATTGTACCGCGACGTTAAGCGACGCGGGTTCTTCTTCCGAATTAGTATCGCTCGGCTGGCCGGCGACTTGAGCCGGCTGGACAGGCTGCGGCTGTGTCTGCGGCAGAGATGAAACGATAATTTGTTTGTCTATGCCGGACCGGCTGAAGAATAAAAAACAAACCACAATAACAGTCAAAAGTATGCAAACGCCCAAAGTCATCTGCATAAATCGCAAAGACATAACAGGCTGTGCCGCTTGCACCGCCGCCGGTTGCTTAACGCCGGCCAGGTCGAACAGCGAATCCGGCTTGCTTTCTACCGATGGAGGCGCACCTTCGAATAAATCCTCGTCTTTCAGCGGCGCGGCCTCGGCATTACCGCTGGGAATCGGGTTATTATCAGAAGTTTTTTCTTTCTTTTTAGCCATATTTGGTTTTTAGCTCTTAACTTTATATCTACACAATCCGCCACAGAGGGACTGTGCAATAAATGTGCCAGACAACAGTTATCGGTTATCAGTTATCAGTGAACAGCGTTTATGGCATATAAATAGGGGTAGAAAAGCTGAAAGTCCGATAAAATGTTTATGATAGATGAAAAAGTGTAGAGTTTTTGAACAGAAGATATTACTTAGAAACTCTAACAAAAAGAAATTTGTACATAATTTTGAAGCGAAAAAACAACGAAATAGGCTTCACAAGATACGCTTCACTATGTTGCGTCTTTTTCATTATATTAGAAACTCTTAACAACGGTTGTGAACGCCGCATCGAACGTCCTGACGACCCCGCATTCAAGCTGAATGATAAGTCCTTCTGTCGGCTCAATGCCGATGCAGTTTCCGGTGAACCGCTCGCCGTTATATTCAACGGTAATTTTTTTACCCGACAGCATATTTCGGCTTTGCCATTTTTCGATTATGCTCGCCGGATTATCCGACGCGGCAGCCAAATAATGCTCAAGATTTGTCAGCAGTTCAGCGGCAACTTTATTTCTATCGCAAACGCCGCCGGTTTGAATATCAATACTTGTCGCGGTATCGCGCAGTTCGCCGACAAAATCTTCCCGCCTCTGATGACAGTTTATTCCAATGCCAATTACATAAAATTTTTGACCCGCTCTGACGATGCCATCAATCAGAATCCCCGCGACTTTTCTATCAGCCAGAAAAATATCGTTCGGCCATTTTATTTTAGCGTCCGCATATTTGCCGACAGTTTCCGCCACCGCGACAGCCGATACTAATGGAATAATATCTGACGAGATGCCATTGTCGCGGATAAGAACCGAACAAAGAATGCTTTTGCCGGTTTGACTTAACCATTTGTTTGCTCTCCTGCCCCTGCCTGCGGTCTGCTGCTCCGCCAAAACTACAACACCGTCATTTTTCCCGCCGCCGTTGGCGTATTGAGCGGCTATATCATTTGTGCTTGACGTGCTTTTATAGATGATTATCTCTCTGCCGATTCGCTCGGCATTAAGATTCGATTTTATTGCATCAGCATCAAGCAAATTCTACCTTCTATCTTCTACCTTCTATCTTAGAATTCTCTGTCCAACCCTATATCAACCGACACCGCGCTGTGCGTTATCGCTCCGATGGATATTCTGTCAACGCCGCATAGAGCGATTTGCCTCACGTTATTTAACGTAATTCCGCCGCTGGCTTCAAGCAGCGGCTTATCGCCGCACATTTTATTTCGCATAGCGACCGCGTGCTTATACTGCCACTGCCCCATATTGTCCAACAGAACGACATCTATGCCGGGTATTTCGAGAACATAATTGAGCTGGTCGTCAACGTGGTCAACCTCAACGCAAATAAATTTCACGGTTTTGATTTTTTTCGCTTTGGCAACGAGTTCCCGTAATTTCAAACTCAAATTTTTGCTGATTTGAGCGACGTGATTATCCTTAAACATCACCGCTTCGCTTAAATTATAGCGATGATTATGCCCCTTGCCGCATCGAACGGCATATTTATCGAGTTCCCGCCAGCCCGGTATCGTCTTGCGAGTGTCGTAAATTTTCGCCTTCGTCCCCCGAACAGCGTGGACATATTTATAAGTCATCGTCGCGACGCCGCAAAGCCGCTGAAGAAAATTCAATACCACCCGCTCCGCAGAGAGCATCGAGCGAATCGGCCCTTCTATAACCGCAAGCCTGTCGGCAACATTCGCCCGCTGACCATCGCGTTTAAAAACCTTCAATTTCAGCCGCCGGTCGTATCGCTTGAGCGTTTCCTTTACAACGGCCATTCCGCTGACAATAATTTCTTCACGCGTTATGATATACGCTTTGCCCTTTGCGTTTGCCGGTATCGTAAGCTCCGATGTCGGGTCGCCGCTGCCGTAATCTTCTTCGACCGCAATATCAATCAGTCTGGAAACCTTTTCCATATTCAAATTTTTCATTTGGCGTTCCTTATCTGCGGCAGTTCTTTCAATTCCTTCAACTGGTCTCTCAAAAAAGCCGCCTTTTCAAAGTCGAGTTTTTCAGCCGCGTCGAGCATTTCCTTTTCGAGCTGCGCAACAATCTCGGCTGCGTCATATTCCATATCATTAAGGCTCACCGCTTCACGGGCAAACTGCCGAGCCTTCATTTTTTCCGCCAGTCCGCGATAAATCTGCTTTTTCACCGTTTCAGGCGTTATATTGTTATCCTTATTATACTGGAATTGTATTTTACGCCGGCGAGCCGTTTCGTCAATTGCTTTTTGCATCGCGTCGGTTACTTTATCAGCATAAAAAATAACCATAGCATCGACATTTCTCGCCGCCCTGCCGATGGTCTGAACTAATGATGTCTCACTTCGCAGAAATCCCTGCTTATCCGCGTCGAGAATCGCAACAAGCGAAACCTCCGGCAAATCCAGACCCTCACGAAGCAGATTTATGCCGACCAGCACGTCAAAGTCGCCATTCCGCAACGCTCGCAGTATCTCGACCCGCTCAAGCGTCTTAATCTCGCTGTGCAGATACCGACAGCGAAAACCCTTCTTCGTTATATAAGAAGACAAGTCCTCCGCCAGCCTTTTCGTCAATGTCGTAACCAAAACACGCTGATTTGCAGCGACGCGCTTTTCAATCTCCGCAAGCAAGTGTGGCACCTGATTGGACGCAGGCTCGACGAAAATTTCCGGGTCTAACAAACCCGTCGGCCTTACAACCTGCTCAATAACCGCATCGCCGCTCAAATTCAATTCAAACTCGGCTGGAGTTGCCGATACAAATATCACCTTTTTCCAGTTCTCCTGAAACTCCTCGAACCGCAAAGGCCTGTTATCAAGCGCGCTGGGCAGGCGAAAGCCATGTTCGACCAAGACGGTCTTTCTGCTCTTATCGCCTGCGTGCATCGCGCGAATCTGCGGAATGCTAACGTGCGATTCGTCAATGAACAAAAGGAAATCGTCGCCGAAATAATCTATCAGCGTATAAGGCCTCGCTCCAGGCGCAAGACCGCTCAAATGCCTCGAATAATTTTCAATCCCGCTGCAAAAGCCGACTTCCTTAATCATTTCGATATCGTACATCGTCCTTGCCGCAAGTCTTTGCGCCTCAAGCAGTTTGCCCTCCTGCCGCAGCATCATCATTTGATGTGCCAATTCCTCCTTTATGCCCTCCGTAGCCGCTTCAATTCTATCGGCAGGCATTACATAATGACCGGCAGGATAAACAAACAGCCGCTCCTCGGACGATAAAATCTCCCCGCTTGTCGGATTGATATAATTTATCTTCTCGACTTCATCACCGAAAAACTCCAGCCGAACAGCGAACGATTCATAGCTCGGCCAAAGCTCTACAACATCGCCCCGCACGCGAAAAGTCCCGCGTTTAAAATCAATATCGTTGCGCGTGTATTGAATATCAGCTAATTTTCCGAGCAGTTCGTTTCGCTCGACGGAATCGCCGACACAAACAGCAATAACGCTCGCCTTATAATCACCCGGCGAACCAAGCCCGAAAATGCACGAAACCGAAGCTACGATAATTACGTCTTTTCTGCTTGTCAGACTTGCCGTTGCCGCCAGCCGAAGCCTGTCGAGTTCATCGTTTCGCGATGCGTCTTTTTCGATATAAATATCGCGCTGCGGAATATACGCCTCCGGCTGATAATAATCATAATAGCTTACGAAGTATTCGACTGCGTTATTGGGGAAAAGCTCTTTGAATTCCTCATAGAGTTGAGCCGCCAGAGTCTTATTATGACTGATAACTAATGTTGGGCGTTTGTGTTGAGCGATTACGTTAGCCATTGTGAAGGTTTTTCCGCTGCCCGTAACGCCGCGGAGGGTCTGGTATTGCCGCCCTGCCTGCAGATTAGAGACAAGTTGTTTTATCGCCTTTGGCTGGTCGCCCTTCGGCCTGAATTCGCTTATTAACTTAAATTCCGTCATAACCCAGAATCTTAACCGCAGACCACCCATATTTCACGGATTATTTTGTTTAGCCCCCGGACCAGTGCCGGGGGTTCGTCGTAGTTAGCCCGCAGATTTATTCGGCGGGTTCGCGTCATTCCGAGCGCAGTCGAGGAATCTATTTAAAAATCCCATCGCCTCCGGCGATTCCATTGTCATTGCGAGCGCAGCGCGGCAATCTCTTCTTTTGTCATTCCCGCGTAGGCGAGAATCCATTTTTAAAAATTATTTCCCCCGCCACGAATTAACACGAATGCACACAAATTTTCTGTTTAGCCCCCACTCCTGCGGTGGGAGGTATTTATCTCTAACACAAATATTTAAAATGGTAACTCTGGTTTTTCAATAACAAATTTATCCTTGTTCTCTAAAACCCAATCCCATCCCTTTTCTGTAAGCGTATAACCACTATAATAATCTCCGGTCTCATCCTGATACCGTCCATATTCAACAAAACCTTGTTGCGTTAAGTTTTTCAACGATAGCATTGTCGCGATTTTGGTAAACCCACTTGCTTCCATATCTCGCTTAATCTGAAAAATAGAGGCATTGTCATCTGGATGGTCTATGTTCTGAGCTAACGCAGCAAGAGTAACAACTTCATGTTGTTCTAATCCCTCAAACTTTGTGAGTTTCGAAATCTCTGATATATTCGATAAAGTTTCAGTCTTTTGAAGATATGCCTTAAGTTTTGTCGTAATATCGCTTTTGAGTTTTTCGAAGTCGCTCGATGATGCAGTAGCATATCTAATAATGGATCGGTGCTGAATATCAAATGGAAATCTTGCTTTACGCTCATCGGAACATACCAACACAACTTCTCTCCCACAAGCAATCGCAAACCCAAGTTCAAACCAAACATTGGGATTATCTATAGTTATTTCTGCAAGACAGATACTTGAATCTCGAATTCCATTTTCAATATCTTGGATAGGTATACTGACTTTGGGGTCTTGATCAACTCTGTATGGATCGAGGCCTGCATCACAAATCGCAGGTACGAAAATATCCTTACATCGCTTATCAAACGTATCACCATCAAAAGGTTGCATAATAAAACAAGTTGCCATGGCAAACTTTCCTTTCCATTTATTTCCACATCGCCTATTTTTTAATCAGATAAATTATAGAAAGACTAAATCGTCTGAATTTTCTGGCTGTGGATTATATAAATGAATTGCCTAATACATCCCACATATACCAAATTATTCATAAAATCAAAAACCTCACCTTTCCGCTTCCTGCAATTACAATCCAAAGCAATTAAAGGACATTATCCGTCTTGAGCAGGCAATTTTCAACCCTAAAAAATTAAAATCTCATCGGCCTTGCCGATTCCACAACTATTCACTTTTCACTATTCATTATTCACTTCCGTGCTGATAACCGATAACTGATAACTGAATTGCTCTTTTGCCTTTCGGCAAAAGACGAATTGTTTAATCCTGAATAAAACCTTACAAAACCCCCTCAAAACCTCATCAAAAGCTGTTAAAAACCGTTCAAAAGTCGTTCAAAATTTGAAATTTCTTTCAAAAATTTGCAAAAACTTTCAATTTTTTGCAAAAAACTTGCGCCTCTTTAATATCCAGAATCGTTTTTTATGCCCCAAAAACCCGTTTTTCCCCAATTTCGCCCTAAAAAAAAACGGCCAAAAGCGCAAGTTTTTCAAAAACGATTTTTTTAATCTTTAATTTTTGCAATTTTTTTTAAAAAAATAAAAAAAATGGTCAGCGGTTTTTTGTAACCGCCGACCTCTTCTTCCCGTGACCGAAAACAGGGCTTCACTGAATTTTTCACCTATTACATTAAGGATTCCGGGGACCAGGCTCTTAATATCATTGGTGTCAATTTATTCTTATGTCACTGTTTTCTAAAAAGTCTCTTTCGCAATATAAACGCACCTGATGTAAGCAAAATCATAGTTCCAGGTTCCGGCACTGGCGGAGGGTCGTCCGGATCATCCGGTTCATCCGGCGGGTCGGGCGGAATTGATGGGAAACTCCCGCCTATAGAATCATTTCGAGGCGTAAGGCCTTCCGGCCCCTGCGATATCGCAGCGCTCGCGCTGGGCAGGTTATAAGCGTCTCTTTCAAAAACAGCTATAACGATTTTCGGCCCATCAACAGACATTGTTGTTCGGTTCGCTGTCGGGTCGCTAACGTCGCCGAGCCAGTACACAAATTTATAGCCCTTCTTCGGAACGGTATTAAGCGTTACCTTTTCATTTACGCCGAACGTATGCACGCCGATGCCCGGCTGTATTTCGCCGGCACCCGCGGGGCTTTCCTGCATAAGCACCGCATAGTTGCCTCCCGCAAAGCCTGTCGTACAGACGGCAAGCGTAAGGCAAATTGCAAAAGTTAAAGATTTCATATTACCCCCAATTGTTTGTTACTTAGAAACTCTATGCAAAAAGAAATTTGTACATAATTTTTGTATTTCGTCGTTCGTGAAGCGTGAAGCGAAAAAACAACGAAATACACTTCACGAGATACGCTTCACTATGTTGCGTCTTTTTCATTATGTTAGAAACTCTTACTATTGACTATCGCAATTATTTCTTCCGTTTGTTTCTCAACGCTATAATCGCCGGAACAAGCAGGGCTATTGTCGCAGGTTCTGGTATGAGCGATGGCGTAGGCAATATACCCATACCGCCAAGACCGCCGCCGCTGACTGTGCCGAAGCCCATTGTCGGCGAATAATCAGAACTGAACAAAAGCACGGTGGAATACTGGCCTGGCTGGAGAGCCGAGTAGATAAACATATACCCTGCGCTCTGCGGAAAATTGAACGCAAGCGGATTTACGCCGCCCAGCGTGCCGAAAGTCGCGTCTGTACCGACAGCGTTTATGCCGCTGCCGATTAGGATTCCAACCGAGAAGAAATCAACCGCGACGTTTGACGCGGGCGATTTGCTGAAAATCTGATACGCGTATATGTAATCGCTGCCGCCGGAGATGTCGTTGCCGGTGTATTGGCCGGGTGCATAGACGGCATATTCCACATCGACATTCAGATTACTTGTGCCATTTGACAAGTTGAATGTCGTTGTGCCGGTGTACGCGCCGATGCCGCCGATTAGCGAAGCGTTCGCACAAACGCAAAACAGAACTGACAATGAAATTACCGCTGATTTTAAATTCTTCATAAAAAACACCCCACAAAAAAAATTCTAATTTCTAAATTCGAAACAAATTCGAATTAAACAAAACTGCCACAGAGTTTTTTTAATTTTTATTTTTAGCCACAGAGAACACAGAGTTCACAGAGATATATTTTTTAAAAAAACTGCGTGGGCTAAAGCCCACCCTACAAATCAATCAATGTGCGCAGTATCTCTGTAGTGTATGTCGTAGTTATTTACCGCAAATTAGATGCTCTGACCCATCATTCTGATGACAGGAACACCCCAAATAAGAAAAACCAACTGTCGCTCAATCCAAGAAAATGATACTGCTTCCCAACCCCAATTAAGACTCGTTTGTACTTCCCCTATTAAAGCAAATAAATGACCAAAAGTCAAGAAAATTTTGCCTATTTTAACACAAATCCCCTCTTAATCCGATAAAAACGCATATGCTACACTTTATTCATCGCTTTTTTAAGTTCATCGAGAATAATTTTTTTTGCGGTTTGGAGCGGCCCATCGAGATTTACACCTGAAGCGACTCTGTGTCCGCCGCCACCGAATTTTTGGGCGATTTGGCGAACGTCAACAGAGCCGTTGCTCCGCAGCGAACATCTGAATCCGCCGTCCTTTAATTCCACGAACAGAGCGGCCGCTTCGACGGTGTTAATTTTCTGGCATTCGTTGACGAAATCCTCGGTATCGCTGCCGATTGCTCCTGCCGCGTCGAAATCAGCCCGCATAATGAATTGCAGGGCGATTTTGTCATCGCAGTATAATTCGAGGCTTTCGAGCATTTTGCCGAGGAGTCTCATCCGTGCGGGCGAATAATTCTGAAACATTTTATGATGAACGTCGGAAACCTTAACGCCCAGCGCAATCAGTTCAGCGGCGTTGTTCATTACTCTGCTGTCGGTGTTGTCGAATCTGAACCAGCCCGTATCGGTTGAAATCGCGACGAAAAGAGCCTCGGCGATGGCTGGCGTGATTTTCCAGCCTGCGGCTTTAAAAAGGTCAAAAACTATTTCGCCGGTCGCAGCGGCGGTCGGGTCGATGATTTCGACATTGCCAAGTCCGTCGCCGGTCAGATGATGGTCGATTACAAGCACGGGAATCTTTGACTTTTTGAGCCACTTGTCAAACTCGGGCAACTGAATATAACTATTGGTATCGACGATTATAATAAGGTCTAAATTTTCAGTGTTTAGAGCCTCGATTTTTATATCGTTGCCAAGCACAGGCACGGGCTTGTCAAATATGGATTGATACCATTTTGCAGGCGGAGAAAGTAAAATCGGCTGCGCCTTTTTGCCGAGCTGCCCGGCTAAATCGTAAAGACTTTTCATACAGCCGACAGCATCACCGTCCGGCCTGGTATGAGATGTAATCAGCCAGTTGTGGGAGTTATTTATTAAATCAATCGCTTTTTTTAAACCGTCAGTTGTCGTCATTAAAATCCTTTTCTATCAAAAAAAACAGCGTGGGCTGAAGCCCACCCTACAAAACTACCGCGTGGACAGGCAAGCTGTCCACCCTACAAACTTATTCAGACAGGATAACAGGATTGACGGGATTTTTTGAATTTATCCTGCTTATCCTGTAATCCTGTCAAAATACAAATTTTTATACGTTTAAAATCTGTTTCGCTTTTTGGCAATCCTTTTTAATTTGTTCTTTGAGTTTTTCTTCCGTTCCAAAACGCCTCTGGCCGCGGATAAAATCAATAAAATCGAGCGCTAAAAATTTATCGTAAAGATTTTCGCCGCAGCCGGCGAGCAAATGCGCCTCAATCAGCAAAGGATGGTCGCAAATAAACGTCTTTGCCCTGCCAAGACTGAAAACGGCGGGAATATCCTGCCGGGCTATGCAAAGTTTTTCGACGCTGTCCGCTACCGAAACAAAACCGGCATAAACGCCCTCGGCAGGTATAATCTGGTCGTGCGGCTCGATATTGGCCGTTGGAAAGCCAAGTTCCGTTCCCTTGCCCCTGCCCTTTACAACTCTGCCCATTAACCTGTACCCCCTGCCAAGAGCCACCGCGGCCTGGGCGGCGTTTCCGCTCTGGA
Organism: Planctomycetes bacterium GWC2_45_44; assembly: GCA_001824555.1. Taxonomy (GTDB): domain Bacteria; phylum Planctomycetota; class Phycisphaerae; order Sedimentisphaerales; family UBA12454; genus GWC2-45-44. Next base: position 11,092 of record MHXU01000146.1, read on the forward strand.
GCATAAGGCGAATAAGCGTGCTTGAAACTTTTGTCGGGCCTGTGCCGAAATCTATTTCCGCGTCGTCAACAATGAAAACATCAAACCCGCGTTCTTTGCCGAGCGATGCGAGAACCTGTGCATTGCCGCTGCGGCCGTAGCCGAAGTGAAAATCCTCGCCCTCAACAACGGCTCTCGGAGCGATTGTTTTAACTAAAAAATCGTCAACAAAACTCTCCGGCGAAAGCGACAGGAGATTATAACTGTCCCTTACGACGAGCAGATAATCAACGCCGGCCTTTTCGAGCAAAGCCTGCTTCAGCGGCAAAGGCGTTAAAACCTGCGGAGCTTTTTCCGGATGCAGAATCGCCACCG
>MHXU01000147.1 GCA_001824555.1 Planctomycetes bacterium GWC2_45_44
ATACAAGACTGCCGAAGAAACCTTCGCTCAAAATCTGGGATGTCAGTTGCCAGCCCAGAGAACTTCTTTGCATCACAGCTTAAACAAAGTTCAGGTTATCAGTACAGAATAGCGACCTTGAAGAAGCCAGGCAGATTCAATCCGAAGTTTTGACCAAATTGACGAACTTTTACCGAACTCGAGGGTAAAATGGCTTATTTTGCGTATAAAACAAAAAAGACTTTCAAACATAAGTGCTTGAAAGTCAATGGGTTAATCAAATTGGGCCCGGTAGGATTCGAACCTACGACCAATGGATTATGAGTCCACTGCTCTAACCGCTGAGCTACGGGCCCGCTTAAATTTTTAAGTGGGCATATTTAAAGTAGTTATCGAAAGCCATGTCAAGCATTTTCCAAAAGCATAAATGCCGAATTGGCGAAAAACCTGACGCTTTATATTCGATTATGTAGGAAGTATTATAGGAATTTAATTGGAAAATGGTAGAATAAAATTTCCGAATAGTTTGCGTAATGGGAAAAGCTGCACGGAAAGCGTTTTTTTGTCGCAAAATATAAAAGCAGTTGTTTTTATAGTGATTAGGCAGTATATTTTCGCCTATCGGGGCGTAGCGCAGTTTGGCTAGCGCGTTGGACTGGGGGTCCAAAGGTCGCAGGTTCAAGTCCTGTCGCCCCGACTAATTCCAATTTTTGGCCGTTCGGCAAGAATGTCGAACGGCTTTCTCTTTAATGAGGCAAAGACTTACGTTGCTTACAGTACGGTTCAAACTTAAGGTTTCCAGCAATTCGATTTTAGGACATTGTTTGAACTTTCCCACAAATCAGCAGCTTTTTGGCTAAAATCAAAGATTTGTATGGCACCTACACCTTTGGCCGGTTCAAACTGATAATCGTAAGCGCTTGTTTTATGTTCCGCCTGACCAACGTAAATAAAGAACTTAAGTTCACGCGTGCAAACGCAGCTTGCGTCTTTTTATTTTCTGCGTTTCCAGATTGCCAGCAGGCCGCTTAATGAAAGAATCGCAACTGTCGCAGGCTCCGGTACGCAGGTAGTATTGTTTATCGCAGAAACGCTGTCGTCTTTCGGCAGGGACTGTATGTGCAGGCCGATTCTGCTGCTGGCCGCGGTTATTTGCTTGATTACGCTGTCGAAATTTTCGCCGGCGTTCAGGTTAAATGTTATTTTGAGCCATTCGCCGGGGTTGATTCCATTTTTGGAAGTCGGCGAGTCTGAATCAGCGGCGAAAAACGGTTTTTTCGCAAAGGCAGGGTCAAGATTATTGCCTCCCGGCAGCGACCCGGGGTTTGCCCCGGCTGAAAACTTTACGCCTGGACCGCTGGAAATATCCCTGACCGATTTTAAAAGACTGTCATCGTCAAAATAAACAGCGGTTATGGACGAGCTTATCAAACTGGAGTTTTGAAAAACAAAACCAACTTTGCCTTGTCCCTCATCGCAGACGGCAACGGTAAAATCAAGCCGACTGTCCGATGCCCAGCGAGCATCATTGAAAATAGAAAAATCATATATGATGTCCGCCTTGCAGACGAACGCCGCTGACATAATTAGTATGCAAATTGTAATTAACTTCTTCATTTTGTTTCCCGCCTCAAAGTTTTATGCTTACTGATATTTTATTTTCTGCGTTTCCACATTGCCAGCAGACCGCCGAGCGAAAGAATCGCTATTGTTGCCGGCTCCGGTATCTCTGTAATGACATCCTGGAGAGAGCCGTTGCTAATCGAAACGAGTTGTGCCATTGGGCCGGTGTAATCACACGGCAGAATAAGATTGCTTAACCATGTCTGTGCGATTGAAACCGCTAAAGACGGATTTGTGCCTGATGCGTTAGCGATTAGATTGCCCTGCGACAGATTGAGCGAATTGATAGAACCGGCGAAATCGTAAATGATTTCGTAGATTGCAAAGCTCATAGCCAGAGCCTGCTGGTTTTCGAGCGTGTTTGCTGGCTGGCCGGCGACGAAACCGCCCTGATTTCCGCCGTAGTAGATGTATGTGTCGCTTTGCCAGGCGTGGTCATAATGCAAAGCCCATAACTGGCTAATCAACTGCGCTTTATCGGAATTGATTGCCTCGGCCAAAGGCTTGACGTTGAATGTTGCATAAGAGAAGCTGCTGTATTGGTCTTTTTCGTAACAGTAAGCCCAGATGTGATTTCCGATGTACTGTGATAATTCGCCGATGGGGTTTTTGGTGTTCATAACCATCAGGCCGTTTGCGCCGGTGTAGGTGCTGCCGTTGAGGCTTACTTGCTGTTGGCCGCCTGCCTCGACTGCGTAATAAGACATTTCGATTGTCTGCACGCAGGCTATAGCCAGAGATTGTGCGCAGAAAATCCCCACTAAAACATAAATACAAACCTTCATCTTCTTCACTCCTAAAAAATCTTCAACTATTTCTTCTTAACTCTAACTTGTAGTACTATGTCAAAGCTAAATTCAGGAACTTGTCATTGCGAGGAGTTCCGCTTCGGGACGACGAAGCAATCTCAATGCTACCGCGTGGGCTAAAGCCCACCCTACAAAAACGAGATTGCTTCGCTGCGCTCGCAATGACATTTTCACAGTTTTTGCTACGACAGGATAGTAGTACTGCCAGATGTTAGTGTAGCAGTTGGCAAAGAAAAATTTTCCGGCGGAGAAGATTTTTTTTGATTTTTTTTGAGAATGGGGCTTTGCTTTTTTTAAGTGGTGTTTTTACCGGACATAGAGCGAAAAGTAGCAAAAATTTTTCAAAAAATTATAGGACTTCCCGATAGGTTCAGTCTCTGCCATATCCCAAATTTCTTGTGCAAAACAGCCTCTAAAATCAGCCAAACGCGCAAGTTTTTGTTAGATTTTTGCAAAAAATGTTAAGAAATTAGTAAATTTTTTAAAAAAGTTCTTGATTTATTAAACTTTTATGGTAAAATACCGGTATGTTTGATAGAAATATAACAAAAAACGAATTGCTTAACACTTTTGACCGGATGGTGGGACGAATCGAACTGCTCGCCGGTGAGCAGAGAGCTTTTGTGAGACTTTTTCAGAATATCCGTGATTTCAGATGCATCGCCCAGACGGCAAAGATGCACGAGGCGACAGTTGCCAGACGGCTGAAAAAAATAGCTCAAAGAATTTCCGACGATAAATTCGTTTCAACTCTGACAGGCAGCACCAACAGCGAAGTTGCAAAGCAAAAAATCATACATGGGAAAAGTATAAGACAAATCGCAAGTGAAACGGGAATGAGCAGATATAAAATTAAGAAAATTATGAACAACATTGCGAATGCTGAATAATAGAGTTTAAAAGTTAAAACTGAAAACCCAAAACCAAAGCTTGAAACTCAAAACTGTTCATCGTATCGGCGAAATTATACTGCGTGAGAAATTTTAAACTTTGAATTTTGGTTTTACGTTTTTAACTTTAAGTTTTTAGTTTTTCGTCATTTATGTGAGTATTTTATGATTACATTAAAAGCTAATAAATTGTTTCAGTGGAATCTGCCGATTACGGAAAAGGCGGCTGATGTAATGCGAACATTCGGCATTACAATACAGCGATTGAAAAACAACGCAATCGAGCACCGCTGTGAAATAAAAATATCGGCAGGGCAGGTCTGCTATATCACCGGTGCAAGCGGAAGCGGCAAAAGCGTAATACTCCGCGAATTTTATAATTCATTTTCAAGCGGTGAAAAAATTAACATTGACCAGATACCGCTGCCCGATGACGCGACCTGCGCGGACTGCATCGACGGCGGAGTTTTGGATACTCTGAAAAATCTTTCAATCGCGGGACTTACGGACGTGTTCTGCGTTCTTAATTCGCCTGCGAATTTGAGCGATGGTCAAAAATACAGGTACAGAATTGCAAAGGCTCTGGCGAGCGATAAAAAGTATATTTTCGCAGACGAGTTCTGCTCCGGTTTAGACAGGGTTATGGCGGCTGTAATAAGCTGCAATGTTCGCAAACACGCTGAAAGGAGCCAAAAGACGTTCATTCTGGCCAGCGCGCACGACGACCTGCTTTGCGATTTGAGGCCCGATGTGATTGTAATCAAACACTTAGCGGGTGAAGCGGAGATAATATATAAAAATTGAAGAATGAAGATTGAAAAATGAAGAGAAAAGCACGTCCAACATCGAACATTGAACTTCCAACATTGAACTAATGAATCGGTCTGATGGCCGATGGAATTAAAATAAACAGCGTGGGCTGAAGCCCACCCTACGAAATTTTTTAGACAGGATAACAGGATTGACAGGATTTTTTATTTTTAATTTTTGATATTTGATTTTCTTATGGAATGTACGGTAAAAAAGTATTTGAAGATTGTTGAAGGCGGAATCGCGGATTATAAGCCTTTGGCGAGGTTTCATTATCGCGCGGGCAGAGCAGTCGTGGCTGCCAAAGTTTATAAAATAATCGATACGCACCCGCTCCGAAGTCAAATCGAGCCTGTCGTGGGCGTTATAATTTACACGATGCCCGTAATAAATTTACAAATGCGAAATATCGCAACCGGCGGATTGTTCTGCAAGCTCGGCAGAAATGTCGTTCTGGATTTTATAAACGCAAATGTTCGCACAATCGGGCGCGTGGTAATCGAGCCGAGATACAGGTCGCTCGGCCTTGCTCACTGGCTTATTGAAGAAACGATGCCTCTGCTGAATACGCCTTATATCGAGGCTCTGGCGGTGATGGGGAAAGTTAATCCGTTTTTTCAGAAAGCGGGAATGCTCAAGTTCGAGGCGGCTGAACCGATGCGGAGCGTAATGCTGAAACAGGCGTTGAGCGTCGTCGGGATTGAGGAGCGGGACTTTGTCGATATTGAACTGACGCACGGCAAGCTGCAAGCGTTAAAACCCAAAGGTAAAGAATTTATTGAAAAGGAAATAGTTAGTTTTCTTGCGGCTTATGGCAGGAGAGGCAGGAATATGCCTGACTGCGAAATGAGGACGGAATTTATTTTGAGCAAATTGTCCGACAGGCCGGTGTATTATTTGTGGCGAAACGGTAATGTGAAGTTGAATATTTCACCACAGAGGCACAGAGAAGAACTTAAAAGTTAAAATTGAAAACTAAAAACCACAGCTTAAAACTCAAAACCGTTCTCGTATCGGCAAAACTATGCGATGTAAGCAATTTTAAATTTTTAATTTTGGTTTTACACTTTCAGTTTTAAATTTTAAATTTCATAAGGATTTATATGCATATACCAAAAACGATTATTCGGATACCAATAGATAGACTTTTTGGTCATCCTGAAAATCCAAACAAGATGAACAGAAGCTCTTACGAAAAACTTAAACGGCATATCGGCCAAACGCATAATTACGAGCCATTGATAGTGCGAAGGCATCCTGATATTGAAGGCGGCTTTGAAATAATCAACGGCCATCATCGTGCACAGGCTCTTGGCGAGTTGGGCGAGAGTTTCGCAGACTGCGTTGAATGGGATGTTGATGACGACCAGGCGAGAATCCTGCTGGCGACGCTAAACAGGCTCGGCGGCAAAGACCGACTCGATGCGAAAATAAATCTGATTAAAAATATGAGCGAAAAATTCAACAGTAAAGAATTAGCGAAACTTCTGCCTGATACGAAAACGGTAATCGAAAAATTGAAGAGTATTGAATCGCAAATTCAAAACGAACAATCGTTTTCCGCGTGGGCTAAGAGCCCACCCTACAAAATTGAAATGCCAAATTCGATAGTGTTCTTTCTCAATGATGAGCAGATGCGGATAGTTGAGGCGGCGATGAATATAGCCACAAAGGCACAAAGGCACAAAGAAACGAAGGCGGAAGAAAGAGCGAAGGCGATAACGAGAATCGCGGGAGAATGGATGGGGAAGAATTGAAGATTGAAAAATGAAGAATGAAGAATGAAAAATTCTAAATTCTAATATCTAAACCCTAAACAAATCCAAAATACTAAAATTCAAAAACTGGATTCCCGCCTTCCGTCTTCACTTCGTTTCGACGCGACAGGTCGCGGGAATGACACGGGTTTGCGAGGAAATGACATTTTTTTTGAAAGGGTATGAGAAATGAAGAAGGCGTTGATTGTAATTTCAGTATTGTTGAGCGTGGTTGTGATGAGCGGGTGTTTGGAGCAGTTCTGGCCTGCCGAGCAGGTATCGCCCACAACGGTAAAATATGCGGGCAAAGACCCAAACGATTTTAAACTGCCGATTACGACGCTTGGTAATGTCGAGAAAATTAAATTGGCAGTCGAAGAGACCTATTTGGAAAGACAAATCAGGCTCAAGAGCGAAATAGATATTGACGGCGGAAAACATTCAATCGCAAAAAATGAATTAGATGTGAACATTCAGCAGGCGAAAGAACAATATGAGACGGTCATAGGGTCGTTAGACAGTCCGGGGGTTTTGTGGACTGTTCTGACTGCGCTGCTTAGCGGCGGGGCGATGAGATGGATTACAACGCTGACACATTACAGCGAAGAGGAATATCGGGCGGGAGTGGCGAAGGCGGCAGGAGAAAAATCCTAAATCCTAATATCTAAATCCTAAACAAATCCGAATTACTGAAATTCAAATGACCCAAACTGGTAACTTTATTATTTTGAGCATTTGAAAATTTGAGTTTTTAATTTGTTTAGGTTTTAGGATTTAGTGATTAGGATTTTATAATGCTGTTCTCTTTATTTTTCAAAGAACAATAATTTGGGGTTTAGGGATATTAAGCAATGGCGCTGACAAAAAAACAATTAGACGTTATTGATGATTGGTTCGAAAATGGCGGGAACGAGACGGCTGTTTTGCGGAAGTATAATATTACGCATAAGAAGTGGAAAAAATGGATTTTGGATAAGGCTTTTAACGCGGCAGTTGCGGAAAAAGTAGAATCCGTGCAGCGGCAAAGTCAGATTCTTATTGCGCAATATGTGCCGATGGCGGCGGCGAAATTGATTCAGCTCTGCGGCAGCGACAAGGGAGAAACCAGCAGAAAGGCGTGCCTTGATATTCTTGCGATGCGGACAGATGATAATAAACAGTCCGCCGATGCTGACGAGGAAGAAAAGCCGATGTTAGATGATGAAACAGCGGCTAAAATTTTGGCGGTTTTGGCGGAAAAGTAAAGTGAAAAGCTAAAAGTGAAAAGTGAAAAACTGTGGAATCGGCTACGCCGATGAGGTTAGATGACCCCGTCATGCAAGATGACGGGGCTAAACGATAAATGATGACCGATCGCTTACGCTCGCGGCTCTGATTTTTGCAATAAATGGGCGGGTATAAACGTCAGGGATTATAGTGAATTTTTTGTTACCTTTGCTGTGGTTAGGCCACTAATGCGATGGTATTAGTATGCCCTTATTTGAAAATAAAAAATAAAAGATTAAAAATAAAAATTGTGGATTCGCCTGCGGCGATGGAGTTTAATGAACCCCGTCATTGTAATGACGGGTGTTCGCTTAAAATAGTGTTATATTTCAAGAAATTCCCTGTATTTGTCCGATAAAAAGGCATGGTGTAAACAAATTTATAAAGGAGTGTT
>MHXU01000148.1 GCA_001824555.1 Planctomycetes bacterium GWC2_45_44
TTAATAGTTTCGCTCATAATTATATCTCCGAATAACACTATGAGCCGATTATCAACTTTTCAAAGAACCTCGCAAGATGCAGTTGGCCGGAAAGTTACAATCAAATCCCTGAGTTGAAAGTCTCGCACCGATGCGCCGCGTCGCGGCTCGACTCTTATAAAGCCATCCTTGGCCAATGCATTTATGGCATCACGCAACGGGGTACGGCTCACCCCTAGGTCACGACCAAGCTGTTCTTCCAGCAACCGTTCGCCGGGTTTGAGCTTATGGTCGATTATCTGTTTGAGCAGTGTTTCGTATATCTGGTCGCTTATTTTCGGAAAAGTCATTAAGAAACATCCACAACTTATTGTATTTTGTATACAATATACAATAAAAGCAACTTGTCAATGATATTTTGGGGCCTCTTTTAAAAATTGCTCTGTGGCAGTTACTATCCTCCTTAGTTCTTCCGAACGAGTCTTTCGAAAGTAAAATACTCCTTCCGATCATCATAAAAAGAAAGCGTCATAAAAATTCGGCAAAAAATTAAAATAAACCTGCCACCCTGAAAAATCCAAACCCCACCGGATGGATACCAATAATTCTATGGTTCATGTTATACTCTCACAGTCTAATTGTCCGCCGCCAGGCAGACAACCTAAATTCCTAAATAAATAAAAATACATTTCCTGCTGAACTACGGCCAGAAAACTGAATCGTCGTTATCACATTCATTCTTCTTACCACGTCTATCGATAAATTTACGCATAAGAACTCCCATTAGCCACGGAACAAGTAACATCGCAATAACACCGATAACAAATTTCATAGCCATTGCCTTTCTGCACACACATATTTTTACCCTACGAGATTAATTTTTGCACAGGACTGTCTAAATTGATTCTATCTCCTTTACAATTACCCGAACATCATCTCGATCTCTTGCTTGTTCAAATCTTGTATCTATAAACAGTGGATGAATCTTCTGGAGTGGAGTAGCTTTTATTACATGCGTTCCTCGCCATTCAAAGGTAAATTCGCCTGACGCAACGCGCTCAGTCGTACTGTAGACCTTACAAGGATAAACAATTTCCACTTTATCGCATGGGACGAGTTTTCCCATGGAAATGTAACCATTATTCGGTTCCACCTCATACATTTTTTTATTAATTTTGACTATCATCTCCCGCGGTTTTATGAATTCAGGAATTCGCACAAGAAGCTTACGTGGTTTTGAGATGTGAAAGGACAAAAAACACTCTTCCTGGTTCACTGCTACGGCAATATCCGCGCATTGATGCCTGCGATTGATATGAAGATTGACCTTTAAAGTCGTATCATCATCCGTAACAGCATATCGCCATACATCGTACAAGCCTCTGGCACCGGCAGCGTTACAACATTGCTGGTTTGAATTGGAAAACATTGAATCATCAGACATGGCGGTAACAGCACCCCATCCAGCATAGCCACCAATGAGAGTACGTTTAAGAATATCACCTTCGCGAACACCTTCCACATCAATAGTTTTCTGACAATTAAAGCCAAGTACATGCTGCGAGCGAGGCACAAAAGTCGTCTGATCAAACCAATCAGAATCCGTTATCTGATGAACGAGCAGATGGTTATTGGCCCATCTTTCGATATGATTCCAATACTGCGGATCTACATGTCGAGCCAGCAATATAGCTGATTCCAGCATATCGGTTAAACAGCATGTCTCAGAAAGGTTTGACCGATTGTGCTCCGTGTTATTTATTTGTTCCGGAAACCATCCAGATTGTGTGCCTAAAGTCAGAGCCTTGGCAAAGAGTCTGACACCAAATTCGATGTCATGCGTATCGTTTTTGATAATTCCGCGCAAGATAATAGCGGTCATCAGACGACTGTATGAATGAAAATGCCCGCGATTAAACAACCCTTCGATCCCGTCATGGTCGATGATTGCCCACGATATCAAATTAGAGGCAAGTTCTATCGCCGGTTCAAAACCGGTCAAACGATAAAATCTCATTAAGGGCATTGTGATTGATGTATTAAAAACAGATTTTCTATGATTTGGATCGTCCGGCGGATTTTGCCAACCATCGCGCATGGTATAATAATCCCCGGGAAAATCCGCATACTTTTTTAATTCTTGATAGCGTGACATTCCGGCAACAGCGAGAATATTCTGTTGTGCAATATTTCTATAGTTCTGCTCGCCAGTATACTGCCATAATGAAGTGAGACCCAATAAAGTCCCCTGTTGCAGCCAGGCCGGCCTAGTATGAGGCACATCTAATGTCCAGGGCTCCGCTGGACACCATGAAAGGTCGTCACGCCCAATCAACCCCAAAAGCGTTGCCCGCATACTTTTATCTTCGATATGATCGATGTGATCTCCGGTCATTGTTCTCAAAAGAGTCAAGGCATCAACTGCACGACCCAATCCATCACCATACGACCAAGTGGCTAAAATAGCAGATAAAGGCCTGTCGCTAAGACGGGTATAAAAATAGGGGAGGTGCCCGCGTGATTTGTCACAATGCTGTGTAAGGCAATTTATGGCTAACTTAGCCCTATCAACTAAATTAGGTAGAGTTATTCTGTCTGTTGGCTGCATTATAGCCCCCAATTAATAAACAAGCCGGACCGATTACGTATAAACCATTTTGTGTTCCCGTGAGGGATAAGTGTATTTTGCATACTTTTAGTTCCTGTTAACAATTACAGTTATGTAAACGGCCAAACGTACCTGTATAAAAGTCATGTATATCATATCAATGGCACTACGATAGTGCAAGGAATATTCCGTTTTTTATTCTGTTTTAAACGGCGTAACAAAAATGTACCGGCCATTGTCATCACCGCCATTATACATCGACCTATTCAATCGGGTCAAAAAAAGTGAAATCGGCACCAAAATTATCCATGGCAAGTACCTTGTCGCCCTGGAGTTTAACTTTAATCGGAAATATATGATTCCGCTTCATAGTAATTGTTTGCTGGGGCATGGGAAAGCGAATCGTCACAGCACAATTGTCAGATATTTGCGGAAAAAAAAGTTTATTACCCGTCCAAAGCGGCTGGGTGCGAACGCCGTCAATCTGCAGTTGTTTGCAGTCAACCCAAAAAGGAATACGAACAAAAAGCGGGCCAGATCGGTGAAGATGAATTTTTAGAGTTTCGTGTGTGTAAGGAGACTCGATGTGGATATTAGGAGTATCGTAGTCGAAGAGCAGATTGACATGATGTCCCAGATGATCTAAAAAAGCTATTTCGCGATAGGCCTCACAAAGCGAGCCAACTACACCGCCGACAATATCCATATTAAAACTTATAGAACCATTTCGTCCGGCATTGATAGATTTATGACCATACGGTGCAGGAAAACCCCAGGCTCCTTTATGTCGTTGGGCTATGTTATACAAACTGTCCAGTCCTTTCGGATTCTCAGGTTCTTTAATAAACGAAATGTCTCGAAGCTGGCTTGGCAGAAGATGGGCACGAAGTATGCGTTCTGCATCGTCGTAATATTCAGTATAACCGTATCGAGCAAGTATCATGGCTGTTTCAATAATATCTCCAGTATTATTAGCTTCGCCATGTTCGGTTAATTTAGTTGAAATTTGATGGGTAAATTCAGGAGACCACCCGATCTCGTCGCGGAGCTGCCAAAGGCCGTTATCATAAAAAACTTTGACACGATTCATAAGATGTAAATCGCCCATTAACTCAGCCATTTGTGCCAATGAGGAAAGGCAGCAAGTAACTGAATGAACATGGTCGCCAAAAAAGCTCGCATCAAAATTGCCATTAATGCCATAGAATTCATTGATGAGTTTATCTTTAATCATGGTTGCCAGATGAAGGGCACGAGCCGAACCGGTGGCGTTATAGTACTTAACGAGAGAACCAAGAGAACGCCCTAATCCAATTACAAACGACCATTCGGTAAATTCCACATGTTGTTTTTCGAAGACCTCACGATTCCAGCCGTTGACGGGATCCCAGAGAGCAAGAATACAGTCGATACTTTTTTCCGCAATGTCCTGTGCCCTGTCACTCTTGCGATACTTAACCAAAGCATAAAGAGCGTGAAAACCTTCGCGAATATGATGCGGACAAAAGGTACCAAATGCGCCGCCCATTTCCTTACGATTCAACGGCAAACACAATGGGCCGCTATAGGACAAGAAAGCAGCATTGGCATGATGGTCGATAGCAACAGTATCAATGGCAATTCCTAATGCATCTTCCGCATTGAGCAAAGCGTTAAGATGACGGCCTGGTACATGGCTTTCACTACAATGGGGTGAAAAAGCAAAACTGCCATGAGGCCAAACTTCGGAGGCAAAGAAAGGCACATTATTATCATCAGCATTGAACACACTGCACATCGTATTACAGCCAAACCTTATAGCCTCGGCAATGTCGGTCGTATTGACATTGTTGAGCTTTGCCATGTCGGTACCCCTAATAAAAATTTATTTCAAATCATCTAAAAGAATTTCGTTCTGCTCATAATCTTATTTAAGAAGCATATTCGCAAGCGAGTTCCATAGCAATTTCACACCATTCCCAAAGTCGCCGCGGTTGATAACGTACGGTGGAAATATCTTTCAATATAATTTCTATATGGCAAGAACGTCCGATTTCGAGCATTTCTTTAATTTCAGCACGGACGATTTTGGGGTTCCAATCAGTCTCGGCCAAGACTGCCGGGTTGGGTTTAAAAGAAAAGACATAGTCTTTACCAACAGCCTCGGCAGCTCGCGCTTTATTAATCCAAGGACTCATAGAAACTTTACGAAGATTGGGAATTTTTTTTAAAATATCCATTTTCATATCAAGCGGTTCACAACATCCATAATAGTTCAGACCCCATTTTTTGAGCCAAGGAATGTCATGTTTTATCGCAAATTCCCAGTGCATTTCTGGAGAAATTCCGCTAAAAATCTGAGCGTTCGAGCAGCCCCACATGTTTAAAGGCCTAACATAATCAGGACTAAAATCCTTTCCCGGCAATTGACTGACGCAACCATAGCCGCCACTACCAATGCGGGTGTCATCCGCATGAAGCGCGAGCAAATTTAATTTCTCAAATTGCTCAAGCCCGCAGAGATAGGAATCAACCATACGGGAAACAATATCGTTTACCATATTAGGCCTGGCGATAAGATCCATCATCGCTTCCTGAACGCCCCACCAGCGAATTAAATTATCCCAGGGAGTAAACCAAATATGTTTAATGCCCTCTTTTTTGACAGGAAGGATGCCGGAGTACACTTGGCACATGAGCTGGTAGTTAGTATTTGTCGCGTGAACATCATAAGTAATCACCGGCATTTTTATTTTATCAATGTCCGATGGTTTACTTATCTGCGGACGGAAGCAGCGGGAAACAACGGAATTGTTTTCATCGGTCTTGACAATATCAACATCCTCAATTACTCCAAAACCTGTGTCATGGATAACAAGCGGACAACTGAGATAATTACTTACAATCATGTCGGCCGGCAAATGCCGCCACTGATAAAGCAATTGCCTGAGGCAGGTCTCTTGATTTTGAGCCCAAGGCGATTGCGTATATAGCGTTAATTCATTATTGACATTCATTTCGTGCCAGCATATTTCATTTATCCAAACCATAGGACGCATGGAATCAATATCGTTGAGGCGTGTCCAAAGCGCCGCTTTTTGCCGATGTACCTCAAGTTGAGCAATTTCGGCAACATCTGAGGCAATCGCTCGCAATATTTCCATATCGTAATTAGAAATTTTAATTTCCGAGTCCAATTTCATGCGTTTTCCTTCGCTCTTATCTATGCCATAACCAATTTGCCAATGCGCTGCTTTTAACATTTTTGTCGAACTTTACAAGCATCTCCCAACAATACTACCTGCGGTGAAGCCGCTTCTAATGGAACGCTTACATGGAGTTTGCCATTACGCCATTCGATATTATCCGGAACATTTGATTCGAGTTCACTATTCGGCAGCGCCCCAATCATTTCAGGCTCAATCCACGCTTCTATTTTGAGAGGCTGCTCCGAAATATTGAACAGAGTTAGGACTCCGCCGATTTTCCCGTCCAAAGTATGTAGATGGGCTTCTTCATGTAATCCGTGAAATTCTCCTCGGACAAAATACTCTTTTAGTAAAAGATATAATTTCACAGCTTGTTTGTAGCAATTCCATCGCTTTTCCGTATCAGGACAATATTTTTCTCTAAGCCTCGAATCGTAATGATGGTATTTTCCCCCAATTGCTATGTGCCTGACCGTCGATGCGGCCCACCAGAAAAAGAGACACTGGTCATTATCTGTAACCATCGAAATCTGTAAGTACAAGGGGATATTCGATGCCATCGCATAATAGTAGAGAACTTTAGCCCGCCCCTCATCCTTAAGATTTTTTAAGCACTCCCACATAAGCTCAAATCCCCAATTCTCCTGATAAGCAGCGTCAAAGCCAAATCCCTGCTTAAAGTAAGTAGGAAGATATCTGCATCCCCAAGGCCATAAGGGGTCGTGACATTCAATGAGCACGTCAGGCGAATTATGTCTCACCGATTTGACCAAATCAAAAACTGCTTTAGCATGATCGCTGGCTGTTGTGGGAATATTATGGCCGTGATCCTGCGCAAAACATGGACCAAACCAACAGTATTCGTCAATCATCATAAAATCCACACCGGAAGCATTTGTTTTCTTAATGCGCTCGATTTTTTCCTGCTTCCATTCTTTGCATAAACTGCAAAAATGCCATAGACGCTGGGGACGATGAGTATCCTGCGAAGGATTAGAACGACCTCTGTCCGCTACAGGATTTGGACAATGATACCATGCATGTGGAAACTCATCCCGATATAACCAAGCCGAATCACGATATCCAAATTTCAAGTTATATTTTCGCTGTAATGTTTTCTTGAACTCTGAAACCTTCCCAAGCCGTTTCTCATCCCATAAGGATGTGCCTTCGCACTCTTCCCAGCCGGGATCAAGATACAGTAATTCACAGCCTATTTCCTTTGCCTTTTCGGCTTCCAAAAACAGTTTGTCTAAAGTGAAATGCTTACTAAGTTGTTCCTGGTCACTGTGATACCAGCCAATATCATAAAGTATTTCCCAGTTAAGCGGAGGATTGTAGGTGGCAGGCAATGCGTGCCCTTTGGAGTTCAGAAAAGACGTATATTTTCTAAAACCATGCTCCAGACCTCCGGCATAGACTTCATAATGTGTAATCCCAAATGTGAAACTTCCACCGGGCTGCAGAACTTTCGCATCGGAAGGCTCACCAAAAAGGCAGAATCCCACACCACCAAATTGCAGAAAAGAATCGCTGTTATCCGATTTACTTTGAACTTTCGCCATAGACATTTCAATATTATCATTGTTGTACTTCCCGACCAACAAACCAATTTTGTTGTTGGTCCAGAGCCATGCTTCTGATCGCAATGCGCCCTTTAGTAATGAAGGAAATACAGATGACATTTCGCCATCTGAATTGGTGTATTCTCCTTTGATTAGCTGGTCACAGGTATAATCGTGCTTGCGTCCATCTACCTGAATTCTAAATGGAACCGCAATTAGCCGCCAATCCTGCTTATCAGCAAGACATTCCTGAAAGCCGCAGCTTAGATCGCTTATTTCAACAGGCTTATTCGAAATATTCGAAATTGTTATTGCCTCCTGTATTTGCTGCGTTGAGGATTGTGTGAAGATATGTTTGAATCTGATGGTATTACCTAACGATCCAGTTATTTCGAAACCAGTTCGGTGAGTCCCCTTCTCAGAAGTTTTCTGAAAAACCACATCTTTGGCAAAATTTGCACAGGCCGACTGCCCGCCTTGCATCCAGTTCAAACAATAATTATATCGAGATTGTGAGATAATTTTGTTGTCCACAATCAAACACATATAGAGCGTGTTATTTTCAACTTGCAATTGTAATTCCATCATATTTCTCCTAAATCTCTAAATCCGTAAAACTGTTCATATTATCTAACTCTGGCAATTTCATTTTGCCAATAACAATTGATTTCTGACTTCAGCATCGCCTAAGAAAAGCGCATCGAGAAATTTCCAACTGTAAACCAGATGTCCTTCATAGCCGCACGGGATTCCCTGCCAATCGAAAACCTCAGCGCCATCAAACGACTTATCAACAAATCCATTTTGAAATCCACCACCGTTTGGAAATACTCCTTTTTCCTGGCGGTCCAACATCGCAGTCATTACTTTATTATAACGCTCTTCCGCTCCTACCATCTTACTTGCAGTTAAAAAATAAACGTTAGTCATTCCAAAGCAACCACCGTTGAGATACTTGCCAAAAGTATCAGAACCATCTTCCTTTTTCGGCGCGGCATATCCGCTGAACTGGTCCTCGCGAGGGACGGGGCGCGAGTTCAAAGGAATTCCAATATCAAAACGCTTAAAGCCGCTCTTCTGCAAAACCACCCACAATGAATCCATCATTTTGCGTCCGCTTTCGCGGTCAACAAGGCCGTACATAATCGCCATGCTTGTGGGAACGTCTGACCACACATCATGCAGATAGCCGTCTCTGCTGCGCCACCAGCCGAGCCAGCCCGTTTCTGGATTATAGAAAGTAGCGACAAATTTTGACTTGATTGCGTCAGCTCTTGCAGAATATCTATCATAACGCTGCTGATTATCAAGCTTTTGTTCGAGCTGTGCCATACATTTAAACGCACGGTATGCCAGCATATTTACATAAGCATTCTTATGTCCGCTGCTATACGTATCGAAACATGTATCTCCAAATATGCGTGTTCCCCTGTTGCCGCTGTTTGGCGACTCGATAATCCCGTCGTCGTCGATATCTCGACTTTCCGTATAAGAGGCAATGAACTCAAGGCGTTCGATGTTCTTCCGCAGCCATTCAATATCATCAGTCCCCTTGATATAAGCCCAGGCACCTATAACAACTGATGGGTTTGAGTCCATCATTTCAGGTGAAACATACGCACAGTATATGATACCGCCATTTGGACCTAATTTTTCATACATCCAGTATTCTACTGTTCTTCGCAGTATCGGCCAAATTGGAATATCCGGCGCCAATTTCGGCATCAACAGAGCAACATCGCCAAGCATAAATACCGTAGAACTGACCGGGTCGCTAAGGGTATTATTGGCCCATAAACCCGCAGGTATATTTTCACCTCTTTGCTGCGATAGAATGCTAAACTGAAGAAGATTAAACCAGCCTCGACGGGCCTGCAACCATTGTTTTTGATCATTTATTTCTGCGGGCATCGGCAGAATCAGAGGGTCAAATATAATTTCATAGCCTTGCTCGTCCGGAACAGGCAATTGCATTGTTATCGTCATTTCAGCAGCCTCACGGTTACCGGTCGCAAATGCCGTTATGTCCGGCCGCAGGGGACTTGAAACATGCATCTGGCCAATATCCGGCACACTAATTATAAGAGGGAATTTTGTTGTTTTTTCATCTATCCAATTTCCGCTTATAACCGTTGCAGATGCCAGCCGCTGGTTAAATGGGAGTACAAGCGAAATTTTTTCAGGAATATTTTGGCTACCAACCGAAGCAAATCTCATGTTAAATCCGCCGTTGTCTTTGGCCGTTATTCCCCACGTCAGTCCATAGCCGGCGGATGTCTTTAGTTCATATTTTACCATGTTCGGCTCTCTGGCTATCACTTTCGCATCCATATCCGCCGAAGATTGCCAATTACCACCTGCAAGGGTCAGAAGTACAATAGGCGATTTTATGATATTCAATTTTGCCCTGCTGCCTCCCTCAGTATCCCAACCAATCGCTTCAATAGCCGCTCTTTTCGCCTGCGTTTCGATTCTAAGCACAGGACTAATTCCTATCCTGTGGGCATTCCTGTCTTTCATATATTGCCAGTTTCCAAGTTTTATCAAATTGGCAGGAGCAGCTTTTTCTATGCTAACTAAGGGAGGCAAACCCATATTGCAGGGAACAGAGAGAGATGCAACACGAAAACCTCCAAAGCAGCTCTCATCACTCGGCTCGTAGCTAATCACAGGGGATGATCTCAGGAAGATGTCACTGCTGCCGCACGAACCGCCCCGAGCACCGCAATAGGAAGTGGATGACCGAGCCTCAGTCCACTCCCAGACATTGCCCATCATATCAAAAGTGCCATTCTGTTCCTGCGTGCCGGCACCTACATTCCATGGTTCGCCGTACGCCCCACCCTTATAATAATTCCAACCGTTACCAGCAGCGGGAATGGTATTCCGGCCATTGGCATAGAGCGAATAGCCGGTGCCGTCAGACTTGTAATATGCCGCCTTGAACCATTCATCTTCGGTCGGTAGAAAATAAATCAGTCCGTAAAACACTTGAGCTGATGCACGGTTAACACCGACAAAATCTCCGGGGTTAGCATTATTACCGGTGAACTGATAGACACCGCAGCTCTTATCACCACTTGTAAGATAGTTACAGAACTGTGCCGCCTCATACCAGCTTACATTATTAGTCGGCTGCTGGGCAACAGCGGAAGAGGTATTTTGGTCATAAGCGTAGCTCGGATTACCCGTGGGGACACCTGCAACTGAAGCAAAAGCGTTCCACTGAGCGTTGGTAACTTCGTATTTGCCAATACGATATACATAATGAATTGCACTACAGCCATTCGAATCTGCCTCAGTTCTCGTATGCCTGGGGTTGCCGATAGTTACAAAATCAATGTTAATTCCTCGTATAGTGTCGGTCAAAGCAACATCAACCACCGCCATCATACACACAACAACCGCCAAAATTATTATTTTCTTCATCCAATCAATCCTTTATTAATTTTTCACAAATTATTTTAGAACTATTTTTGCTCCATCTCTTCCAACCTGCGCAATATCGCTGATGCTTTCCTTAAGACCGGAGAAATTTGCTTGTACATTTCGTATTTTTCTTTGTAAATTCCGTGACGCTTTGCATCCGGCTCAAAGGTACAATCAATTTTAACGCACTGCGAAACGGCGTCCCGTGCGTTTGCAAAAACTCCGGTTGAGATACCGGCCAGCATGGCGGCTCCGAGAGCGCTGCACTCGACTATTTTGGGCCGAACAAAGGGAACACCAAAAATGTCTGCCTTTATTTGCAGCCATTGATTTGACTTCGCACCGCCACCGGTTACAACAAATTCGGATGTGTCAATCCCGATTTTTTTTAATGAATCGATACTTTCAAGAAAATAGAATGTCGCACATTCCATTATAGATTTAAGTATTTCGCCTCTTTGTGTATTGATTTTCAGGCCAGCAATCACGCCGGCAGCGTCGTTTATGAAACGTGGCGCGCCGCTTGCCTCAAAATACGGCAACGTTAAGAGTCTTGCAGGGTCGGCGGGCATTTCTCTGGCAAGGATTTCATAAATATCCTCACCGGATTTAATCAATTTCTTATCCGCAGAGGCAAAGGTATCACGAAACCATCGCACAAGCGAACCGCTCTGGTTATATATAAAGGATACATACAGCCCTGCAATCGCGTGATGCTCAATGTTAAGACCGTTGGAGAGCATATATTCAGAATCCGGCAAGTGGTCATACGTTGGCGTGATACATTCAAAAGTTCCAATTCCGCACACGGCTTTGCCGGCGGTATGGATTCCGGCACCTAATGAATTGCAGCACTGGTCATGGGCACCAACTACCACTTTTGTGTTTTTAGGGAGATTGAGTTGAGTCGCGATTGAAGCACACAACGATCCGGCTACAGTACCGCTGGCAACCGGCAGAGGCAGTTTTGCCTGCTCAATATCGCAAAGTTTCAGCAGTTCATCAGACCATGTTTCTCTGTGAATATCGAACAGTAGAGTGCGATTGGCAAGCGAGAAACTTGTCAGAGATTCGCCGCTAAGGATAAATGTTACCAAATCGCCCCATAGTAAAAATTTGTCCGTTTTCCGGTATAAATCGGGTTTATTGTGCTTTAGCCACAGGAGTTTGGGCAGGGAATAGTTGAAACCAAGGATATTAGGGTTAATTTTATAATAATCTTTTTGTCCAATAGCAGCGGTAGTGCGTTCGAGTAAATCCCCGCCGCGCACATCGGCACCAAGAATACTGTTGTCCAGTATCTCACCGTCAGCAGAAACAGGCGTCATTGCCTCGCCCAGAGAACTGACAGAGATCGCCTGCACGGGGTCTTTTGATGTTTTGGCCGCTGCTTCCGCAATGACTTCCTTGACAGCCAGCATAACCGCATGACTATCCAACTGCGCCCAGCCAGCCTGGAGGCGTACCGTCGGATACTCCCTGTAAGCTGCCGAAATACATTGCCCATTATCTGAAAACGCAGCAGCTTTACAGCCCGTCGTACCAACATCAATACCCATCAAACTCATAATTTTGTAACTCTGTATCCGAGATATTTTTCAAACGCCTCTGCGACAGGTCCAACCACATGCCCAGGCGTAATACTGGCGTGATGACGATGCCCCATATAACCAATTTGCTGAAGTACATTCTGCAAACCATCAATTTCTGCCACGCCTGCGCAGCCAAAGAAATCCTCAGGTATTGCATCATCGGTAAAGCGTCCCTGTCCTAAATAAAACTGAAGCTCCCCGGCATTTGTCAGCATACTGCCAAAGGTTATAGGCGTTGGTGCAATTCCGCCGACATTACACCCATACGAACACCCCTTACCCACAGCATTGGCTAAAATAGCATGGTCGCTTATTTGCCCCCTGCCAGTCATCATGCTCTGTGGTACCGACCCGCAATGAAACAATATACATTTATTTTCGTTATCACCGTAATTATTGTTCCAATCGAGACAAGTCGCCGCATTACCAGAAGCTCTCGACAAAGCATACATAGTTACCGCATTGCCAATATCCACTTCACATGCCGCCACTATGCCGCGTTCATTCATTTCACTCAGCAGCACACATGGAGAAATGCCGAGCTGCTGCTGCAATTCTACCCAGCATCTGACCGCTATCGCATCCATACCAAACTCTTCTACTACAGAATCAAGCACGACTCCCAGCTTTACTAATTTATTAAAGACCTCTTTCGTCGCATTTTCCCACGAAGAATAGTCGGCAAGACACTGGGCTTTTTCTTTGTATTTTTTATCATTATCTTTCAGTAAGTTCATTCTGTGAAAAATATCTGACATGTCAAGTGTTTCCATCGTTATTCCATGTCGCTGCATAGCAAGCTCATCAATACGAACAGTCTTAAATGCCGTGGTGCGCGCGCCGATAGCACCTACAACCATATTCTTCATGGCATTTACGACACGGCATACCCTGTCAAAATAATCAATGTTTCCGGCAAACTGCTTTGTCTTCGGATGTACAGTATGAGGCTTGAGGGCTGTAAATGGCAAACCATATTGCCAGAAAACATCCATTACTGAAAACTTGCCGCAGAATGCGTCTCGTCGAAGCTCGGGGGCCATTTTATCAAGCTCGTCCGGATACGCCTGAATCAAAATAGGCACACCGCAATCATTGAGCGCTGAAATCGCGCCGGTCTCATCTCCGAAATTTGGCAGACAAAGGATTACACCTCCATATTTGCCTTTGTTCTCACGCAGAAAGTTAGCATATATTTGCCCCTCTTTGGGTGTTTCAACGGCACCAAAGCGTGTCGCCTGTTCGTTGAGCATAAGTGTTTTGTGGCCGAGCTTCGTGAGGGCATCTTTTATTTCCTGTCTGGCGGTCTTTTGCAATGAAGCAGGAAAAAAACCGCGATTACCAAAAAATAATGCGAACGTCGTTTTATTTTCTTTCATAACAATTTCCTTTTTACAGCGATTTATGGGTTTAAAAGATATTTTGCAGAACCGCTAATCTCTAATTCGTCATTTATAATAATCATTGTCGTTTCATATACTGCCTGTTGAGCTTTGGCCATAGATTCTTTTCTCGCAGATTCATAAGGCTGACGAATGGCAGTGCCGATATTGATTTTTGCGATGCCATGCCGAATACTTTCAATAATATACGATTTTTTAATTCCTGAACCACCGTGAAGCACAAGAGGAATGGCGACATCATGACTTATACGTTCCAGATGTTCGATATTGAGTCTGGCTTCGACCTTTTTCGCGTCCTTTTTTGCAACAGAAATTGCGCCGTGGATATTTCCAATCGCTACCGAGAGCCAGTCAACATTTGTTTCGGTTACAAAGCGTTTAGCCTCTGCCGGCGATGTGAATCCCTTGCCGGAGGCAAGTAACTCTTCGTAAGGAGGAATTGGCCCAGCTTCATGCCCCATAACCGCGCCAAGTTCGCCTTCTACAGGAATCCCGGCTTTATGCGCCATATCAGCCACTTTCCGTGTGACAGCGATATTCTCAGCCAGAGGCAATCGCGAGCCATCAACCATCACAGATTCATAGCCCATATTCACAGCTTCAGAGATAATTTTAAAATAGTCAACCAACTTGTTATCTTCATCTATTACCGGCACATGGTCAAGGTGCAGGCGAGTATATTTTTTATCCTTTACTCTCTGGTATTCATCGTATATCGCATGCAGACTGCCTGCTTCAAATTTTTCCCATTCCAATCTTGCCACCGCGATAAGTCCAAAGCACTGCGTGTCCCGCAATGCCTTTACTACCGGTTCCATCATCGGCAAATATGGAATGTTAAAACTGGGTATGACCGTATGAGAATCCCATGCGGTATGCATTATCTCTTTTATTGTCAACATTAACGTTCCTTTCATCATCTACTTTTTTCTGTCATATAACGCCACATTAAACATCAGACGCTATTATTGATTATTGAATACTTTTCTCATTCTATCACAATAATAACGCACATTGTCCCATTTGGCATCCGGCGCGATACGATGGTCGGGACAAGGAATAAATCCGCCCAACTCGACCAGAGGTTTAAGGCGTTCGACTTCGGCATCGATGGCCGCAAAATCTTGTGCAAAAACTGTCTTATTCATCCCTCCGATGCCACGGATTTTTTTACCATATTTTTGACGCCATGGTTTGATTGAGGCATTCCAGGTACCAACCTCAATGGGAAACATAGTATTCACGCCATTCGTAAGCCAAGTAGGGATAAGCGCATCAATACAACCGTCACAATCGAGTGAAACAATATCAACACCGTGTTCTCTAAGCAAGTCAGTTATACGTTTGTAGTGTGGACCTACTTTATGTTCGAAGACCTGTGGGGAAATGAGAGGTCCATTTTTGAAACAAACATCTTCCCAGAAATGCGCAAAATCAAATTTGGCACTTGTCAAAAGAACACTCTCGACTACTTTGTATGAGAGTTCACCTACCGTGTTGATAATCTCATCAAACAGTTTTTCGTCATCTGCATAAAGATAGCTCAAGCCCTCTAAACCGAGCCAATTCCTTATCTGGCCTAAGAGGCTACCGCAAAATAGCCCTACAGGATCTTCCCTGGTTTTTTCTTCTTTAAGAAACTTTAGCCCTTCTGGCGCAAATTTAAAGACTGCCCGACCCGCAGTGACAACCCCTTCGTTGACGCGTGAAATCGAAAACTGTAACTTTGGCAGGTAGTGAGCTTCCCAAGATGCGCGATCCTTGAGCAAACGGTCGAATTCCTGCGGGATAGAAATTTTGCCCGGTTTTACCAAAATTAGCACACCATCTTCATTAAGCACCTTTTTGGAACCATCAGAATACTCCTCAATTACCTTCTCTTCAAAGACAGGGCTAAGTTTATTAGCCGGCAAAAAGCACGTAAGCCAATTAAAGTCAAAACCAAGCTTCCCGCCTATTTCCTTATCGACCGGTGTGGCATCAGCCCATCGAGATGCCTGTTCTTTTGAGATGTGCCCCTCCACATACCATTTCTCCAATGTCTCATTCCAAAAACCAAAATGAACCATGGGCAATCTATCATAAGAGTTATAGTTTAGAACCGCTTTTACACATTCTCTATTCGTCATTTTTGCGACCTTTCATTGACACGCAAAACCTTACATAAATGCCAGTTGTCAAACACTCAATTAAAAACATGCGTTTTACCCATAATGCTACGAAATAGGCCGAGTATATTTCAAATCAGTTGATAGCTCTTTGATGGTATCATACATTGCCAGAATATTTTCAATCGGAGTTACGGGCTGTATGTTATGGCACGGAGCGCAGATATAACCACCTCCAATTGCAAGCATTTCAAAACAATCGATTACCTCCTGTCTGACTTCATCTACCGTGCCGAAAGGCAATATATGCTGATTCTCAACGCCACCATGAAACACAAGGCTACAACCGAAATCGTTCTTGAGAGCCGTCCGTTCCATTCCAGGGCATCTATGTTGAATTGGATTAAGTATATCAACACCCAAGTTTATGAGTTCAGGAATAAAAATTCGGCATGCGCCATCCGTATGAAAAAAAACTTTCGCTCCTGCCTGTTTGCCCAAACTGATATATTTCTTAAATCGCGGAGCGTGAAAACGCCTGAAACATTCAAGCGAAAATAGCGGCCCCTGCTGTGAGCCTAAATCTTCGCTT
>MHXU01000149.1 GCA_001824555.1 Planctomycetes bacterium GWC2_45_44
CGGCTTGTGGTTTGACCGCGGGGAACTTTCACGGATTTTGAGCAAAGGCAATTTTGATAAAGAAAAAAAGGTAATTAAACTTTTGACGGAAGTTTTCGGCGTTAAAAATTGTTCACCACAGAGACACAGAGAAAAAAATGCTTATTAAAAAAAGTATTTTTGGAAAACTGAAAGGAAAATCCGAGGTGGAAGTTTTTATACTAAAAAATTCCGCCGGCATTGAAATTTTCCGTCAACTGTTCTTTTGCCCGGAAAAACATATAGGCAGCTAACTGTTCATAAGTTCAGTGTGGTCTAAATCTGAAAGGAAATTAAAATGGCGTGGATTATTGTTTTGGTTGTTGTGGCGGTAATTGTTTTCGCAATTATCGGAATGTACAATTCATTAGTCGCTTTGCGGAATCAGGTTGATAACGCCTGGTCGCAAATATCTGTTCAGCTCAAGCGACGGCACGATTTGATACCGAATCTCATCGAAACAGCCAAAGGCTATATGCAGCACGAACGCGGAACCTTTGAAGCTATTACGGCAGCCCGAAGCCAGGCGATGGGAGCGAAAAACGTCGCTGATGCTGGTAAGGCTGAAGGCGTTCTCGGTGCGGCGTTGAGCAAATTTCTGCTCACGGTCGAGGCTTATCCCGATTTGAAGGCTAATCAGAATTTTCTCGCTCTTCAGGAAGAACTAAGCAGTACGGAAAATAAAATCGCGTTTTCGAGGCAGGCTTATAACGACCAGGTTCTGTTCTTCAATAACAAGACACAAATGTTTCCATCGAATATAATCGCTGGAATGTTTAATTTCAGCAAAAGGGAGTTCTTTGAATTGGAAAATGAATCAGAAAAAGCCGTTCCAAAAATAAGCTTCGGAAACTAAGCTGCTATGTGGGAGCAAATCAGAGCAAATAAACGAAATTCAATACTGCTGCTATTTCTGATGGCGGCGGTTTTGGGCTCTATCGGCTGGACAATAGGAATGGCCTATGTGCCAAATCCCAATGGGGGAATTCTCGGCCTTGGGGCAGCTTTGGCTGTCTGGCTGATTCTCGCAATGGTTAGTTTCAGCAGCGGAGATGCGATTTTTCTTGCCGCCAGCAAAGCTGTTCCTGTCGAAAAAAGCGTTCATCCGCAGCTTTTCAATATCGTCGAGGAAATGGCAATCGCAGCGTCTTTGCCGATGCCGAAGGTTTATATAATAAATGAATCGGCCCCGAACGCCTTTGCGACGGGCAGGAATCCGCAGAATGCTTCAATCGCCGTTACAGCGGGACTTCTCGGCAGACTCAACAGAGATGAACTTCAGGGCGTTGTCGCTCACGAAATGAGCCATATTCTGCATCGCGATATTTTGTTTGTTACCATTGCAGGCGTTATGCTCGGCGCGATAACAATGATTTCGCAGATTTTTCTGCGGAGTATGTTTTACGGCTCAATGTACGGCGGAGGAGGCAGGCGATATTCATCGCGAGACAAAAATGCAGGCGGCGCACAGGCTATTATGCTCGTGATTGCGATTGTCTGCGCGATTCTTGCTCCTATTATGGCGACGCTGCTTTATTTCGCATTGAGCCGGAAGCGCGAATATCTGGCCGATGCGGGCGGGGCAAGACTGACCCGCTATCCCGAAGGGCTGGCCAGTGCGCTGGAAAAAATATCGCAGAATACCATTCCGCTTTCGGTTGCGAATAAGGCCTCGGCTCCGATGTATATCGTCAATCCTTTGCAGAAGGAAGGAATGAAACTTTCCGATTTGACCAGTACGCATCCGCCGATTTCCGAGCGGGTACGAATTCTCCGAGGTATGGCTGGCGCATCGTTTGCGGATTATTCGGAGGCGTTTAATAAGTCAACTCACTCGACTACGCCGATACCATCATCAGCGATGAAAACTGTCGAGCATCTTGAAATTCGTCAGGCATCGACGCAACAGGCGGCAGGCTACAAAAAACAAACTCGCGACATCGGCGATATTATGCAGCGGGCAGGCGGATACAAATTTATCGACTGTTCCTGCGGCTTGAAGATGAAAATTCCGCCGAATTTCACCGGCAGCAAAGTGCAATGCCCACGCTGCGGAGCGGAATACAATAGTCGGCGTTAATCAGACTTTTTTAGCCATCTGTGGCGAAAAGCATTTCTGATTTTATCGGTGAACGAAACACCAAGCCGCTGGGTTGAACTTGAAAACTCCATTTTTTTCAAATCATCGGGAGTGGGTTTTACTTTAAATAAGCCACAGAGAGCACAGAGGACACAGAGAAATATGTTTTTAATGGTATTTTTCATTACTCATCTGTTACCGCTCCATTACTGTCGCGGCTCTGAACCAATTACCTTGCGATTGCCATTTTTGTCGCGGTCAGGAGTTCCGCACCCGTCATACTATCAATCTGGTCGGCGGAAAACAACTGATGCCATTCAATAATCTGTGGAGCATCGGCGTAATATCTCTTTGCAGCCTCGATACCGCCTTCTGCCGAGCCTGCCGTTTTGTAATTTATGTCCAAAAGCCATTTGCTGAATTCGTCATTATATTCAGCGGGGAAAATTACGGCGGTTACGAATTTTTCATCGCTGTACTGCGCCATATGCACTTTCGCTTTGGCCGGCGGAGCGGTTTTGACGGCGGAATTGACAAGTGTCTTGTAATCCCTGTTGGCGGTCGCCTCGTCGGATGCGTAGAAGAACATTCCGAACTCAAGCTGAAAAATTTCGCTCGGAACGCCTTTAAGTTCCATTTTGCCGTCGGGATAGGCGTTATAAATTTTATAAACCTTTATATCTTTGAAATTTTCGCTTTCGAGCAGCTCGGCAACTTCGTCAGCGGTAAAACCGACAGAGCAACTCTGGCCAAAATCGACGACATAAAGACCTTTATACTTTTGCGAATTTTTTATTTCAGGTAATTTCATAAATTCTCACCACAGAGACACAGAGAAAATAGAGATATTATTTTTGTAATATTTTAGCCGAAAGTAGAAAAAAAACCGCGTGGGCTGAAGCCCACTCTACGAAACTGGATTCCCGCCTGCGCGGGAATGACAAGTCGTATTTGACACTCGGCTAAAGTGTTACTTATTTTTTTTAGACACGGATTATTTAAATTACTTTCAGTTTTGCGAATTTTCTTTTACCCGCCTTTAAAATCATTCCATCTTTAGGCGTGAGCATCTGATTGGCATCGGCAATTTTTTCGCCGTCGATTGTAAAACCGCCGCCTGCTATAAGTCTTTTGGCTTCTCCGCCGGTCTCGACAAGTTTGCACTGCACAACCAATTTGGCCGCGGCGATTGGCTCGGCGGAAATCTCAATCTCCGGCATATTGTCGGGCAGCTGCTTTTGTGCGAAAACTTTTTCAAATTCAGCGGCGGCGACCTCGGCGGTAGCTTCATTATAAAATTGCGCAACAATAGTTTTGCCAAGCAGAACCTTCGCCAGTTTCGGATGCGTTTTGTTCGAGTCGGTAAGTTCTTTTATTTTTTCAGTCGGAAGGTCTGTCAGCAGCGTGTAATAGTTTTCCATCATTTCATCGCTGATACTCATTACCTTGCCGAACATATCCTTCGGCTCATCTGTAACGCCGATGTAATTGCCCTTTGACTTGCTCATTTTTTGTTTGCCGTCAAGGCCGACAAGTATCGGCATCGTAATCACAATCTGCGGCTTTTGATTGTTGAATCTCTGCAAATCGCGACCGACAAGATTATTAAACGTCTGGTCTGTCCCGCCGAGTTCGACATCAGCATGTACCATAACTGAATCATACCCCTGCATCAGCGGATAGAGGAATTCGTGAATGCTTATCGGGTCGCCGGCTTTATAGCGAAGTTCAAAAGTATCGCGTTCGAGCATTCGAGCGACAGTCATTGTACTTGTGAGCTTGATAATATCGGCGAGTTTCAAATCCGCCAGCCATTGGCCGTTAGGTCTGACCTCAAATTTGTCCGGGTTTGTGTCGAGAATTTTGCCGGCCTGTTCGATGTAAGTCTGGGCGTTTTTTTCGATTTGTTCGCCTGAGAGCATAGGCCTTGTGGTGTTTTGGCCGGTCGGGTCGCCGATTCGGGCGGTATAATCGCCGATGATTAGGACGGCTTTATGCCCCATATCCTGAAACTGTCGCATCTTGCGCATTACAACGGTGTGGCCGAGGTGAATATCCGGCGCGGTCGGGTCCATACCGAGCTTGATTCGGAGCTGCTTTTTTTCTTTCGCAGCCCAGGCGAGCCTGTCAGCCAGCTCGTTTTCGTTGTAAATCTCAACGGTGCCGCGTTTAATTTGCTCAACTTGTGCCTTAATATCAGCCATAAATGCCTCAAAATTATAAAACAAGCATTTTAAGCGAATTGTGTCTCCTAATCAATGGAAATCAGGGGCGATTCTTTTGGGGGGTATTGACATCTTTAATGTCAGCAGAAACATTGGCATCAGCGGTTTTGGCGTTGTTCTTTCGCCAGTTGCCGAAGATTTTTTCCATTTGTTCCTTTACCGATGTCGGGTGCTGCTGCAGGGATATGCTATGCACAAAATCGCAGGTTTTATAAACGACTCTGTTCGCTTTTTCCTGCGAAAGTTTCGCACCGGTAAAAAAAGCGACGTATTTACTGCCCTGCGGCGGTGAAATGTTAATCAGAAATATCGCAAAACCTGCTATTGCAGCGCCCGTGAAAAAGCCGAGCACAGCGGCACCGATACTGTTCAGGAGCGATGGCAGGGAGACACAATAAACAGCGGTCAAATATCGAAGCGTAGCAAGCTGGGCGATTATGAAATATACCGCCGCGATTGCAAGCATTGTGCCGGAATAGGCGAAATCGCCGAGTTCGGTTCTTATAATCGGCAGGGCATTGACGATTTGCGGCCCAGCCATTACACCCAGATAAATCGCGACAATGACATTGAACAAAAACGACCATGCCGGATACCAGGTCTTTTTGTATCCGAGCCATGCGAAGCCAAGAGCGATAATCAGTATTATAAATTTGTACATCATAGTAAATAACTCTAACAAAAAGACAGCCACATAGTTTTTGTATTTCGTCGTTCGTGAAGCGTGAAGCGAAAAAACAACGAAATACGTATCACGAGATACGCTTCACTATGTTGCGTCTTTTTCATTTTATTATATGTTCTAAATCTATCCAAGATTCGACGTAACGCGTTTTACTTCGGCAAGACTGGTTACGCCGGCAAAAGCTAATTTAAGAGCCTGTTTTCTAAGATTCGTTTTGTAGTTTTCGTCGCCGATATTTTTAAAATTGCTGACGGAGAAATTATCGGAGAGAATTTGAGCCTTGACGGCCTCATCGACAACCATCATATCAAATATGCCTATTCGGCCCTTATAGCCCGTGTTGTTGCAGTATTCGCAGCCTTTGGCCTGCATTATTTTGCTCATATCGACTTTGCTCTGCTGGAATCGGGCAATCTGCGTTTCGGTAAGTTCTGCGACGGCGTTGCATCTGGGGCAAAGTTTGCGAACCAATCTCTGCGATATTATCAAATCAACCGCTGACGAAATAAGCAGCGGCTTTATTCCCAAATCCATCAGTCGAACAATCGTGGCCGCGTTGCTGCTGCTGTGGAGAGTCGCCAGAACCAAATGGCCTGTCTGCGATGCGCTCAAGGCGACGGAAGCGGTTTCGGCATCTCTGATTTCGCCGACGCTGATTACGTCAGGGTCTTGTCTTAAAACGCTGCGGAGAGCCTTTGCGAATGTGATATCGGCTTTGGGATTTATTTCAATCTGGCTGGCCTGCGGCAGGACGTATTCAATCGGGTCTTCGATTGTGATTACGTTTCGGCTGTTAAAATCAAGTTCGCAAAGCATAGCCTGCATCGTGGTGCTTTTGCCGCTGCCGGTGGGGCCGCAAACGAGAATCATTCCCTGCTGATGGCTTATCGTTTCTCTGACAAGCTGCTGATAGCGTTCGCTCATCCCGACATCGGCAATGCTCAAATGTTTGGCGGCTATGTTGAGGATTCTGATTGAAAGTTTTTCGCCGTGCAGAACGCCTGCGCTTGCGACACGAAAAGAAACGTTGCCGTCGGGCGTTTTGGCGATGAATGCGCCGTCCTGCGGCCTCCGGCGTTCGGCAATATCCATACTCGAAACGGCTTTTATGCTGTTGACGATTGCGGCGCATTTTCTAAAGTCGATTTCTTCAACGGTGCGAAGCATTCCGTCAACGCGGTATCGCACAGAAAAGGTTTCGCCGCTTATCGGGTCGATTAAAATATCGCTGGCAAGCTCGTCGAGTGCGTTTGCAATGAGCAGATGTGTATGCTCGATTGCGCTGCGGTCTGATTTTTCTTTGCCGCCGCCGAAAACCTCGAACATATCCTTGCCGGATGAATCGAGCAGAACCAATGAATTTTTGCTTCTTGAGCCGGCGAAATGACTTACGTCAACGATTTGGCCTGCCCTGTGAAACGCCGATTTGACGGCATCAGCAAACGGTACACCCTGTCGGAGAATCTTTGCCGCGGCCTCGGCAGCGATGAAAACAAATAAAACAAACGGGCCGAAGACTAACATCAGGACATTCATCGAGGCTTTGAGTCTTTTTGGGACTATTGGGCTGAACTCGAACCGCTGGACGAGGTACATACAGAGATAGAACCAGATGATTAGAAATGCTATTCTAACGGGGCTAAACAGCAACTTTACAGGCAAAAAGTCCATAGTATTAGCTCGACGACCAATAAAGATTGCCGAGTTATAACAAAAACCGGTCTTTTTAGCAAATAAAAATATCGAAGAAAAAGAGATACGTTTTTTTCTGATTGATTTTTGGCGGGATTGTCGGATAATCGGCGGAGTAAAATGGCAATCAGCAATAAGACAATTGGGAATATGGCCGGCTGTGTAGCGGTAACACTAATGGCAGTCGGCGTTGTGTTCGTGTTCAGCGCGAGCGCACGAATCGATATCGAATACGATTTTACAAAATTCCACACATATCCCGAGTTTCGACAAATGCTGTTCGTTCTCATATCCATCGTAATTCTGTTCGGAATGTCATTAGTTAATTACAGAGTGTTTTCGCTGGGTAAGGGGAATTTGTCGAACTGGTTGCTTTGTCCGACGGTTTGGCTGGTTATGTTGAGTGTCGCTCTGCTTGTGTTGGTTCTGATTCCCGGTATCGGAATGGAAATAAATTATGCAAGGCGATGGCTTCGGCTGCCGCTTGGGCCTGTTCAGATGAACTTCCAGCCGTCGGAGCTGGCGAAATGGTCGATGATTTTGTTCATCTCGGCGGTGTCGGTTATGCTGGGTCCCAAAATAAAGGGGTTCGGCGCGTTTGTTCTGATTTGTATGCTTATCGGACTTGTTGTCGGGCTGATTCTGATTGAGGATTTCGGTACGGCGGCGTTTGTGGCGTTTGTAAGTCTTTCGGTGTTTTTTGTGGCAGGGGCGCGGTGGTGGCATTTTTTGACGCCTGCACCGATTCTGGCGGCTGGACTGGCTTTGGCGATACTTACGTCGCCGGAGAGAATTGAAAGGCTCAAATCGTTCACGCAGCCCGATTCGCAGACGGAGCAGACGAGCGGGTATCAAATCAAGCAATCGCTGATAGCGATATCGACGGGCGGGCTTTACGGCAAGGGGCTTGGCGAGGGGATAAGCAAATACGGGCATCTGCCTGAAGATACGACCGATTTTATATTCGCGATAATTTCGGAGGAGCTTGGGTTCGTTGGGGCGTGTTTCGTGATTTTGCTTTTTATACTGTTTATCGTTTTGGGTATGGCAATAGTCTGTCGATGCGATGACGATTTCGGCAGGTTGCTGGCGTTCGGGATTGTGCTTGCGATAACGTTTCAGGCGGTAATCAATCTCGGGGTTGTAACTAAACTTCTGCCGACAAAGGGAATCGCGCTGCCTCTTATCAGCGCGGGCGGCAGCCATTTGTTTCTCACCGCCGCGGCGGTAGGTATTCTCGTTAGTATAGCCAGAAGGAGTCAGATTTTAAAATCAAAAGTCAAAGATTAAAAGTCAAAATTGTGGATTCGGCCTGAAGGCCGAGACTATTTTATATAAAAAACCTTTTCTAACAACTTTTTGTTCCATAAAGAGTTATACCAAAAAGGACGGATTTTCGGGATGAGTCATTTTTATTTTGCCGGCGGCGGGACAGGCGGCCATATTTATCCCGCTATCGCGGTTGCGCAGGAACTTTCAAGATTAGAGCCGAGCTGCAAAATAACATTTTTTTGCAGCGAACGGTCGATAGATGTTCGTGTTCTTCAACCGGGCGGGTATCGGTATGTTCCGTTGTCGGTTAGAGGTTTCACGAAAAATCCAGTTAAATTGTTTTCTTTTGTATATTCGCAGCTTTCGGCCAGGAGCGAGGTTATTCGCACGATTCGTTCGGATGGCGATGACAAGCCTGTTTTATTGAGTGTCGGCGGTTTTGTTTCCGCGTCCGCTCTGCTGGCGGCGCATAAATTAAAAATACCGGCAGCGATGCTTAATGTTGACGCAACGCCGGGCAAGGCGAATAAATTGATGGCGCGATTCGCGAGGGATATTTTTGTTCAGTTCGAGCAGACGACAAAAAGTTTTGGCGGCAATCGGAGTAAAGTAATTACGACGGGCTGTCCGCTGCGAGCGGCGTTTTTTAACGCCGATGGCGAAATCGCGATTAAGGCTCTTGGGTTAAGTCCGAAAAAGAAAATTTTGTTAGTTACCGGCGCATCGGGCGGAGCGGCGAACATAAATAACGTCGTCGGGTATCTTTTGGACAGGCTCAACGGTTTCGCTGCGGACTGGCAGATAGTTCATCTGGCGGGGATTGTGCATTTTGACGCGGTGAGGACGCTTTACCGGCAGGCGAAAATCAATCACAAGGTTCTGGATTATTATGATGATATGCCGAATCTGCTTGCCGCGGCTGATATCGCAATCGGCAGGGCGGGGGCGATGAGCATTGCGGAGTTTGCGGCATCGAAGACGCCGGCGATATGTCTGCCTTATCCGTATCACGCCGACTGTCATCAGAGGTTGAACGCTCAATATCTTGTCGAGGCCGGCTGCGGGGTTATTGTCGATGATTTGTGCGATGTGGAAAGAACGTCGGAAATTCTATGGCCTGCTTTGGAAGAGCTGATGAACTCTGATGAGAAACGCAGGGATATGCGGGAAAATTGCGGAAAAATCGTCAACCCCGCCGCGGCGGAGCAAATTGCACAAAAATTATTGAGTTATTAGCTGTTTTTGTTTGAAATCGTCTGGAATGAACATAAAATAGGTTTTTAACGTAGAAAGCGAAAAAACAGGATGCTTGTAATTGAGAACTGAAAATTTAAAATTTAAAATTATTTCTATATGTGTCCTCTGTGTTCTCTGTGGCTGTCTTTATGCAGAGCCGAACATGGCAGACACGAGTTTTACCGGCCAGTCGAAAATCAACCGCTGGACGCTGCTTAATTCGACCGAGGAGCAGATTCGGATAGATACGGCAGTTGAACTTTTGAAGGATTCATCCGTTGAGTCGCGGGAGATACTGCTCGAATCGCTTTTGTCGCAGGATAACCCGGCGGCGCAAACATCGGTGTGCAAGGCAATCGCCCAATTCCGGAATTTCGCACAGCTTATTCCCGGCAGAGAGAATTTTATTCGTCCTCTGATGAGTATAATAGAGACGCAGCCTGCGGATGCGGCGCGTTTTGCCGCGCAGGGACTGCTGATATTTACATACCGGCAGGTCGAGGACGAACTTCAGAAGATAATAGATGACACAGGCGGCAGTCCTGTCGCGAAGAAAAACGCGGTCTATGCGTTTCGGATTCGTTCGGATAAAGAAGTCGTTTCAAAGCTGATAGAGTTGTTAGACAGTAAAGACAGTGTGGTTTCATCGGCTGCGGGCGAAGCTCTGCGCGAATGGATTCCGCCTGGCAACGATTTGCAGGCGTGGCGGAAAAGTCTTAGGGATTTCGAGAACAAGAGCCGAACGGACATTCTGCGCGAAAGATTGTGGGTGCTGCAGAATAAAAACCGTCAGCTTGGCGAAGAAGTCGTCAATTGGCAGAAGCGATATGTGCAGTCATTAGATAATGTTTATCAGGCTACGACGGACGACGCGGTGCGAGCGAAGGTGATTACAGAAAGCCTCGCGATGGATAACAGCCTGATTAAGCTGTGGGCTCTGGAAAAAATAGATATGTGGCGAAAAAGCGGTAAAACTCTGCCTTTAGATGTTTTTCAGAAGCAGATTATATCCCTTGTTTCGCTGTCTGATTCGGCGGTGAGATTGGCCGCTGCGGAACTGCTCGGTATGCTGACGAATGTAAATTCGGCAGACGAGCTTTTGGCGCAGCTTAAAGTCGAAACCGACCCGGCGGTGAAAACAGAGTTGCTTGTTTCGCTTGGGCACGTTTGTAATTTTGGGCTTTCGCCGGGGACGGAGATTAAAATCAATTCGCAGATTCGTTTGGAAACTCTTCAAATCGCGTCGGTGTTTCTGAAGGAATCCAATCCGGCAGCGGCGGCGGAGGTGATTCGCAATCTTCTTCTGCAGAACGGGCTTGAGGTTTCGCAGGTAAAGCCTTATTTTGAACTCATCGCCAACGCTTATCGCAAAACGAGCGATGAGCAGGTAAAGGCGCATCTTCTTGAGGAGATGTCGCGGCTGTGCGGCAGCGATAGTTTTTATAAGAAGACGGCATCGGAACTTTTCGGGGATATTTTTAAACAGGCGGTCGATGACCCGAATTCGCAAATAGCGGCTCCAGCGGTTGCGGGTTATATAAGAGTGAATCAGGCAGGGGCTTTCGCTGCGCTGAAGGAAAAGGGTTTTGTCAATAACCAGTCGGACAGGATTCGCATCGAACTAATATCGGCGGCGGGTCAAATCGGGACGCAGGACGACCTTGAATGGCTCGGTTCGATATTGTCGAATTCCGTATCCGACGACGAGAGACGACAGGCTGCCGAGGCAATGATGAATATATTCCAGTACTGCAAGACGGATGTTATGCTTTTGTGGGCGGAAAAAATGGCGGGTATTGCCAAGACGAAAAATGACGAGATTGTTCTATCTCGCGTAAGGGCGTTATTCGAGGCTGCGGAGAAAAAAGCGGATGTTGAGAAGAATGCCAGTCTTCTGATTTCAATTCGGCGAGCAATGGCTAAACACTACGGCGATTCAGGTTTGTATGTTCAGGCGGCAAAGTATTACGGCCTGCTGCTTCAGTCGAATGCCGACCCTAATGAAGTTCCCGCTATAACGGCCAAACTTCTTGACACGCAACTGCGTTCGGGCCAGACGGAATCCGCAAAGCAAATAATAACCAATATGCTGCTGTCTTCGGATATTTTGCCGGATGCGGCGGCAGCGAAAATACTTGACGGTTATTTTGCGTCGAATCTGAATTCTGAAACGGCAAAGCAGATACTTCAAATGCTTGTTTCGATACAAATGCCCGCAGGTACTGAACGGCCTGCGTGGAATCAGCAGATAGCGAAATGGCAAAAACTTTTTGCAGATAAGGCCGCCGCCGAATCCAGCGTTCCTGCCGGTCAAAAATGACTATCAACTCGTCTAATCCGCTCTGTAAATATACTCATATTATCTGGGACTGGAACGGCACGCTGTTAGACGACGCGTGGCTTTGCGTCGAGGTTCTTAACCGGATTTTGACTGCGAACGGAATGAAAACCACCACGCTGCCGGAATATCAGGAGCATTTCGATTTCCCCGTTATGAATTATTATATGAAACTCGGTTTTGATTTCAGCGTTACGGGTTTTGATAAAATCGCGATGCAGTACATAATGGATTATGAATCCCAGCTTGGCCGATGCCGATTGCGGGAGGGAGCAATCGGGATAATCGAGAAATTCAGAGCCGGCGGGTTTGGCCAGTCCGTTCTTTCGGCCAGTCAATCGGATTCGCTGAAAAGCGCGCTTGCGGCATTCGGGCTGCGGGGATTTTTTGAGGACGTAGCGGGTCTTGACGACTATTACGCGCACAGCAAAGTCGATGTCGGCAAAAAACTTTTGAATGAGATAGACGCAAACCCGGAAAAGATTTTGCTTATAGGCGATACGACGCACGATTATGAGGTTTCACGGCAGATGGGAATTGATTGTGTTTTGATACCAGCGGGGCATCAATCAAAGCGCAGATTGCAGGCCTGCGGAGCGAAAGTCCGCGAGAGTTTTAAAGAATTTAGTTTTTAGAAAGAATGCTGATATGACCGATTCACAAAAAAACACCGATGATAATTTTTATAAACATTTTGCCCAGGATAAGCCAACGGCGATTGGAGGGGCATGGGTCAAATTAACCGCAAGAAAAATTTTTAAGTTTTCAGAAGTCAAAGAAGGAAACTCCGTACTGGAAATAGGGCCGGGCCGCGGAGACTTTGCACGGGTATGTATTGAAGAGAAAATAAAATATACCGCGATTGAGGCTAACCAACAGATGGCAGACGATTTGAAAGCTCTCGGCGTTGAGGTTCTGCAGACACGTGTTCCGCCGCTTCCAAAGTTGGAAAATAAATTTGATGCGGTTGTCATGGTTCACGTTATAGAGCATATGGATACTATGAATCAGGCTCTTGAAATCAGTAAAGGAATCTTCAATGCATTAAATCCAGGCGGCAAATTTGTTATCAGTTCTCCTGATTTTGTGAACTGGAAATATCTATTCTTCGTTGGTGATTTTTCTCATAATTATGTTACATCCGTAAAGAGGCTGGAAGGGCTGTTGCTTAGCAGCGGTTACAGAAATATAAAATATACCTATATGAGTGGGCCAATATCTGGTTTTTTGAGTCTTATTGTCTCCGGTATAATCGCAAGGTTGCCCATTCAGTTATTGTCTATTCTATTTCCTAAAAATATTGTGGTCAAAAAAATGTCAAAAGTACAGGGAATGTTTCTAAGATCTGTTCTCATAAGTGGCGAAAAAACAAGCTATTAGCGATGATTATAGATATAAAAACCAGTTTTTATGAAATTTTACTTTAAATCTCTTTTTTTATTGATATAATGAAAAAAATATGTGGTTTTTTGTGTATTGACAGGTTTATGGTTTAACGTTTCCGGCCTGTTACAGTGAGAGAATTATAAATCTTTATTAGGAGGTAGTGGTATGAACGCATTTCAAAAATCCCTGTTTATATGTCTGGTTCTGGGGCTCTGTTCATTTACTTTTGCCGGTAATCTTGTCGGTCACTGGAAACTCGATGAGACAAGCGGCAATGTTGTATCCGACAGCGCAGGAACAAATAACGGCACAGTATCCGGTGCATTATGGACACCCGGCAAAATCGATGGCGGCCTTGATTTTGATGGTATAGACGATAAGGTTATTATCCCAGATAGCGATGTTCTTACGCCTGCGAATACTATGACGCTTTCGTTTTGGATTTATAACAGCGGAGGTCAGGAAGCCGGAGTTTATAAATGGGCTTCATGTCCGAGCGAATATGCTTCGCCGGGCAATTCAAGAGCGTACCGTCTTCTTGTCAGTGGTGCCGGAAAAGTAAATTTTAATGTCCTTTCATCTATCTCAAACAGCGACATACTTGAATCCGTCAGTGCTGTTTCTCTAAATCAGTGGCATCTTATCACGGCAACCTTTGCCAGTGGTGCAGCGAAAATTTACATCGATGGCATATTGGATAGTTCAAAAACAATGACCGTTACAAGCATAATGAACGATGCACAGCCCCTGACATTTGGCGGAGCGTGGGATTATTGCGGCACAGATGAATGGTTTGCACGGCTCGATGGTATGTTTGACGATATTCGGCTGTATGATTATGCTCTTAATGATGCGGAAGTTACGGCTCTTTATAATCAGAGCCCGATACCAGGTCTTATCGCTCACTGGAAGCTCGATGAGACAAGCGGCACAACTGCTTATGATAGCGCAGGGACGAATAACGGTACGTTAGTCGGCAGCCCGCTTCCTGTCTGGACAAACGGCGCAGTTGACGGGGCGTTGAGTTTCAGTGGCGCACAGGGTGTTTGCATAAGCAGCAGTTCAGGTTCTGCTTCTCCATTGAATATCTACAACAGCAATATAACTTTAGTTGCATGGATAAAGCCGGCAGCAACAGGCGGAGGAACTATTATATCGAGGGCCAAAGAGCATTATATCGCTTATAGGATTTATAGTCCTGACGGCAAAAAGGTAACTCTCAATACTTATAGGTCTCCAACTCACTGGCTGCTGACAACAGGCGACGTGTTGACACCCGGTAACTGGTATCAGGTTGTTGGTGTTTTTGATAGGACCAATGACACAGGCATTATTTATGTCAATGGGGTAGAACAGGCCAGAAGCACAGATATGATTACAGATCCTTATAGCTGCGATGCACCAACAACAATCGGCTACCGCAATAACACCAGCGACCAGCCGTATAACGGTGTCATCGACGATGCTTGTATATATGATTATGCTCTTAGCGATGCGGAAGTTACGGCACTTTATGGGCAGGCTCCGCAGAGCGGTCTTGTTGCTCATTGGAAGCTTGACGAGACAAGTGGCAATGTTGCTTATGACAGCGCAGGAACAAATAACGGTACGGTATCCGGCGCGTTATGGACGGCGGGCAAAATCGACGGCGGATTAGACTTTGATGGCACTAATGATTATGTCGATTGTGGAAATAATTCAAGTTTGGATGTCGGTGGCGGAAGTTTTAGCGTTGCCGCATGGGTGAAACGCCCGGTGGTGAATGGTGTGTATGATATTGTTGCCAAACGCCTGCCGTCTGCCCCATACACCGGCTGGACGTTCGAAATGTTTTGGTGGAACGATAATAATTGGCACATAAAACTCTGGACACCGCAGGAACACGAGGCAGAATGTCACTTTGCTTTTGAAGCCAATACATGGTATCACGTTGCAGCCGTCAGGGATGCCGCTAATTCCCAGATTTTCTACTATGTTAATGGTCAACTGGCAGCAAGCCTGCCGTTTTCAAATGCCGACATCTCCAACACGGCAAAGCTAAGTATAGGCAGATTATCTGAAGAAAATAATCAATATTTCAAAGGCCCGATTGATGATGTTCGGCTGTACAATTATGCTCTTAGCGATGAGGAAGTTGCGGTTCTTTATGGGCAGGCTCCTCCGCTGCCGCACGTTGCGACGACGTATCACGTCGCGACCACCGGCCTTGACAGCAATGCCGGCACGACACAGGCAACGGCCTTTGCGACAATACAAAAGGGTATCAATACTGCCGTTGACGGCGATATTGTTGTCGTTTGGCCGGGGACCTATGACCAACAGGCGAACTTTAACGGCAAGGCGATAACGGTTAAGAGCGCCGATGCAGAGCCTGCCGTAATCTCTAATTCTTCGGACTACGCTTTTGTATTTGAAAACGCCGAGGAATCGAGCAGCGTTCTGCAAAACTTTATAATTGCCAAAGGCTGTTTCGCGGTCTATGCGAGCGGCTCATCGCCGACGATTAAAAATCTTACAATCGTCGATAACTATTTCGGTATTGACGCTTATGATGACGCGACACCGGCGGTATCAAACTGCATATTCCTTAATAACCGCTTTGGCGATATCGAGGGAGCCGATACGCAATATAGCTGGCCGTTCGACCGGACTGCTGTTGCCTGCTGGAGTTTTGAGGAAACTACAGGTACAAAAGTTTATGACGGAGTCGGCGATAGCGATGGCACAATCACAGGCGCAACGAGAGAGCCTAACGGCCTGCTCGGCAGGGCGATGTCATTCGACGGCAGCGGCGATTATATCACCGTGCCAAGCAACGCCAGTCTCAATATCACCGGCGATATCACAATAGCGGCGTGGGTTAAGCCAACGAATTTCAGCTCAAGCATTCGTTATATCGCGATAAAACCATACGCTTACCACCTTGCAATTAAAAACGCTAATCCGGTTTTTGCCATTTTTTACAGCAGCGGCAGCAGCGCACGCTCAATTGAAAAAGCCTTCACAGACCTTGCATTCACAGCCAACCAGTGGAATTATATTGTAGTCAAAAAACAAGGCTCAACAATGAAAGCCTGGCTCAACGGCAAAGAAAGTGTACAGACTACGACTTATTCTTACCCGGCGATTTCAGTTTCCACCTATCCTTTTGTAATCGGCACCGTTATCGCGCCATCGTCGCTGCCATATTATTTTGTCGGCCAAATTGACGAAGTTGCTCTTTTTGACAGGGCGTTGAGTACGAAAGAAATTGAAAATTATTATAAAAATATGCTGGCTGGATATGA
Organism: Planctomycetes bacterium GWC2_45_44; assembly: GCA_001824555.1. Lineage (GTDB taxonomy): Bacteria > Planctomycetota > Phycisphaerae > Sedimentisphaerales > UBA12454 > GWC2-45-44. Next base: position 16,220 of record MHXU01000149.1, read on the forward strand.
TTATGCCGACCCGATGATGGTTGATTCTGATGGGGGCGATTATCACCTCTTGAGTGAATTTGGCAGATATGATTTAATGACCAATTCATGGGTTCTCGATGATGCGACAAGTCCGTGCGTTGACGCGGGCGACCCGACCGATAATCCGATGGGCGAACCGATGCCCAACGGCGGAAGAATTAACATCGGTGCCTACGGCGGAATGGGACACGCGTCAAAGGGCGGCGAATGGCCATTGCCATTTGATTTCAATACCGACGGCATTGTCAATATGGCGGACTTCGCGAAATTAGCGGAGCATTGGCTCGAAAAACTGCCGTGGGTTGAATAATACGGAGTAGTCAATAGCCAGTAGAAGTAACCGCCTTGCGGCGAAGCTATTTTACGCTGGATTCCCGCTTTCGCGGGAATGACAAGTCTAAAGTATTGTGAGTTTTTTTATTGCAGATAAGGATTTGAGCGTTTTTCTCTGCCGATTGAGGTTCTGCCGCCGTGGCCGGGCAGGACGGTTGTTTCTTCGGGCAAAATCAGCAATTTTGTTTTAATGCCTTCAATCAATTGCTCCATGCTTTTTTCTGCATCGTAGCCGGAGAAGTCGGTTCTGCCAATTGAGCCTGCGAAAAGAGAATCGCCGCTGAAAAGGACGTTGTTTTCCTTGTTGTAAAGGCATATTCCGCCCAACGTGTGGCCGGGGGTGTGGATAATTTGGAATTTCATTCCATCAAAGTCAAATTCAGTTTCCTTATCGAAAATTATGTCGGCAGGAGCGGTTATGATTTCCACGCCCGCGAAACGTGAGAAATTGCTGCCCGCGTCGCCAAGCATTTTGCTGTCGTCTTTGTGAATGCAGACTTTTATGTTTTTGAAAAGCAGGCGTAATTCCGCTGCGCCTGCGATGTGGTCTGCGTGGCCGTGAGTGAGGACCAAAAAGACGGGATTTAGATTTTCTTTTTTGAGAAAAGCGATTAATGGTTTCGAGTCTAAGCCCGTGTCGATTATCAGGCAGTCGCCAGTGTTTTTGTCGCTGCGGATAACGTAGCAGTTGTTTTCGTAAGAGCCGAGTACTAATTTGTCTATTTGCATTGCATTGCTTTCATTTCAAAGCGGCTTAATCTATCAGAATTTTAGAGATTGTCAAATTTGCAAGTATTATCGGGCGTTGGGAGCGGCGTTTCTTCGGAATATCGCGTAATTTAAGGTATTAAAACGGTTATAGGGCATAGCTTTAGCGGTGAATGAATTATGCCGAAATACCAATTGGAAGTACCGGCGTATTATGCGCCGAGGTTGTTTTTTTGAAGGAACGAACAATGGCAGATTTTAAACGTGAGTCTTTAGCCCGCGACCTTTTTAAAAGGTTTGACGGCAATCCGATACTCGATGCCAACAACTGGCCGTATCCGATAAATTCTGTTTTTAATCCGGCTGCGATAAAATTGCCGGATGGTACGCTGCTGCTTGCAAGAGTGGAAGATTTGCGTGGATTTTCTCATTTGACATTGTGCAAAAGCAAAGACGGTCTGACCAACTGGCAGATTGACGATAAGCCAACGATGGAGGCTGACCATGATTCGCACGAGGAACGATGGGGATTGGAAGACCCGCGAATCGTCTGGCTGGAGGAGCAGGGACAGTTTGCGATTACTTATGTATCGTTCAGCGAAGGCGGTCCGCTTGTTTCGCTGGCGATTACGAAAAATTTTCATACGTTCGCGAGAATGGGAGCTATGCTTCCGCCGGAGGATAAGGATGCTTGTTTGTTTCCGCGAAGGTTCGGCGGCAGGTTCGCGTTGATTCATCGGCCGATTGTGCAGGGCGAGGCTCATATTTGGATAAGCCTTTCGCCTGATTTGAAGCATTGGGGTGACCATAGAGTTCTGATGCGGACAAGGCACGCTCACTGGGATCATCAGCGGATTGGTTTGGCCTGTCAGCCGATAGAGATTCCAGAAGGGTGGCTGGTTTTTTATCACGGCGTAAGAGGCACGGCGGCAGGGCAGATTTATCGAATCGGTGTTGCGCTGCTGGACCTTGAAGAGCCGTGGAAAGTTTTGCGAAGAAGCAAGGAATGGGTTCTCGGCCCGCGAGCCGATTATGAGCGCATCGGCGACGTGAGCGATGTTGTGTTCGTTACGGGCGCTACGGTCAATCAGGAAAATAATATGCTGCATTTGTATTATGGCGCCGCTGACGACAAAATCGCGGTCGCAATGGCGAATATGGACCAGATTCGCGAATATATTATGATGTGCCCGGAAGAGTAATAAAAAAATCAAAGATTAAAAATAAAAAATAAAATTTCATCGCCGCAGGCGATTCCACAATTTTTCACTTTTCACTTTTGTGTGTAATCTGCGGGGATGTTCAAATCGAACGTGGTTTTATCAATCTCTTTTTTCAAATCTATTTGAGTCAGCTTTATTGTTATTTCCTCGTCGTCGCAGGTCGAGGCGATAAATTCGACGGGCAGATAATTTGCAGGGTTCAATTTGCAGTCAATCTGTTTGTAGGATTTGCCGTATCTGGAGTTTTCCTTTGGTATAAGTTTTAGCTGCGGGATATTGCCGTCGATAACGGTTATTTCAAATTGCTCGCCGAGTTTTGCCGGCTCGTCAAAGCCGACAATGGGGAAATAATCCTGCACAAGTTCAAAAGGCTCGATGGCTTTGTCTTTGGCAAGCTGTTCGGTGTTTGCTGACTTACTCTGGTGGTCGATTTTTGTAAATTTCCAGCCGTCAAAAACATAATCTTCTCTGTAAGTTTGCTCGTTGGCATCGTCCTGTTTAAGCGTGAGAAAGTTTATCCTCAACCGGCTGGAGTTGACATCCTTAACGTAGAAAATTTTACCCGCTCTTGTGGTTTTTGTCTCAAACAGTGGTTGAGCGTGGACATATTCGATTTGAGCGGAGAGTTTTTTAATGGTTTTAACCGAGTTGTTAAGTTTACTCAAAATATCATTTGGCTCGGCAGCGAAAGAATAGCCACAGAGTGCACAGAGGACACAGAGGGAGATAATTTTTAATTTTAAATTTTTAATTTTAATTTTTTTTATGTTTTTCATAATTCTGTATTCTGGGTTCTGTATTCTTCGTTATTATATCAATTATTTCTGCCAGGCTGTCAATGATATAATCGGCTTGGGAGCCGAATTTTTCGGCGTTTTTGCCCGCCCTGACGAGAATAGCCGTTGCGCCGGCGGCTTTGGCACACTGTAAATCATAAAGATAGTCGCCAATGACCAATGTTTCCTGCGGTTTGACTTTGAAAAAATCACAAAGTTTTTGTACGCCGAACGGGTCGGGTTTTGCCGGCCCATCATTGCGGTCGAAAATCGCGTGAAATTCAAGGTTGTGTTTTGCCGCGACGGCAGAAGCATTGTGTTTGGTGTTGCGTGTGAGAACGCCGACGGGGATGTTATTTTTTTTCAGCCAGTCGAAAAGCTGTGCCGCTCCTTTATTGAGCGTTGAATGCTCGACTGCAAGCCGTTCGTGTTTGTAGAGAATTTCCTCGGTTTTCTGCCGCTGGTCGGAGGACATTTTCTGCATCGATTCGAGAATCGGCTCGGAGTCGGGCGAAAGACCGATTTCTTCCCTGATTTTGTCAAAGTCTAAATACGGCTCGGTGATTGTGCCGTCAAGATCGAAAATTACAGCTTTTATTTTCATTTAACCAACAACTATTTTATTGTTTTTCCGTACAGCAACTCAATAAACGCCCGGAGATTATCGTTTATTGCCCGGTTTTTTCTGATAATTATGCCGGTCGGTCTTGTAAAGTTTTCGTTGGAAAACGGTATCGCTTTGAGAGTTTTGTTTGCGAGTTCGTTTTTCAATGTCGTCTGCGGCATTATACTGATTCCCGCGTTGATTTCCACAACCCTTTTTATTGTTTCGACGTTGTCAAACTCCATTGCCGGCTTTACGGCGACATTGTAACGAATGAGCATCTGGTCGAGCCAGTTTCGAGTCGGCAGGTTTTGAGCGAATGCGATAAACGGCTGATACTGTATCATACAGATATCAATTGAAGTTTTTTTAGCGAACGGATGCTGCGGACAGCATACGCAGACCATCGGCTCGGCAGCGAAATCAAAAACCTGAATGTCCGAGCTGCTTCGCGGGACGGCGACAAGACCTATGTCGATTCTGCCGGAAAGTATGCGATTGTAAATTTCGGTGTCGCCGAGATATTCCAAATCAAGATGCACGTCAGGTCTGGCGGCGACGAATCTTTTTATATACTCCTGCAAACCGTACATTCCGATACTGTAAATGGCGGCAATGGCGATTCTGCTCCTGGCGGAATTTTTCAGGTAGTTTAGGCCGCTCTGGAAATTATCGTATCGGGTTATAATATCTTTGCAGGCGTTGTAGAACATTTCGCCGGCATCGGTAAGGCCGAAAGATTTTCGCTGTCTGTTGAGCAGCGGCGTATTGAATATTCGTTCGAGCTGCGCAAGCTGCTGTGAGACGGCGGACTGGCTGACCATATTTTTCTCGGCGGTATGAGAAAAACTTTTCAGCTCCGCCAAATCGCAAAAAATTTGTAAAGTTTCAATTTGCATAAAGACAGTTATCAGTAACTCAGTTATCAGTTATCGGTTATCGGTATTGCATTTTTACTGATAACTGATAACCGATAACTGAATTACTTTATTTACAATAACATATAAATTTCTGTTCAACGGTGTTTGCGTAAAGGTTAAGCGTTTTGCCGGCGGACGATTTTTGCGGGTCGATTATTTTCAGCACATTCGCCCATTTTGCGGCATCGGGGAAAATATCCGGCAGGATATTGAGCGACTTTTCAAAAAACTCGGTTTTTATTTTATTATTTTTTCTGTGCGGAAGCAGGCCGAGGTAGAGGGTATCGCTTTCAATCAGGTCGCTGAAGAAATGCGTGCCAAGCGAAACATCGGCGGACATTTCCTTGTTCAAAAGCGCGATTTCGACCAGCACGCTGATAGTGTTTATTTCGGGGTATGAGACCGGCACGCCGAGTGATGGCGTACTTGTACCCCATCTGCCGGGGCCGAGGAGCATTATCGTTTTATCTTTTTCGGATTCGAGATGACTTAGTTTGCCGATTAGTCTCGCCAGTTCGTATCTGTCGGAGATTTTGAGTTTTAGATATTCGTCCGGCACGACGTAAATTACGCGGTCGATGATAAGCTGTCTGCTCTGGCCTATAACCGGGCCGCAGGCATCCATTACGAGATTTTCTGATTCGAGCGATGTTGTCGGGTCGATGATTGAATCGCCGCCGCGGAGTTCGAGCGGTCTGCACTGGAGCAGATTGATTTTGTATTCCGTTTCGTTCAGGAAATTGACGGTAAATTCCACGTCAACGGGCGAGCTGTACACGTCTTGTATAATGCGGAGCATCTCTTTCATATTTTGCGCGAAATCGGTTTTTGTCAGGAGTTTTTCAAATGTAATCGCCCAACTGAAAATTTCCTTCTGGCCGAGTCGTGCGGCTCGCTGTTCCATTTCTCTGTCCCGCGATGCGAACATATCGAGAAGGAATTTGCCGCCCGGCTGGTTTGAGATGATTTCAGCGAAAGGCTTTGTGGCGAACTCTCTGGCCTCAAGGTCGATGGCATCGACTTTTTGCTGGGTGTATTTTCTTGCTTCGTCGATGTTCGCTTCCGGTCTTTTTGCCGGCGAGTTCAGGGCGACGATTCGAGCGTAATCTTCGTCGTTTTTGTCAACGGCTTTTGTGCCGAGGCCGAATACAAGTCGGAGCATCCCTGCTTTGGGGTCGATGTCTTCTGTCCAGACGTAGGGATTGAACGAGAACGCCACGCCGGCGGCCTGCGGAAAGAAATATCTGCCGAGCGGAGCGCCGGAAACTCGCTGAACGAGCAGACCCATCGGCTCGTCTTTTTCGAGCAGTCCCCATTTGTGGCGGTAGCTTAATGCGTCTTCGCTCATACTGCTTGCGTAAATCATTCTTATAGCATCGAGAAGTTCGGCGAGCCTCTGCTGTCTTGTGCCCTGATTTGTGCGGAAGAAACTTTCGTATTTGCCGGCGAAAGCGTTTCCGAAATTATCTTCGAGCAGTGAGCTTGAGCGGACGATAATCGGGCTTTGACCGAAATAGTCCAGGACATCTATGAACTGTTTTACGATGTATTCGGGGAATTCGCCCTGCAAAATTCTTTGTCTGCCTTCCGCCGCGCCGTCGAGGAAATTTGAGGTGGTTCTCTGTTTTTGCCGGAGCCACCAGATTTTGTTTTTGACTAAATAGGTGTAAAAGACATCGCAGCCGATGAAAAACGAATCGTGCGGCTCAAGCAATTGCTTAAATCTCGGCTCTGTTTTTTCGACTATTGCCCGCGCCAGCAGCATACCGACGCTTTTTCCGCCGATGAGACCCGTGCCAATCATTCTTTTTCTGATTTTTATTAAATCGGCGAGGTTAAAATATTTTCTGGCGAGGTTCAAAATGCGTTCGTCCCGCGAGATAACCATTTTTACTATCTGCTGAAATCGTTCGTCAAGGTCGGCGCCGCTGCATATTTTTTTGCCATAGTCTTTGAGCATCTGTTCGGATTCGTGGAAGGTTTTTGCCCAGTAGCCGAGCCTTTCATTTGCGACGTCGAGTTCCACTCCGCTCACGTTTGCCAGAATTTCGGTAATCGTTCCACTGTCCTGGACGGGAATGAAATCATCATCTTTCCAGAGGTGAATCATATTCATCGTGGTGGAATATCTGCCGTCAACCTTAATCGGGTGGACGTAGATGTTGTCTTTGTATTTATAAACATTGCTTATAACCTGGGCGGTGTCGAGAATCGGCCTTGTGGCGTGATATGAATGCTGATTTCGCAGCATCGTAAATGCCGTAACTGTCTGGGCGTAGTAAAGGTAGGGGCAGACCTGCATAAAGAAGTTGCCCAGCATTCTGTCGTTGCGCCAAGCGGGTACAAGTTCGCTCAAGTTGTCGAAGAGGTAATAGTGGCCTTTGCCGAATTTGTTTATTACGTTGTGAACATTTGTTGTGAATGTCTCGAAACCCTGTTCCGGGTCAAGCTCGATGACATTTGCGCCCTGCTCTGCGGTAACGAATGGTTTATGCTTTCCGAACCGGAAATAAACAAGCTCCCAGCCACTGCCGATGGCGTTTTTGCAGTAAGGCCCGACTAACGGCCCAAAATCCTCAATCGAATCAACCAGCCAGACGATATTGTCGCCTGGCAAAACCTGTTTTATTACCTTGTCAAAGCCCGGCAAGCCGGTGCTTAATTTTTCATTCGGCTTCATTTTAGGTCTCCGATTTTAATGATTATATCGACTATATGGCCTGTTGTTATAAGTAAAACTTATATAAGTTATTAAGGTTTTAAATTTGCTTTACAGGGTTTTAGTGCTTATTCTTACTATAAATTCGGCTTATTAAAGAGCTGGTTTATAGCGTGTATTATTAACAAATTTTATAGTTTTAGCAAATAAATTTTTTATGGAGGTTTAGCAAAATGTCCACAAACAAAACAGTAGAAAGCGTTTATGAGCTTGTTCTCAAGCGTAATCCGGGCGAAAAGGAGTTTCATCAGGCGGTAAGGGAAGTACTGGATAGTTTAGTGCCGGTACTTGAAGAGAACCCTGCTTATGCGGATGCTCGAATCCTTGAGAGAATTGTCGAGCCTGAAAGGGTTTTGATGTTTAGAGTTCCCTGGCTTGACGACAGCGGCAAAGTTCAGGTCAACAGGGGTTTCCGCGTGCAGTTCAACAGCGCACTGGGACCGTATAAGGGCGGCATACGTTTTCACCCAAGCGTTTATCTGGGTATTATTAAATTTCTTGGCTTTGAGCAGATTTTCAAAAATTCTCTCACCGGCCTGATGATGGGCGGCGGCAAGGGCGGCAGCGATTTTGACCCGAAAGGCAAGAGCGATAATGAGGTTATGAAATTCTGCCAGAGCTTTATGACCGAGCTTTGCAAACATATCGGCGCAGATACCGATGTGCCGGCTGGCGACATCGGCGTAGGCGGTCGTGAAATCGGCTTTATGTTCGGCCAGTACAAGAGACTCAGAAACGAGTTCACCGGTGTTCTGACCGGCAAGAAACTCAACTGGGGCGGCAGTTTGGTTCGCACAGAAGCCACCGGCTACGGCCTTGTTTATATCGTTGACGAACATCTTAAAGCTATAGGCAAGAGCTTCGAAGGCAAAACCGTTACCGTAAGCGGTTCAGGCAATGTCGCTATTTACGCGACCGAAAAAGTTCAGCAGCTCGGCGGTAAAGTCGTTGCGATGAGCGATTCCAATGGTTATATCTATGACCCGCAGGGCATTAAACTCGATGCCGTCAAGCAGATTAAAGAAGTCGAAAGAAAGAGAATCAAGGAATATACTTCGATTCACAAGGGCGCAAAGTACAGCGAAGGCTGCAACGGTATATGGAATGTAAAGTGCGATATCGCGCTGCCAAGCGCAACTCAAAATGAACTTGATATCGAAGGCGCAAAGACTTTGATTAAGAATGGCTGTATCTGTGTTGCCGAAGGCGCAAATATGCCTACGACACCAGATGCCGCTGATTTGTTCGTTGAGAGCAAAGTTGCATTCCTGCCCGGCAAAGCCGCGAATGCAGGCGGCGTAGCTGTTTCAGGTTTGGAAATGGCTCAGAACAGCCAGCGTTATGCCTGGACGTTCGAGCGTGCCGATGCTGAATTGAAGAATATTATGGTTACGATTTACAAGAATATCAACAAGGCTGCTGAAAAGTACGGCAAGAAGGGCAATTTCATCGTTGGCGCAAATATAGCCGGCTTTGTAAAAGTTGCTGATTCTATGCTCGACCAGGGCGTTGTATAAAAATTAAATATCAAAAATAAAAAATAAAAAATGTGGAACGGCCTAAAGGCCGGACTAATCAGATGTTTAGCCCCGCGCTTATATAAATAGGTGCGGGGTTTTTTATTGCCTGTCTGTCGAATAAACATTAAAATCGGCATTATGGCAAAAAGAGATTTAAAACAGGCATTCGACCAGCACGTCGAACTTACGGACTACTTCACCGGCTTTGCGGTTAAACGCCCAAAGTCGGCGGCAGCATCTTTGCCGCAGGAAGATCATCAAACCGGCGACAGTCAAACTCAGCTTGCCGAGATTGCTCAGCAAGCCAAAGATTGCTGTAAGTGTGGACTTGGCGGTACGCGGAAGAATTCCGTACCCGGCGAAGGCAATCCGCATGCCCGGCTGGTTTTTGTAGGCGAAGCTCCCGGTGCGGATGAAGATGAGCAGGGCAGACCTTTTGTCGGCAGGGCGGGGCAGTTATTAGACAAAATTATTGCCGCGATGGGCTTGAAGCGGCAGGATGTTTTCATTTGCAATGTCCTGCGATGTCGCCCGCCGGATAACAGAGACCCAAAACCGGAAGAGATTATCAGTTGTATGCCTTTTTTAAAGGCGCAGCTTTCAGCGATTAGGCCGGAAATTATCGTTGCCCTCGGCGCGCACGCAGCGCATACGCTTTTGAAAAGTGAAAAGCCGATTGGCCAGCTTCGAGGCACATTCCACGATTTTTATTTTGATGAAAATGAAGCGCCGAAAAAACTTATGCCGACGTACCATCCCGCATATTTGCTGAGGAATTATTCCGATGAAAACCGCCGCAGGGTATGGGAAGATATGAAAGTGGTCGTTGCCGAACTCGGTCTGCCTGTGCCGAAGAAATAAAATTAGCCACAGAGATCACAGAGGACACAGAGAAAAAAATATCAAAAATCAGTGAAATCAGCGTAATCAGTGATTAAAAAATTATGATTCAATTCATGCTTGGCAGGAGTGGGACGGGTAAGACATCGCTTTGCATAAAGCAGATTACGGAAAGTCTGCTTAGTGATAAAACCACCACCGCAGGGGTGGGGGCTAAACCCAATCTTGTCTATCTCGTGCCGGAGCAGGCGACATATCAGGCGGAACGGGCGATTCTGGCCGACGGCAGAATCAAAGGTTATAGCCGATTGCACATACTCTCGTTTCAGCGGCTTTGTTATACGATTTTCGGCAAAAATCTCGCTGCCCGGACTTTGACATCGCAGGGGCGGGAAATGATTATTCACCGTCTGCTGTGTGAAAACGCCGACAAACTTTCCATCTTCGCTTCATCAGCCGAGAAAGCTGGAACAGCATCGAGAATCGGCGCAGCGATTTGCGAACTTCAGCAATATGGCAAAAGCCCCGACGATGTTGAAAAATTCATTCAGCAGTTGAATCAATCGCAAACATCGGAACTGACGAGCGCCAAACTTGCCGACATAAATTTGATATATAAACAGTATCTTGAGTTTATCAGCGGGAATTTTTTCAACAGCGATAATCAGCTTAATCTTGCGAAGGATTCCGTTCAGCATACGCCTTTTCTGAAGGGCTGTAAGCTATGGGTTGATGGTTTTGCTGGCTTTACGACATCGGAAATGCTTTTGCTTGTTGAGTTATTAAAAGTTGCTGACAACGCTAAAATCGCATTATGTCTTGACCCATCGGAATTGCAGAATCCAGAAGAAATGCTTAGCATTTTTTATCCCACGCTGAAAACGTATCATCAGCTTAAGGCTACAGGCTTCAAAGAGGAAAAGCCGATTGTGCTTACCGAGGTTTGGCGTTTTGAAAAGTCAAAATCGCTCGCTCATCTGGAAAAGCATATTTTCAGTTTCGATAATTCGTCCGTCGCCATTTGCGATGACAGTATAAAAATAACCGCCTGTGCGAAGATAAGGACAGAAGTTGAATATGTCGCCCGCCAAGTTTGTTCGCTCGTTAAGCAGCGGGATTTTCGCTGGCGCGATATCGCGGTAATTGCATCCGACCTTGAGGAGTATCGGCATTATATACAGGCTATTTTTTCGGATTTCGGCATTCCGTTTTTTGTTGACCGCAGAAGGAATCTTCAGCAGTATCCCGCGGCGGAGCTTATTACAAGCGCGCTGAAAATCGCGGCAGAACGTTTTGCAACCGCAGATGTAATGAATTATTTGAAAAGCGACCTTGCGCCGATTAGCCGAAGCGAGGCTGATTTGCTGGAAAATTATTGCCTTGCCTTTAATGTTGAGACCGATGACTGGCTGCGGGCGGACGAGTGGGATTTTGCCGCCGCCGGCGACGGTGATTTTGATAATCAAAAAATAGAAGCGATTCGTCAAAAGGCATTTGTGCATTTGCTTGGGCTGCGGACATCTTTGCAAAGCCCCGGCACAATGTCGGCGGAGAAATTCCGCGAGCAGCTCTTTAGTTTTCTTGACGGCTTGAATATAAGGACGCGTTTGCAGGATTGGACAAAGGCCGCGTTTGACGATGGCAGGCTCGATGAGGCGCAATTGCATCAGCAGTTCTTCTCGCAGTTCACGCAGTTGCTGGATGATTTCGTTTTTATTTTTAAAAATAGTTCTTTTGCAGGTAAACAGTACGCGTCAATAATCGCCTCGGCGTTTTCGCAAATGACGGTAGCTTTGATTCCGCCCGCGCTCGACCAGGTGCTTGTCGGCTCGATAGAGCGAAGTCGTCATCCCGAATTGAAGGCGGTTTTTTTAATCGGCACAACGGCAAAGCAGTTTCCCTCGCCGGTTTATTACGACAATATTCTCAATAACACCGACCGCAATATCGCGGGCGATGCCGGCTTTGAGCTTGCGCGCAGCGGCTCGATGCAGCTTGTAGAACGCAGGTATCTTGCGTATATCGCATTCACCCGGCCGGCTCGGCAGCTTTATATTACATATCCGCTCGCTGACGACAAGGGCGGCGAAGTGCAGAGCAGTTTTTTTATCGGCCAGCTTAAATCGCTGTTCAGCAATCTTGCTGAAGAGACCTATTTCGGCATCGCGGATTCGTTTGAGGAGATTAGCAGTCTTTCTGATTTGAATTCGCTCTTGTGCCGGAGACTCGGCAGGGATAATCCGCTGCCTGCTGATGAACTTGATGCAAAGTGCAAATGGCTTTTGGATTCTGTGGCGGGCGGCTATGATTTTACAAAAATTTTTGCCGCGCTCGAATATGATAATAAGGCGCAGCTTGATGCCGAATCTGCCCAAAAACTGTTTCCTGCGGCAATTTCGAGCAGCGCGACAAAATTACGAACTTTTGCGAGCTGTCCATATCAGTATTTCGCCAAATATATTTTGAGGCTGAAGGAACGGCGGATTTTTGAATTGAAGCCCATTGATTTAGGAAAGTTTTATCATAGCGTTTTTGAAAAACTGTTTTATAAATTGAAAAACA
>MHXU01000150.1 GCA_001824555.1 Planctomycetes bacterium GWC2_45_44
TGACCCGCTGGGATATGAATAGACTCGAGCGCGAACGATTGATGTGTTGTCAGTCCCTAATTTTACAATCGCCCATTTTAATCCTGTGCCAGCCTCTTTCCAGAGTATTGAGACTGCGCCGCTTGGTGTGCTGTTTAAATAGGCATATCCGTAATCCTTGATGTCGGCAAACATATTAGATTCATCAATTACATTTATCTGTACCGGACTGGCTCCATAGACCAAAGCCCTGCCAATTGAGCCGTGTGGTATGGGTTCTTCACAAATAACAAAGCGTCCACCACTGTGTGCAGCGATATTCGGTATATCGCCAACCAATACAACCTTGTTTTTGAACTGCGGCAGAGCATCGGCATCCACCGGACTGAAAACTACATCAGAAATCCCAAGAATTCCAAATCTGTCAATATCTGCGTATGAACTGTTGTTTTTAATATAAACAGAATTAGAATTGCTATCCTGACCTGTACCATCTCCGCCGCTGGTCTTGTTCCGCTGATAGGCTTCCGCCGTTTCGAGCATCGCGTTGTACGCTCTTGCCGGTATAGCAAGCCTTTGACCGGCCTGAACTCTTTTGAAGCTATCAGCCATTTTTAAATTCCCAGCCCGCCAAAATTGCCATACTCATAAACCTGTTCAATATAGACGGCAACAGGCTTTTTAATCAGAACCTTTGCGTTTGTGTCAGTATCATTGTCATATCTGACCCACAGATATTCCCATCCCTTTTTCGCGATGTTTGTAATTGAGCCGATTGTTTTGCCTGTAATATTCGGACTTGCTGAAAATTTAAAAGTCATTTCCCAATCGCCGCGATTGCCGCGCTTTGAGCCGGATGCCCCCATAAACAAAACTTCTCCCGCACTATACCCACCCCAGGAGCTGTTATTGACCTTGCCGGTGAGAGCAAAAAGAGTCTGTTTGTAGGTTGGTGTTACAACGCCGGTAGAAAAAATATAAGTATCCGACCATGTGAACACAGGCACTGTAATATCGCAGCCATTTACGCTGTTATTGTCAACGCAAATAGCGCCATCAAACACAGGTGCGGTCTTGCCCGATGGAGCGTACCTGCTGATAGTTGACAGGCTTTGCGTAATGTGCTGCGTACCGCCGCCAGTTTCAAAAGAAAAGTTGGACTCATTAGGGTTTTGCTGATTATTAGACATACCATACTTGGCAACACCTTCCCAAATCGTCTGTGCAATTTGAGCAACTTCGCACGATACTTTCGGTAAATCATTCCAGGTAGAAGGCGCGGTTGTTCCGAGTATCGAAAGCGCAGCGGCATCATCGTCTGTATTCTGGATAATGTATTCAACCTGTGCGCTTCCGCTTTGTGAACTAACTAATTGACGGCCAAGATATTTTTCTTCGCAAGTTACATCCGGCATTAGACGAACTCCTCGCCACTATCTTCGGTATTATCAGCTATTTCTGCGGTGTTTTTGGCAGTCTCCTGGGAAGCGGCTGCAATCTTTTGCATTACACCGCCAGCGCCAAGCCCTGATAATCCGGATGCACTGAATGTTCCAACTGCTGTAGCACCGCCAGCCGCAACCGCATCGCTAAACTTCGGAGGTACTTTCGGCAGAGCAGGAGCTTTTCCCGCCGCCGGCTCTGCGGCTTTTGCGAGCGATGATTGCCACTGGCTCTTTGCTTTGTCAAGTTCCGCACCAACAGCCGCGAGCCTATCTGCCGCTTCCTTGTCGTTTGCAGCCAAATCATTCGCATACGACTGAGCGGTTGTGTTCACATTGTTTTGATACGCCGATGATGCGTTTGAGTGAGAGTTTGTTCTGTCTTTTTCAATGTCGGAATATGCTTTGTTGTTCTCAGATTCCCTGTCAGCCTTGTCCTGTGCAAGCTGGTCATCAACATAGCCTTTGGCAAACGTATCATCAAATTTGGGATTGAGCAGCTTCTGCCACCAGATATAAATGCCCATCAATTTCCTGACGCACCAATCTGACACATTCGCAAAAACAGATTTAAAACCTATCCATGCCGTTTTCAGAAAAGCAACCGTTTCAATCCAGGCAACCTTAATGCCATAGACAGCTGTATCCCAAACTAAAACCATCGAATATCCGATTCCGTTCCAGTATTCCAAAAACTTGTTTTTGAATGAAAGCCATATCTCAAGCAATACCTGCTTACCTTTCAAAAATTCCATCTTCAAGGTTAGCCACAGGATTTGAGCGGCAAGTGTAATATCACCCTTTGCGAGCGCCTGACTGATGCCGTTAAATGCCTTTGTCGCATCCTGCTTCAATTCAACAAACCTCTCGCCAAGCCAGGCGAGTAACTTGCCACCATATCCACTGAAATACAGAAACGCCCCAACACCTGCGGTAAGTGCGGTGACAATCATTCCGAGCGGAGAGAGTATGAACAGCAGCACCGTTTTGAGTACCGCAAAAGCGCCGATAACGATGGAGAGGATTTTCGCAGAAAACGTCATCGCAAGTCCGAGTGCATAGAACGCTGCGCCAGCCGCTGTAATACCGGCCCCGACATACAGCGCCATTACAACAACTCCCTTGTTAATTTTAATCCACTCCGTTATCTTAGCCACGACCGCAACTATTTTATCGGCCATATCGGTCAATATGGGAATAAGAGCCGCTCCAACCCGAAACAATTCCATTTTCATAACAGCGGTAAGTTTTTTCAGTTCATCGTGAAATACCGATGCCGCCTCGGCATCCTGTGTACTCATAATCAGGCCGAGCCGATGAGCTTCCTCGATTAGTGCGTTTATGCCGCCTTTGCCTTTAGCAAATATCGGCAGCAGCTCTGTACCAGCTTTTCCGAATATCTTCATCGCCAGCGCAGCTCTATCCGTTGGATTTTTGAGCGAGCCGATACGGTCGGCCAATTCAATGAATTGCCGGTCAGGCGACATTGAGTTTAATTCTTTCGCCGTAAGTCCAAGTTGGCCAAACGCTTCAGCGGCTGTTTTTAGCCCGCCGCCTGCCGCAAATAGATTTTTCTGCATGAACCGGATGCCCTTAGCGACATCTTCAATGCTGCCCTCCGTTTGACTTGCGACATAGCCAAGTCCGCTGAGAGCCTCTACGCTCATTCCTGTCTTTGTCGCCATATCAGAAAGGGTATCGCCCATCGCCGCCGCCTTTATAGAAGCGCCCGCAAGAGCGCCAACGATTGAGGCACCGGCAAGCATTGTCCTGCGACCCATTGCAGATACGGTTGAACCCCATGAACGAAGTGATTTCTCGGCAGAACGAAGACCGCGAATAAGCGGATTCTTATCTACGAATATCTCGACATACGCTCGACCTGCTTTTATTGCACCAGTACTCATTTCGCTCCCTTCGGTCGCTCAATAGTTATCAGCTATCAGTCCTCAGTCTTCAGCAAATTCTTTTCACTGAAAGCTGATGTCTGAAGACTGACCGCTGCAATTAATTCCTTTAAACGCTTCACGAAGTATTCCAATATTCTCTCGCGTCACCAGGACTGAATCCTTTTTGACAGAGTAGTAAGGATTAAAGTCGGTTGGCTTGAATACCTTACTCTTCTTCGGGTCGCGGTTTATATTTGCCAGTAATGCCATAAGATTAGAAGCCCTCGACCATGCATCACGGCCTGCGCCCTCTGACATCCACAGAAGCTCCCGCAAAGTAAGACCGCCAGGGTCAACGCCTATCGCGCCGGCTAACTGATAAATCAATTCCCAAGTATCCTGGCCAGTTCCGCTTGCGGATTCATTGCATCGAGCTTCATTCTTACGTTCTCTATTGCCATCTCTATCATTGTCTTCTGCGCGGCTACAGCCCTGGCTCTGTCCGGCCTGCCGCGCTTTTGGAAAAAATCTACAAGTTCCTCATAGAGAGCTGTTTGAGCGGCAAGGATAGCATCGCCGCCCAGCGCACGACCAAAGTCGACATCAGTAACGCCGAGAGCATCCGCCTGCGGTTTGATTAAACAGTACACAACATCGCAGAGCAGAATCTCATCGGTGCCAAGACGTGTCAAGAGAGGTGGTTCTCCCGCCTCCGGTTCGACAAGATTGACACCAAGTAAATCTCGCACGCGTTTTACACTGTCGATTGTCATTGCAACCGACCACGTCTTGCCGGCATTATCAGTAAATGCTTTCATTTTATTCCATCCTGTCTTTTAGAAACTCTAAAACAAAAAGAAGTTTTGTATCTCGTGAAGCGTATCTCGTTGTTTTTCGCTTCACACTTCACGCCTCACGCTTCACGAACGACGAAATACGCCTGACTATACACCATCAATTGCCCACGCCTTATACGTCGTCAGCTTGGCGGTGATATTGTACTTGATAGCCTCGGTGAGCGTTTCGTCACGACTGAACTCTGTAATAGACCAATCGCCAACGGGACCTTCCACTCCGGTAGTTGCCTTTGCTCCGGTCAGTACGGCAAGTCCAATCGCGCTATTGGCAAGCCACGCAGTCCTGAGTGCTATCAGTCCGGCATCACCGGCCTTTGCAACTAAGCCAAATGACACTTCAGCCTCCTTGAGCGTTGGCGCTATCGCTTTCCAGCCGGAATTTGCGCGGGTAGTAATATCCGCATCGCTGGTGCTGATTTTTAGAGATACATCCTGAATGCGATCTAAAGTTAGCGTAAACGCAGTTAACGCCGAACCCAACGTTGCGTTATAATACAGTTTTGCATCGATACCGAGCATGAAATCAGGTGTTGTTGCCATTTTAAATTCCTTATAAAAAAAATTACTTTTTAATACTATTTGCCCACATCGCGGGCAGTTTTGGTAAATTCTTATTTAGCGCCGGGTTCATATAAGGCCGCGGAGCGATGGTTACATATTTTTTGCTGCTGAAAGCTGACAACTGATGGCTGATAGCTGCTTTCCCGCCATACTCAAGAGTATGCGGAGCATCCTTTCCCTTGACACCGCCGAGCTTTGCAGGGCCAACGACAACCGACTGTGTCGATTTATCGTAGCCAAAGAAGATGAACCGTTTAAGTAGTCCGGTCTGACTTCTTGGCGGCTGGCCGGGCAGACTGGTTTTATGTTTCCTGCCGCCTGGCTTAATACTGCTCTTTGCCTCCCTGCGAATAAATGCACCGATTTTACTCAGCACAGACCTTGCCGCTTTGTCCGCGGCAGAAACCACTTCCTTGCTGTCAAAGAACATCTTCTTAAATTGGATTATGCTTTTTGCCATTAGTTTTTATCCAAAGTAGCCCATATAAATGTTTGCCTTCGTTGCATTGGTGAGCGTCAATACCTCCGCGGCAATCCAATCAATGTCGAGACCATCAAAACTTGCAACACATACCATATCGTTGCCGCTGTTTGGTGATTTAATATCGAGCGGCCAATACATCGTAACAACTGCCGTGTCTGCATATCGCTGCAAATCGGATGATTCCTGGGTCTGCGGGTCTTGCAAACAAACCATCTGGCCAAGCGTCCAGGTAATGTCTGCAATGAGTATCGCCGGCCCGCCGCTGCCTCTGCCGCCATATAGTCGTGTCTGAACAACGCCATTGTTCGCTCCGATAGCGGCAACGATGATTTGAAGCCCTCTGATTATTGATGAAGCTACGTTATGAGCATACGATGGTTTGCAATCCATCGTGCCGACAGCCAGTGGTGTATCGACAGCTTCAACTGACCGTATTTTCTGCCAACCTTGATTATGAATTCCCATATTTAAAAATTCCTTTCTGCATTTTTTTACTCTACGCACAAACCGAAAGCCGCCGAAACGCATTCTGCTGTGCTATTGTTACGTCGTCGCCTGCCAGATTTTGATAATGAATTGTCTTTCCTGCCGCTGGAGCCCATTTTATTGGTCCGGCCAGAGCATTATTAGCTGTGGTGTTATAGACGCTGCCGCGAACAATGAAGTATGCGCCACTTGCTGCGGCGCCCAGTACCCAGTTTGACCTGTTCGCTGCTGCGGCGTATAAATCGCCCGATACATCCGCGTATGAATTTACTCCTACCAGGTAGATGCATCCTGAGTTATAAATCCCGTTGCCTGCTATTAACGTGCCGCCGCTCTGCGTTACAACGGTGCCGGTCCCGTCTAACCGCATAACAAAACACTGGTCCCCATTTGAATTGCCGCCATAGAGATTGCCGACTATTGTTAAAATCAATCCTGACGCAGATGTATTAGCATATAACGCCATGCCATACATCCCTGAACCAGATTGCGCAGCCCACATAGTCCCAGTGATAGTTACAATAAGATTTGCTGCTGCAAGATATACGGCTTCAGTATGTGTTACTCCTACTCCTGCCATCAATGTTCCATTGATTGTTAAAGTTGCTCCGGCTCCTACGGCATATACTCCATACGTATTTAATCCTATCCCGCCGTAGATACTGTCACTGACATTTAGCTCGACTATAGCGCCTGCGGCGATATATACGGCACACGTGGAAGTTCCTGCGACTATCGATGTGCAATTTACAGTTACCTTGTTTCCAGAGTTATTTACTCGTATCAAACCGGTTGAACCGGAACCACTGATAATACCGGCATTGAGTATCTTAACGCCCGCGGACGCATCAATAATGAGTTGACTTGACATCGCTCCTATCGCATATACATCTCTGACAGTAATGGTTGCTATATCCATTACCATAACAAGATTATTCAAATATGTGTTTTGTTCTGCCGTGGGGGCAGCATTACCGTACCAATTAGACCCTGTGCTCCAATTGCCGGCAGTCTTTGCTATAACGGCTTGTAATACATAGGTTTCACTGCTGAACGCGTTGGCGGTGTTGTTAGTCTTATCGCCGCCATAGTATATTCGGCCCGTATAATTGTTCCTGACGGCATATGCGGTATTATCGACCGTACCACCGGTGACATTACCTGTTATCAATAACATGCCGGTACTCCAATTACTGATGCCGGTAGCATTGGCGCCGCTTCCTCCGGTTACATTCCCTATAACAACAATTTTTCCTGAACCATTATTAGTGATACCGCTTGCCGCGCCACTACCGGAGGAAATATTGCCTGTAACGGTTATCGTCGAAGAACTGTTATTCCATATAGCGCTGGCAATTAACGAGGCGGTTACATCACCTGTGATAGTTACAGACCCGCTTCCAGCGGCATATATGCCACACGCTGATGCGTCAACGGTTCCGCCAGTGACGCTTCCGGTAATTGTTAAAATCGTAGTTCCGGAAATTGAGACTCCGTACGCCGAATTTGCCGAGCCTCCTGCAACAGCTATAAGTTCGCTGCTGCTTCTGATGACATTTGCCGTGCCGGCCGGAGCAACTATACCGCAGCCCGCAGCGCCATAGACACCGCCATTTGCGTTAATGGTACATCCGGTAACTGCTCCACTTGCCACTGTTACACCATACGATGACGAATTTGCTCCTCCGGTAATAAGTTCTCCAACGGTAACATTAGAATTAGAGTTACTAATGCGGATTCCATGTGCTCCGTTGTTCCCCCCTGTAACATTACCTGAAACCGTTATCGATGCACCAGCATTAGTTCCTATACCATCTGCATTGCTCGCTGAGCCGCCATAAACATTTCCTGTGATAGTAACCGTGCCTTTACCAAATACACCCTTCGCGTACGACTGAGTACCACCATACACATTGCCTGTGATATTCAGAGTACCGCCGCAGCCCATCCAGATTCCGTAGTTATTATTCACCGTGCCGCCATGAACGTCACCAGTCATATTGAGGGTGATACCAGAACCACCAAAGTTGAATCCGTAAATATATCCTACTGCCGATTGCCCGGCGCAGATGTTTCCAGCGAAATTTATGGTCTGTGTTCCAGCGGCTGTGTATAAGGCGCTGTTGCCGGTTCCTGCGTACATATTGGCACAAATTAAGGTGAATGTGTAATTGCTGATCAGATAGACGATATAACTGGTTCCCGCTTGTATTGTACCAGAGCATCGTAAGGTTTTATTGTCGGCATAAACAAAAATCGTGCCACTCCCTGTTGCATCAGCAGCTTGGCCCGCATACAGGCCAGCAAGATTTGCGGTGTCACAATCTAAATTAACCCAGTAACTGCATAAGAATACCGTCTCACCGTCTACCGGAGCGCGACCAAGAGAGCTGCCTCCGGGACTGTCCGACCAAACAGACGTACTCCAATTGACACCGCTGCTACATAGATAAACGTTAGGCATTAAATCACCTTGCGAATAGTGTTCATCCCATGCACAAGACCGAGAATACCGGCAAATACCTGACCTACTGAGGCTTGTAATGAAGCCAAATCTTCATCAAGATGCTCAATATCATCCAGCCTGATAGACTCGACTTTCCCCGTCAGCTCCCAGGCTTCATTTGGCTGGCCGGCATTATCGCATTTTGCGGCGGCGAGGACTATTTGTACTGATGTCTTAATTTTTCCTTCGACTACCCCGCTTTGAATAAGTATCTGCGGGATTAATACTGCATTAGGTTTTACGATTTCTGTGTTTTGAATTGGAATAGGCATTTTTTATCCTTTCAACTTTGCAGCCAAAGCGTCAACTTCGGCCTGTGTATATAGTTTTTCTGTTTCGTTTTTAACGGCTTTGTCAACTTCAACTTGTACCTCTGCCGGTGTACTCAATGTTTGTACTGCGTGAATTCGTGTTGCTATACCGCCGAGTAATGCCGACACAATTATTGTAGCGATTCCCATTTCACCGAAAATTTTATCTGACAACGCCTGTGCTGTTTTGTAATTCGTTTCGGCTTCATTGTTGGCAAGATTAAATGACTTGTCGTCCTTGTCGGTCAAATACGCATATTGAGCCTGATTCAACGCATGAACATACTTGACAGCGGCAAGATTCTGCTTAGCACCGGCAAGATTGTTATAGCCCAAATAATTCCTGCCTTTGTTTATCGAAGTCGAAAAACAAGGGTCGTTGTCGAAAATATAACGGTCTGCCAAAATACTTTTATCAGCCGGCATAAATTGGTCTGACAGACAGCCCGCGATAAGTGTCAACGCCGTTATAAAAAACAACACAACTAAAATCACATAATTTTTCATGCTACGTTCCTTAAAATAATGTCCTTATCTTCAATTACCGGCTCTAAATCGTTCTTGACCGGATACGTTGCTTTTTCACCGAACCATCGGAGTCCCTGCCAGTAGATACCGGCGATAGTTTTATTCCCGCCGCGAGCGATACAAATATCCCTGAATAAATTATCTGCCGCAAGTCTATGCTGTTCTCTGGACAGTAAGCCCTCACGAATCAACTGATACAACGCATCGTGTATCAAAGACGCTGTTCGCGTAATTTTTGAATCCGGTATGCCCGATGCTCCATCCCAGGCATAACCAGCAAAAACAGTCAAGATACCATCAGGTGTAAGTTTTACGAACTTCGGTATCTCAACATTACAACCCAGGATACCAGTCTGAATGCTTATTGTTTCAGCCAGTTCATAGTTATAAGACTTTTTCCGTTTTGATATTTCTCTGTATTTCATAACTATCCAACCATCCGGTACGTAACGGTAATTACGCTGGTGAAAACATTGTCGCCGGCGAGATGTTCCCGCGAATAAATCGGGTCAATTTTCGTATTAATCCATATAGCAACTCTTGTCGTCATTGTTAAATGTTTGAGTTTCAGGAAATCCTTTATTTCCGTAACAAAAGAAATCAACGCCACCGTTTCAGTTTCATAATCTGCGGTGAGTTTCTTCTGGATACCAATATCAATACTATAGTCATCCTGTTCGCTTACTCGTGTGACAACAGATGAATCAACCGACCGCGGAACTACAGTTACCTTTAACGCGGCCAGTTCTTTTAATTCAAAGTTTGGAAAGACCGTGCGCACCGGAGTAAACGAATAGCTGAATGTCCCGGTAATTAACTTCGCTGCCAAAGCATCTGCTATTTGAATAATATCCATTTACTACTCATCCTTTTTATTGACTTGCTTGCATGGAAAGCAGGGTATGCTTTTAAGCAGACCTATCAACTCTTCGAGTAAGTTAGAGTTTTTTGTAATGGCCTCAGTGCTCCCCTTGCACAAATCAACCAGTACACACCGAAAATCTGATTCCAATGTAGAAAGAGTTTTCTGGTTTTCTTCTATGGCCTTCGACATCCGCTGTTCACGCTTCCATCCCTGCCATACGAAAAATAATACCAATGCCACAGGTACACCAAATTTTTCAATCATGTTGAATATTATCTGTTCCATTATGCTGATACCTCTTTTGTATGAACTCTCATTGTTATTTGATGCGGGTCGCTATACCGCCAGCAACCATCGCCCGATAAGAACACAATCTCAAACGTCTTGTCATCGGCAATTATCCTGTCGCCTTTTTTGGGTTCGATTAGGATGCCGCCCAATACTAAATCTGCCGTCAGGATAATCCAGTCTGCAATCTGGCCGTAAACAGACAGTCCTGATTCATCAGACACCTCAAACTTAGTGACACCGCGAGTGCCGAGTACACCGACGGTAATTACACCTCGCGTATAGGTAACGGTTTCCGACATGTGTTTGATTCGCATATCAGAAAGCCATTGAGCGCCGGTTTTTAATATGTTGGCCATTTCACATCATCTCAATCAAATAGGCTTTGGGCTTTAGACTTTGGGTTTGGGGTCAGGCTTAGGACTCTGGGTAGAATACTTTTTACCTAAAGCCCAAAGCCCAATACCCAAAGCCTATTACGCTTCCTGAGCCCACGTTCCGCGAATTGCGGCAATTCGGTAGCCATCTGTGCCATCAGCAACGAACGTGATGAAGTCGCCTTTCTTGGCTGTCGCTTTGGTGTTCGAGAGCTTCTTGCCATCACCGCCAGCGGCAACGCCAAGCCCACCGATATTCTTATCTGCTGCCTGGAAGTCAACTTCGACAAGAGCCGCACCATCAGCGGCCATATTCATCACCGTAAACTCCAAACCTGCCGCTGTTGCAGGCAGAGTGATTACAGCAGCATCCGCTGTGACATCGTAACAAACACCGGACTCTGTCACGCCTGCGTTTGCACTTGCAGCCTTTGTGATACGAGCGCCCTGAGCAAACGTAGGTATGCGCGGGTCAAACTTGTTGATTGCGACATAGACGAACTCATCCGCTGCCAGAGCGCCAATAACGGCCATACCAAGCAGGACATCACCCGTCGCCTGGGCATCGCCGCCGATCTGCGTAGCAGCGCCGGTGCCGGCTGTGCCGACTTTCGGATTACCGTTGGCATCGAACCAGACGGGAAGACCGGCAACGAATGCCTCATCCTTTTTTGGAACTGCAAAAACACCCTCGACGGCCAGAGCGCCTTTGGCACCTGCCGCAATATCGAGCTTGGTAATACCAACTTGTCCTTTTAATACCACGATAGTCCCGGCTGCTACATCAGCGGCCGGTGTGTAATCGATTGATTTTCCATTTTGATAGAAACTAATCATTGTTTTTTACTCCTATAAAAAAAATATCTGAAAACTGATAACTGAAAGCTGATAGCTAATATCACGCTTCGCCTTTTATCTTCACCGCGCCCCGGTAATCCTGCTCTTTGACCCCGAAGTCGATATATCCTCTGAATTGGATACCGAGTGTATTAAAATCTGCATCGGTTTTTTCAACGGTCGGCCTATCGATTCCATTGAGGAACGCAACCTCAATGGCCGGCAGCCGATTGGGATCGGCAAACAGATACCACGCCTTGGTACTGGAGCCGGTAAAACTCGCATTACCCAGATACGAAGAACTCACAACAGAGTACTTGCCGGCATGCGGGTTATCCTGGGGTTTGCCCTTATCGGCGGTCGTTGTCTCATTGAGTTTTAGAGAGCTCATAAGAAGCTGAGCCTGTACCTTCAATGCGTTGGGTACCAGCAAAATACTTGGCGCGATACCTAAAGGCCGTTTGTTCGGCTTGGTCTGATCCAAAAACAGCAGCTCAGCAAGCGTAAGACCATCGACGCTTAATACTGTTTCTGCACCGGCCAGATAATTCTTATTATTGGTACTGAAGAACGTGCCGGGATTCGATAAGAGTAATGACCATACAGCCTCGGCTATTGCCTCGGCAGCGCCCATACCGATTTGACGGGGCAGATCTGTGAATGCACCCATATCATCGTTTATGATCATCTGACGGGTAAGAGCGAACATAATGCCGTGGGTATCGGCCTTTTGCGAGAATGCCTGCTCACCTATAGAGCCATGCTTTATCTCACCATCAGGGCCAATAGCCTCGAATTTCAAGTTGCCGGTCATGCGATAGCGGGTATGCTGCTTGAAATCGTTGACCGATGCTACCTTGCAAATCTGCCGCCATGCATCCTCGATATAGTTATAACCCTCAAGGAGCATTTTATTGGCGATGTTGGACAATATCCCCGGCAGCGAGATGGTACTGAACGCAGCCTGTAGCCATCCGGTAGCATCGCTGCGAAAACGCGGCAGCTGTTTTCCTACAGCCCGCTCGCAGAATTCCTGGATACCCATCCCGCGCATTTTATCTGCAGCGGTTAAAATCTTGTCATCGTACATGGCAGCAAGCCGCTTTGCTGTTATTCCGGCTGTGATCATTGCCGATGCCTCAAGAACGGTTGGTGTTGTCTGGCTTGCATGTTCATGAATGGCAGGCGCTTTGGGTCTTGATGTTCGAAGAACTTCCAGCTCCGTTCGCTCTTTATCCCAGCCATCTTCGATTGCCTTGGCCTCTATGTCCGGGAATTTGCCAGCGCAGGTTTCCTGAATGGCCGAGATACGTTTGGTCTCAGCAGCAATCTTCTGACGCATCTGGGCAACAGGGTCAGCGATGACAGGCGCTGCTGCCGAGGCATTGATGGTTTCTGGAGTCGCAGGTATCGGCGGAGTCGGTGCGATGGCCTCTACCTTTGTCGGCTCGGTTGCTTTTTGGACTTGGGGTTTAGTAACTTCTGCTGAACTTTGTGGTACTGTCTGCATTTGATTCTCCTTTGCTGCGATTTTAGCGCTGGTTTTCGTATCAGCGCCGTTATCGACAAAAC
>MHXU01000151.1 GCA_001824555.1 Planctomycetes bacterium GWC2_45_44
TCGGCGGCAAAAACATCGGCGTAATTAAAATCCATCGCAAGAGTACCCATACATAATTTCGAGCCGGGACGCTTGGCCTCGAAGAAAAGACCGATACCCTCATCCGGCTGAATCTTCAGCACCAAAACATTGGCGGGCAAATCCTGAATTCCCGCCGAAGCGAATATCGTATGCGGCGGCTTTTTGAAAACTATCGCAATCTCGGTAACTCGCCGAGGCAGCCTTTTGCCTGTGCGCAAATAAAAAGGAACATCGCGCCATCGCCAGTTATCAATGAACAATCTCGCCGCGGCGTAAGTTTCGGTTTTCGATTGAGGAGCAACGTCTTTTTCCTGCTGATAGCCACAGACTTTTTTGCCTGTAATTTCACCGGCGGAATACTGGCCGAACACTATATCCTCATTCCACGGCTCGAACACCGGCGGCCTGATGCTGCGAAGAAGCTGCACCTTTTCATCGCGAATCCGCTCGGCCTCAAATGAAGCCGGCGGCTCCATCGCAACCAAACCCATACATAATTTCGAGCCGGGACGCTTGGCCTCGAAGAAAAGACCGATACCCTCATCCGGCTGAATCTTCAGCACCAAAACATTGGCGGGCAAATCCTGAATTCCCGCCGAAGCGAATATCGTATGCGGCGGCTTTTTGAAAACTATCGCAATCTCGGTAACTCGCCGAGGCAGCCTTTTGCCTGTGCGCAAATAAAAAGGAACATCGCGCCATCGCCAGTTATCAATGAACAATCTCGCCGCGGCGTAAGTTTCGGTTTTCGATTGAGGAGCAACGTCTTTTTCCTGCTGATAGCCACAGACTTTTTTGCCTGTAATTTCACCGGCGGAATACTGGCCGAACACTATATCCTCATTCCACGGCTCGAACACCGGCGGCCTGATGCTGCGAAGAAGCTGCACCTTTTCATCGCGAATCCGCTCGGCCTCAAATGAAGCCGGCGGCTCCATCGCAACCAAAGAAAGCATACTCAAAAGATGATTCTGGAACATATCGCGAATCGCTCCGCTTTTATCGTAATAACTTCCCCTGCCTTCAACGCCGAGCGATTCAGCAATCGTAATTTGAATGTGGTCGATATAATTGCGATTCCAGAGCGGCTCGAATATCGAATTGGCAAAACGGAACATCAGAATATTCTGCACCGTTTCCTTGCCGAGATAATGGTCGATTCTGTAAATCTGCTCCTCCGCGAACCATTTGCCCAGACAATCGTTAAGTTCCAATGCTGTTTGTAAATCGCGTCCAAATGGCTTTTCCACGACAATCCGTACAAAACCGCCTGTCTGCGATTTGTTCAGGCCGGATTTGCCGAGATTTTCTATTACGTCGGGATACAAAAAAGGCGGAAGCGAAAGATAGAAAATTACTCCAGCGTTTGAATTATTTTTTTTGTTGATATCGGATATTCGCTGTTTAATATCGGAATAAAATTTAGAATCATTATAATCCCCGCTGGCGTAGTAAAACCTGTTGAGAAATTCCGGACTCTGCGAATTTGCGGCGACAGTCTTTCTGAAATCGTCGTCGCTCAATTCTTTTCTGCCGCAGCCGAGACAGAAAAAATCCTCGTTCAGCAGTCCTCTGTCAAAGAGACTTGCCAGCGCGGGCAGGAGTTTTCTCTGCGCCAAATCGCCCGATGCGCCGAATACGACGACACCGCAGGCCGGTGCAGGCGTTTCAACACATAAAACCCCTTCGTCAGCAACTGTCGGACAAATCGATTTCATTCTTATCCGTTATACAGCTCGAACTCATCTTTGCCTGCTCCGCATTCCGGACAGACCCATGTATCGGGTATGTTTTCAAAAGCAGTGCCGGGCTTGACTCCGTTGTCCGGGTCGCCTTTTGCAGGGTCATAAATATATCCGCACATAAGACATTTATACTTTTTCATATTTCACATTGCTCCAATAAAATATACAAATTCGCGCCGCTGCCGCCGGTCGGCTGTCAGCTCATTTGCTCAAGATGTTTTTGCAGCATTATCACATGCTTCATTTCTTCTTTTATTATTTGTTCGACTTTGTCTTTGCCTGCCTGGGACGGGACAAAAGTCTTAAGACCCAGATAGTAGTCTATTGAGGATTTTTCCGCCCCGATTGCAATGGCTAATATCTGTTTGGGCGTTTCCAAACCTGTCAGTTCAAGTCTTGGCGATACCTTTCCCTCCCATCCCGCGCTTGTCGCCATAGCCTTTAAATAATAGACCATTTCATTGTCCGGGTCAAAAACCATAGTATCTCTGGCATCGTCGGAAAGGAGTTTTCTCATTTCCGCAAATACTTTTTCGTGATTGTCCTCCATCTCGGCCAACTGGCTGAAGAAATGCCGCATTGACTTGTCGGCGGTTTTTTCCGCCGCTTTGCGGTAGAATTTCGCGCCGTTTCGTTCGATTTGTTCAGCTATTTCAAAGATTTCAAAAGCCGTAAAACTAACACCCATAATATTTCTCCGAAAAAGTTATTGTACCGGAACTGCCGGCGGAGTGAACACCCGCTGTGCAAGCTCGTTATCCAGCATAAACATACCGCCCGGCGCGTTTTGTACAAGTTTTAATTTTTGAATTACCGCGACATCGTTCGATTCTTCTTCGACCTGCTCATCGACAAACCACTTCAAGAAGCTGACAGTGGCGTGGTCTTTTTCGCCTTGAGCAAGGTCAACTAATTTGTTTATCAGGTCGGTTACGATTTGCTCGTGCTTATAAACAGCCTCAAATACCGCCAGCGGCGAGGCCCACTCAAATGGCGGCTTTTCAATCGCGCCGAGCTGCACTCTGCCGTTACGGGCGTTGATGAAACCGTAAAATTTCATCGCGTGAACCATTTCTTCCTTTGTCTGCACATCCATCCAGTTGGCAAAGCCGAGAAGATTCTGCGACTCAAAATACGCCTTCATTGCCAGATATAGATATGCAGAATACATTTCAGCGTTTATCTGGTCGTTTATCGCTTTAACCATTTTCTCGCTAATCATAATTTTTCCCCTTTCAATTAAATTTTATTTTGCAAGTCAATATCAGGAACAGAGACTATCAAACGCAACAGAATATTCCAGCGTAAATTTGTATAAATCATCATCTATATCATAGTTAGCTTCACCAGAAATACCATCTTTATTCCAACAAACATTTAGAAATTTCTCCAATCCACGAAGATTGCCTGTTCCAAAGATTATTCCATAATAATTAGATTGATAATCATCAAAACATTGCTGAAAACACTGATTTAGTAATCTTAACCTTAGAATGCCCTACATTTTTCTTTGTAGTCTTTTGCTCTAACGAGAATACTTTCTGAGAGTCGAAATCATTAAAAAATAAATTTATTGACACGGCTTGAGATAAGGAATGTTTTGAGCTGGCAATATATTTATCAATCTCATCAATTATTATAAGTGGCGTTCCTTCTACGCCAGACCGACTGCTTTTTTTTACTCCCTCCACCCTCACCCCTATACCCTATTTTTTTTCTTCGTGCCTTTGTGCCTTACAGGCTATAATCTTCTGCTATGAAAAATAACGCAGCGATAATAAGTGTCGGCAACGAACTTCTAAATGGCCATACCCTCGACACCAATTCAAACTGGCTTCAACAGCGGCTCTTAACTGCCTCTGTACAAGTGATTTATAGCTGCTGTATAACCGATGAGATTTCAGAAATAAAAGCCGCAATCGAATACGCATCGCAAAAGGCGGGCATCATTTTAATAACCGGCGGGCTGGGGCCGACGGATGATGATATTACGAGAAATGCGATTGCGGAATTTTTGAATGTCGAGCTTGTTCACCACCCACAAATCGAAGAAGAAATGCGAAAATTCTTCGCTCGAATCAATCGCCCGATGGTCGAGAAGAATAAAATTCAGGCCTATCTGCCTGCCGGCACGGAAGTTATAAACAACCCGCTCGGCACTGCTCCGGGCATATTTTACAGCGACCGCGATAAGATAATCGCTTCAATGCCTGGCGTTCCGAGCGAAATGAAGCGGATGTTTGACGAAACAATCCTAAAAAAAATCGAAAATTTCGCGAAAAACGCGCAAGTTTTTGTTAAAAAATTGAAAATTATTGGCGCCAGCGAATCAAATATAGCCGAAAAAATCGGAAATATGATGGAAAGAGGCAGAAATCCGTTAATAAACTGCACCGTTGACTGCGGAATTATCACTCTCCACATTATCGCCACTGCAGATACAAAAAACGCCGCTGAAAAACTCGTAAATGACGATGCGGCCAAACTTTCAGCTCTTTTGGGCGAGTTCATTTACAGTTTTGACGGCGAAAGTCTGGCGGAGGTCGTCGGCAAAAAACTTTTACAGCACAAAAAGACCCTTGCCACCGCTGAATCCTGCACAGGCGGCCTAATCGCCAAGCAAATCACCGATATCCCCGGCAGCAGCGGATATTTTAAATGCGGCTGGATTACTTACAGCAACGAGGCCAAAATATCACAACTTGGTGTAAAAAAAGAACTTATAGAGCAATTTGGAGCGGTCAGCTCCGAAGTCGCCACGGCGATGGCGGCGGGAGCAAGAGAAAAATCGGGAGCCGATTTCGCTGCTGCCGTTACCGGAATAGCAGGCCCGACAGGCGGGAGTGAACAAAAGCCGATAGGATTGGTATATATCGCAATAGCGTCGGAAAAAGGTGTTGAGGCTGAAAAATTTTTATTCGGACCAAGAGACCGGGATTTTATACGCCAAAGAACTTACCAAAACGCCCTTAATTTACTTAGATTAAGGTTGGGTGTTTGACCAAACTGGCCGATATTGCTATAATAGCTCCCTAAACAAATTAGGGGGCTGATTGCCGCCAATTGAAAGGTATTATGTCGAAAAGTCGTAGAAAATTAGGTGAAATTCTCTACAAAAGCGGTCTGGTTGAAAAACAGGCTCTTGTTGACGCTATAAAAGCGTTGCAGAAGAATGGCAAACGGCTCGGCGAAACGCTTGTCGAGCTTGGTCTTGTAACCGAAGACAATGTGAGCAAGGCAATCGCTCATCAATTCGGTCTGGACTACATTGACCTCGATAAGCAATCCATTCCGCAAAACATTCTGAATCTTATTCCGCGCGAAGTCGTTACCAAATACGGCGTTATACCGCTAAGCAGCGAAAACGGCAGGCTCAAGCTGATAATCAGCGACCCGCTCGACCTGGATATGCTTGACATTTTGCGGTTCCGGCTCAACAGCGAAATCGATACCTGCATAGCTGCTCCGACAAAAATCCGCGCGTTCATCGACCGGAAAGTTGACGACGGCGTTCGCAACAGTATCGACCAGACGGCGGCGGAGCTGAAAGTCGAGGGCGATAGCATTGAAGAGGCGATTCGCAAGGCTGAAGAGGCCGGCGAAAAAGACGACGGCCCTGTTATCAGATTAGTGAATTTGATTATTGACGAAGCCTATCATATGAGGGCGAGCGATATTCACTTTGAACCTATGGCTGACCGCGTCAGGGTTCGGTATCGTGTTGACGGCGTTTGCGCAGAAAGAGACATTGTACCAAAAAGTATGCAGCCATCGGTAATGGCTCGATTGAAAATTCTTTCGGGTATGGATATTTCCGAAAAGCGTCTTCCGCAGGACGGCAGAATTCAGCGTGAAATCGCCGGCAAGAAAATCGATTTTCGTGTCTCGGCACTGCCGGGCTATCATGGCGAAAGCGTGGTTCTTCGTATTTTGTCGCCGGAGTCAATCAATATCGGTATTCAGGCTCTCGGTCTGGGCGATGAAGATTATGCGCGGTTTATGAAAATCATCAAAAGGCCGAACGGCATATTCCTTGTAACAGGCCCGACGGGCAGCGGTAAAAGCACGACGCTTTATTCGGCTCTTAAAGAGCTTAATCGTCCCGACAAGAAAATCATCACTGCCGAGGACCCTGTAGAATATAACGTCGCCGGCATAAATCAATGCCAGATTAGAGAAGAAATTGAACTTACGTTCGCGAAAATTTTGCGGTCTATGCTGCGTCAGGCTCCGAACATAATACTCGTCGGCGAAATTCGAGACGCGGAGGTGGCCGATATCGCGATTCAGGCTGCGCTGACAGGTCACTTAGTTTTCAGTACGCTTCACACGAACGACGCGTCAAGCGCGATTACGCGTCTTATCGATATGGGTGTAAAGCCGTTCCTTGTGGCAAGCTCTATTCAGGCGATTATGGCACAAAGACTTGTCCGAAAGATTTGTTCAAACTGCAAAGTAATAGATGACCACCCCGACCCGCATTATTTGCGTCTGCTGAATATCAAGCCCGATGATATAAGAAATAATCCGCTAAGCAAAGGAAAAGGCTGCAATAAATGCAACAACACCGGCTATAAAGGCCGATGCGGTATTTTTGAAATTCTGGAAATGAATAACGAACTGCGAGAACTTGCGTTTGCGCGTGCTTCGGCTACGGAGCTTCGCAAAGCGGCCAAGGCAAGCGGAATGAGGACTCTGCTTATGGACGGCAGAGATAAGGTCTTTAAAGGCGTTACAACGGCAGAAGAAATTTCCAAACATTCGCAGGCGGAAGGCCTGGTGTTAGATTAGTTGTCAGTAAGTAATATGCCAACCGGGTATTACAAAAAATTAAAAATAAAAGATAAAATATCAAAAATACAAAGCAAAAATA
Organism: Planctomycetes bacterium GWC2_45_44; assembly: GCA_001824555.1. Taxonomy (GTDB): domain Bacteria; phylum Planctomycetota; class Phycisphaerae; order Sedimentisphaerales; family UBA12454; genus GWC2-45-44. The sequence continues at coordinate 6,640 of MHXU01000151.1, forward strand.
AAAAATGGGCAGAGCCGTATTTGATACGGCCGTATAGCAATACAGAGGCCGCTTAATTTTTGATTTTTTATTTGTATTTTTTCATTTTTATTTTTTATCTTTTATATTTTTAAATGCTGACGTTGAAATTTTTTACAGAGCAAACTAATAGTCAATAACTATATTTTAGGAATTTAAACAAATGTCAACGGTACATATAGACAGATTGCTGGACGCTTGTATAAAAATGGGCGGTTCCGACCTGCACATCACGGTCGGCAGGCCGCCGATATTGAGAATGCACGGCAGATTGAGGTCTTTGGAGACCAAGGTGCTTGAGCCGGAGGATACTGTCGCTCTGATGAAGAGTATCACGCCTGAAAAAAATCAGCAGGAACTTCAGGAACACGGCGGAACGGACTTTGGTTTCGCTTTCGGCGACAAGGGAAGATTCAGAACAGCTATCTTTCGCCAAAAGGGCAACGTAACGATGGTTTTGAGGCTTATTCCGAATGAGCTTATGAGCTTTGAGAAAATCGGTCTGCCCAAGATATGCGCCGCACTTTGCAGAAGGCCGAGAGGGCTGTTCCTTGTAACAGGCCCGACGGGCAGCGGCAAAACCACTACGCTTGCCAGTATGATTAACTATATCAACGAAATTCTCGACAGGCACATTATCACGGTCGAAGAGCCTATCGAATACTACCATATGCACAAAAAATCCATCATCAACCAGCGAGAAGTCGGCCTTGATGTGCCGACGTTTGCCGAGGCGTTGAGAAGGGCTTTGAGGCAGGACCCGGACGTTATTCTCGTCGGCGAATTGCGAGACCTTGAAACGATGGAAAACGCCATTCGTGCCGCGGAAACAGGCCACCTTGTTTTCAGCACGGTTCACACGACCGGTTGTCAGGGTACGATTACGCGTATTGTCGATGCTTTCCCAATCGCGCAGCAGGAGCAGATAAGGGTTCAGTTGAGTACAAATCTTATAGCTGTTTTGAGTCAGGCTCTTTGTCCGCTCAAAAAGGGCAAGGGCAGGGTCGCGGCTTATGAATTTATGGTTGTAACGCCTGCCATCGCAAACCTTATCCGCGAAAATAAAACGTATAGGATTGAATCGAGTATTCAGACCGGCAAAAAACTCGGTATGCAGCTTCTCGATGACCACCTCTGGGAACTTTACGATTCGGACAAGATAACTCTGGAAGAAATGCTCGACAAGGCGCGTCAGCCTTCGGCTATGCTCGAAAAAGCAGAGAAGAAACACGGCTCAAGAAGCGAAGAAATTCGCAAAGAACTTGAAAATATCGGGCCTGTTATTGGCGCGGGCGGATAGAATCAAAGAAAAGAAGTGAAAAACTAAAAGTGAATAGTGAAAAACCGTGGAATCGGCTGCGCCGATGGAGTTTTTAACCGCGTGGGCTAAAGCCCACCCTACAAAACTTCGGCGTGGACTACGATATTATTTTTTCTCTGTGATTATTTTTTTTATTTGCAGGAGTTTGAACCCTGTTTGGGGGTCGGTAATTCTTTTCGCGTCGATGCCGAGAATTTCGATGATTGTTATTTCGAGGATTAAAAAGACACTCGCCCCGCCGCGAGGGCAGCCGACCATCGGCGATTCGTTGAGTTTGCCGAGGCCTGCGTGCAGGTGCAGTTTTGGCTTGTTATCCTCATCGCAATATAAAGTGCCAACGCCAAATGCTTCGCCGGGGCCAGTGAAGGGGTGGAATTCAGCTACGATTTTTGGCGTTTCGGTTTTCGGGCCGACAACGACCGATGCCTTTCTTATTCCGCCTGTGATTAAAACCGCGGCGGCCTTTATGTCTTCTTTTTCAGCGATTGATTCGATGGATTCGTAAAGCGACTCACCCTCGAACAGCCTTGCGGCTATGATTCTTCCGGCTTTGCCTACCGCGTATTCCATTAGGAACTCCCATATAAAACAAAATAAAAAATCAAAGATTAAAAATAAAAATTAAGGATTCGGCCTTTAAGGCCGAGACTATTTTACCGTCTAATTCTGTATTTTACCATCGCGAAGTGAAATGATGCGTTTGCACTGTTTGCCGAGGCCCAAATCGTGCGTAGCTAAAATTACGGTAAGGCCTTGTTTGGAATTAAGCTCTTTCAAAAGCTCGAAGATGGCCTGTGAATTTTTTGAATCCAAATGGCCGGTCGGCTCATCGGCAATCAAAAATTGCGGATTTACGGCGAGTGCGCGGGCAATGGCGACACGCTGTTTCTCCCCGCCACTAAGCTGACGCGGCAAATGTTTTGCGCGTTCGGAAAGGCCGACCATTTCGAGCAGCCGTTTGGCGGTAGCGGAAGAATCTTTTTGCCGGGCGAAAAACGGCGCAAGCTGGACGTTCTCCAAAGCGGTGAGTGTCGGCAGCAGCGAAAAATCCTGAAACACAAAGCCAATTTTTCCTCTGCGGATATTGACCAGGCCGCTCTCGGATATTTGCGAAACATCCTGCCCCATAATTTCAAGTTTGCCGCTAGTAATGGCATCGAGACAGCCGAGCATATCCAATAGCGTGGTTTTGCCGGAGCCGCTGGGGCCCATTATCGCGACAAATTCTCCTGCCATTATCTCAAGGTCAACGCCATCGACAGCTCTGACGATTTCGGCAGATAGTTTATATAATTTCGTAAGTTTTTCAGTTTTAATAACTACGGTACTCATATTTTCACTCCGCAGAACGAATAGCCTGAACAGGCTTCATTGAGCTTGCGCGCCAGGCGGGATAAATTCCACTTACCATACCGAGAATGACTGCTCCTATTAAGGCTGAAATCAAAAGTTTAGGCTCAATACTCACAAGTTTTCCTGTCGGCGCATAAGGCAGTATTTTTTTGATTATAAATTCGACGAATCCCGAGCCTGCAATCGCAAGAACGCACCCGATTGTTCCACCGAGCGTACAAATTAAAATTGTCTCTGACCAGATGAATTTAAACACATCTAATCGAGAAGCTCCCATCGCTTTTGAAATTCCAATTTCCTGCGTTCGCTCAAAGACGGACATTAGTATCGTATTCATTACGCCGATAGCGGCGATAAAAATCGCGATGAAGGCAACCGCGTTTGCAAGAACTTTGGCCGATGAAACGAGATTCAGGATAGTGCCTCGCACCTGCGCCATACTGATAATCTGAATTTCCGGGACGCTGTAAAGGTCTTCCTCGAATTTTGTGATTTGATGTATATCCTTTAGCTTTACGCCTATTCCGGTGAGTTTGCCAGGCAGCGAAAAAATTCTCTGCGCCGATGCCAGCGGGATAAACATCATACCGTCATCCTGTGTGCCTGTACGTTCGAATATGCCGACGACTTTTAGAATCTGGCCAATGCCGGGAATAAAAACTTCATCGCCGACCGACCTGGTTTCAAATTCCGCAGCTTCGAAACCTATAATCACTTCGTTGACATCGCCGCCGGAAAACCATTTTCCGGATTTGAATTTTGCCCAGGGTTTTAATTTGAGATAGTCATCGTTAATGCCCATATAGAGCGTGTAGCCGCCCTGACCTTTTTGTAAATCTGGGTCGAATGCGGTTGCGACTAACTGCGGCGATATTTTGTCAACGCGAACATCAGTTCTTATATTGTCATAAACTTTCTGTTCCATATACCGCAGTCCGCCTCCGCCTTTCAGCATCATCGTGGCGGCCTCATAAGGGCAGCCTTTTGCAGTTACAAGAAGCTGATAGCCCATTTTGTCGATATTGTCCGTGAGCGATTTTTGGTATCCTTTGTCGAAGCCAAGCAGGCTCACAAGAACCGCTACGGCTACGGCAACTCCGCCGATTGTCAGAGCAGAGCGGATTTTCTTGCGTTTGAGATTTTTTAGTGAAATGGTGATTGTGTTCATTTTATTTCGACTCCAGTTCCAACCAGTGTGGGATAGTTATCTTTAACTTTGAGCGTCCCCTGCGCCGTTACAACGCTGCCTACTTTCTGCGGTATCGCAAAACCAGTCGGATGTAAATCAACGTGTAATATGGCGGCATCCTGCTGTAAATCAAACCAGCCGCCGGCCGGACATTCGAGAATAATTTTGCCTTCAACGGTAATGTTCTTGTCGTTGTAATCAGCCGGGGCGGTTGCGATAGACCTGATTGGCGTGATTGTTTTATCGCTGATAGGTTCGCCAAAAGAGGCAGGCTTGCCTTTGCAGCTTATAAATGCAAATGTCAATGCCGTCAGAATAACCGCCAGACTAATTTGTGTTAGAATCTTTGTTTTCATTTTTATTTACCTCGTTGGAATCATTTTGTTTTTTAGTTTCGATATATACGCTATCGAATTTTTTATTCATTTTAAATTCGTCCATAAGTATCAGATTTTTGAAGATGCCTCTGATTGTGGCCTTGAAATCGGGATTGCTTTTTTCGGTCGGGTCTTTTATTTCAGCCTGCGGTTTGTGCCTGTAAAAGTCAGCCAGCGTAAGGCCGATGAATTGTTTTGCAAAAGCAGGGTCTCTGAATTTTTTGGCTTCAGGGGAACTGATTCGCTGATAATAAAAATCGGTAATAACGCCGTTTGGGTCGGTTGTGATAATAAGCTGCATTCCGCCGAATCTGCCTTTTTGATTAACGCCGTGGACGTAGCCGAGCAGTTTGTCGTTTTTGAGTACGGTGTAAAAGGCGTAAGGCACATCGAGAGTTTCATAGACAGGTTCGAATTTGTCGCCGAGCTTTTGCTGAATTTCGTCCGCAAGCGGCTGGCCGCCGGTGTCTTTTATGGAAATGAAATCGGTCTTATAATTTGTCGCGTTGGGGAAAAGTCTTTTGATGTCCCTGTCCGGGTCGTTAAGCGAACAGCCGATAGCGCCAAAAGCATTAGCTGCCGCAATTATGATTACCGCAAGAGCCATTATGTTTTTCATATTTTGCTCCTTTTAAAATTATAGTCCGTAATAGTACAACTGCAAAAGAATTACGCGGTCTTTTTCCGCCATAGCCTTGAAGTCGTGAAAATAGCCGGTACGAAAAGACCACTCGTTATTAATCTTATACTCTACAACCGGCGCAATTGTTCCGTCGGTCATCCGGGAATCTTTAAGATTGTCCGACCAATAGGTTGTTTGGAGCTTTAAAGTGATATTTTGATTATCTGGTAATGTATAGGAAACCTCCGCTAATGCTCCGCCGACGCTGTCGCCTTCCTTGTCGCCGACTGCGATTTCACTCTTAAATCCAAATGGTCCAAGCGGCGTTTGATAATCAAGGCTGATTAATTTTTTCTGCTCGCTGTATTCGTTCATTAAATCCGGCGCGGGCATCGTGCGCTCCTGTTCAAATGTCAGTGTCTGGCCGTAAGCAAACGATAATCCTAATTGCTGGCCATCCTGCATCGGCGTAGCGATACGAGTAGTCAGCATATAACTGTGGTCATAATAATACAGCGGCATACCGGAGCCGAGTTGCGCTGCGATTTGAAAATCAAAATCGCCGAGCAGCGTTTTGTAGCCGACGCCCCAGTCTTTTGTATAGCCAAGAGAGTGCATAGCCAGCGTTTGCAGCAGCGAAGAATGTGTATCGACCACCGGCTCAAGCCCGAACGCAGGGTCGAAATGGCCGATTATGAGTGATTCGCCCAGTCCGAGTTTGTATTCAAGCCAGGCATTGTGAATTTCAACGGCGTGCGCCTCTTTACTGTTTTCTGCCGAATCATAACTATATCGTACCTGCAAATCTAATGTGAGGTGGTCGCCGTACTGATCAGAAAATTTTCGGAAGTATTCAAAGCCTGCGGAATTTTTGAGCATATATCGGTTTTTGCCGACAAGGCCGTTGTTGCGGGAGTAGCCGCCGATAACATTTAATTCTTTATAAAGGAATTCCGTTGGTTGCTCGGCGGCAGCAACGGCGGCAGCAACGGAGGCAAGCAAAAACATCCCCAGCAATAAAATTATTTTCGCCATAGCGGTATGGTATCGCCAGACCGGCTAATGTCAATTTTTTTTAGGGGAATTTTTAATTTGGAAATTCAGGCTGAAAATGAAGATTGGAGCTTCTGTTAAATAATTGCGATTGCCTGATTGATGATTTTTGTGATTTCGGAAATATCGGTCGGATTGGTTACGCAGAAGTCATAGCCCTTTGCGATTATTGCCTGCGTCTCGTTTGGTTTTAATCCCTCGGCGAGCGCAACGACTTTTGTCGTGCTGATGTCGGGGTTGTTTCGCACGTTTTTGCAGATGTGGTCGGCATCAATGTCAGAAGCTAAAAGGCTGATGAAAATAACGTGCGGTTCGAGTTTTTGGGCGATTAGGCCGGCATCAAAACCGCTGTTGGCGGTCTCGACATTGAACGATGGATTTTTTCGCAAAGCCTCGGCCAGCGTCTCGGCTATTTGCCAGTCGCTGTCGATTATCAGGATTCTGATTTTGTCTAGCTCCAGGCCGTCGGTCGGAATGTTGTGGATTTTCATAAAACGCAGAAGTTCGGAAACGGGGATTCTCCTGTCCCTTCCGCCGGGGATGCGGTAGCCCCGCAGTTGGCCGGTGTCGAACCATTTTGTTACGGTACGCGGAGCAACCTTGCAAATATGGGCTACCTGGCCGGTTGTAAATATGTCTTTTCTTCTGCTATTGTTCATAAAAATTCTTCGGGCTTAACTCCATACTGCTTTTCGACTTAAAAACGCCCCTATTTAACCCAAAACTTGGTTTTTCCGACGAAAGACAAGCCCGCTACGGCTCGCAAACGCTTTAGTCCGATAACCGGCGGACATACAAACTGACTGTCTATCTATAAATACTGTTGACAAATAGTATTTGTTCTTATATAGTATTTATTATTATTTAGTCTTTATTACATAACTGCTTACAAAATAAAGGGTTATTGTTTTAAAAAAGGCGGCGGTATTAAAATTGTCTAATTTAAAAAATAAAATTGAAGCCTTTTGCGGCCGATGCAAGGAACAGGGGTTGAAAATAACTCCCCAAAGGATAGAGGTCTATAAGACTTTGGCGGTTTCGAGCAGTCATCCATCGGCTGATGAGGTTTATGAAAAAGTGAAGGCGGTTTTGCCGAATGTATCGCTTGATACCGTCAACAGGACGCTTAACACCTTGAGCAATATTGGGGTGGCGTTTGTGGTCGAGGGCAGCGGCGACGTGAAGCGGTTCGATGGTAATCTGGATAACCATCAGCATTTTAAATGTATAAAATGTAAGAAAATTTTTGACTTTCAGCACACTCCATTCGACAATATCCAAGTTCCAAGGG
>MHXU01000152.1 GCA_001824555.1 Planctomycetes bacterium GWC2_45_44
TAACAGGGCAATCACTTTATCATTGAGATATTTATGGACGTAATCATCACGAAAATCCCAGAAGGCGCGTTTTCCGGATTTAAGGACAAAACCATCTCTATGCAGCAGATTTTTCTTATACAATCCGAAAGCTTTTGAATTTTCACCCACCGTCTCAAATTCAAACCATATACCGGGTTTAATGCCCTTATTCTTTATGTGGTCTGCAATATATTTCATTCCTTTGGGGAATTTTTCCTGTGAATATTCCCAGTCGCCATGGGATGCTCCCCAATCGTTATCTCTGGTCTTATACCAGCCGGCATCTATTATATAGTAATCAATACCCATCAACGATAATTTGTCTAAAATAGCAAGTATCTTTTCCTGACTAACATCCCCCCAAAATGAACACCAGTCATTGAAAAAAACCGGCAACCTGTTTTCTGTTTTCGGCTCATTTTTCATATCAAACACCTGATATGAAGTAAGTCTGCTGCACAAATCTTCGAGCGAATTGTCCGAAACTGACAAAATTGCTTTTGGTGTTTTAAGGGATTGATTAGGCCGCAGTAGTTTTGTCCAATGCCCAAACTCCCTATCGGCAAGCCCCCCACTAATGCAGGCAAAATCCTGCTTTTTTTCAACCTCCATCTGCCATGAGCCGTTATAAGCGAGCATAACGCCCCAAAAAACCGATTCCTGACAATCCTCAATTGCAGCAAAAGGAAAATAACCCCTGACAGGCATAGACCCAATCTGCCCAAATCTCTCTGAAACTGCACTTATGCCAAGCCATGACCTTTCGAGATTAAGTTCCTCAAAAAACAGGCTTTCTCTCCTGGCCTCACTACTCCAGAAACTTCTGAATCGATGAAGCTTAAGCCGTTCGGAAGCATCTTTCGAATCAAACGGCGTGATATGCCCCAGAGTAAAACTCGATAACATTTCCAGACAAATATCACTTGCTGAATGATTGATGAACTCTGTCTGAACAATTAAATATTGCTGACCTTTAAACCATTCCAGATAATGCTTACAATCCCAGCCGGCATCTGTTTCCAGTGTCGTAATAACCAGTATTTTATCATCTAAATCAAACTTTTCCTGACATTTGAATCGCAACTTTTCAGTTGAGCCTGAATTCCTCATTGTTCTCCCCTGTGCAAAACAGCAGGGATAGTCATCACCTTTGCATTTTACCTGTACAAGCGGTTCAATTGACCACGCAGACATTTTGTGCAGATTTTCAGGTTGAACCCGTATAAAATCATATCCAAGTAAATCCGGCCTGTGTTCTGCTATTTTGTTTCTTTTGCAGACAGGAAATGCCCCCATACCTATCTTTTGTGTGTTGTTATCAATAAGATATTGTACACAAATATCACAAAAGATATATTCAGAGTAAATTAGATAATTAGGCAAATTCATATAAAAATTACTTCAGCCAGAGTTTCCCATCCGTCTCATTAAGTGCTAAAAACATAGGTCTTTCACTGGGAGAGTTATTGGGTTTGTGAATACTCAACATCAATTGTCCATCAAATGTTTTAAACAGCATTCCATGTCCGCCGTCTTCAGAAAATAAAGGTTGAGTATCATGCATCCACGGCCCCGTAACGCTGCCTGTTACAGAGCGAGCAACACCTAAGGCATATTTCTGATTTCTAAAACTCGACCAAATCATCAGAAGTTGATTATCAGATGCTCTATACAAAAACGGGCCATCAGTAACATAGCCTTCCAGACCGACATTTTCAATTACCAGCAACTCAACCCAGGGGGCAAATGATGCTTTAAATAATTCTATCGGCTCAGATATCGCTCTTTTCAGGTCATTGCTCAGCTTTACAGCACATATAGTCCCGTCACCAATTTGAACCCACTCATGGCAAAATATCATCCATGGGGTTTGCTCTTCAATGTAAAGTGTCCCATCTAAACACTCCCATTCTTCAGGAGCAAGAACGTCTTTACTATTCGGAACAAAAGGTCCTAATAGTGATTGACTGACAAGACTTTGAATACCACGTCCTTTGCCTTTGGCAAAGAAGCTGGCAACCATGTAATATTTCCCGCTATACCGGTACACTTCCGGTGCCCAGAAATTTTTTTCTGCCCTAAAACCAGAGGAGGGTCTAAATGCCGGATATGGCCCACCCCAGTCTTCAAGATTTGTACTTTTATAAACATCAAAACCAACACCAGGAGCATTCCAGCAGTCTCTATCTGTTGTCCCATACATATAGTATATTCCTTCATTGTGAACAGGGACGACAAAAGGGTCTCGTATATGTATATCCTCTCTCTTCATTTTCAGTTCTTAAACATTGCATCAGGGTCATCAAGAGTGTAAAAATGTTTACCCTCTATCCATATTGTAGGCTTGCTAACACCTTCATAACCAAGCAGTTTTCTTGGATTTACATATTTAACGCCTTGATTTTTATCTTCGCAATATACCACTCTGCCCTCATTGCCGGCAACAACAGAATCCATCACAAGAGCCATATAGGCTATCATATTGCCATCTTCAGTATAAACGAGCCAACCGTCCTGCGGAAGTTTAATAGTTTTATTTGTGAGGTATCGCACCTGTACAGGCTCTTCGCTACGGTTCACCCATATATGGCAACCATTCTTAAATTTAACGTGAAATTGCCGTTGCCATTCAAATAACTCTTCCCTTGTATTACAGTCTCTGATAACTTTATCAAAAGTATTCCAGATTCCGTCTTTGCCATACTTAACATATTCCACAGGCTGCAATACATAATACTTCTGGGCAATACCGACTGTCATACATTCTTCAAGAGCATGAACTTTCCTCATCCTCTCTCTGAAGAACAGATACCCACCATTGCCCCAAAGTATTTCACAAGCTCTGTATTTGTCTAATTTTTCATCATCATTGAAGTAATAATTATATCCTGCACCATCAACCTCCGCCCAATCTTTTTCCCATGGCCCAAAATAAAAACGATATCCCAGACCCAGACCATAAAGCACAGTCTGCTCGTGAAGTCGCCTTAATTTATATTCCGGGCTAATATCAAATCTGTCATCTGCCCCATAAATTCCATAGTCGCCAGTATCAACATACTCGCCGATTAAAAAATCGCCGATCAGCGACTCACTGCTTAAAGGGCCATTGTGAACCGCTTTTGTGAATTTACAAATTTCCTTAATAATTTCTCTCGTGCCGGAAAGAGCCCCTGCTCCTTTTACAGATGAATCATAATTTATTACCGGCCAGCCGCAACCTCCGCTTGCCCATTGATCATGAAACGATGTTGTTGGAGCAAAATCTTTTTTAATATCGTTTTCCTGTCGTTCTGCCAACGCCCTGACACTGTGAAAATCCGTAAACCATGCCTGTTTCCCTGTGGAATTCAGAGCGTGTTTAACTAATCCTTCCTTTATTGACCACGAATCGGGGCCTATATGCACATAATTACACCGCAGACCTGCTCTGCCCATACTCTTGGCCACTTTCATTATTTCTATGAGTTGATCTTTATTGCCATATATTTCACCAGGCTGATTATGGTCTGGAATGCGATAAGCGTCTGGATTTGCAGCATCCCAGCTTTTCCAATCTGCCCATGTTTGAATAATTGTATAAAATTTTACTTTCCCATTTGTTGTTTCTTTAAGCCATTTTAAAGCATTAAGGGTTGAAGTAAAACTTTCAGACCATGAATCAAAATAAACCATACCTGCAAGTTCCTGCCGATATTCACTGGGATTATTTTTCTTACCATAAACATCCCATAAATTTTTTGAGCAGCGAATGGTAAATTTTTCTCTCAATGCCGGCCTGGAACCATCTGAAAGAACCGCATATGAAAAATCGCTTCCGATTGGAGGATTTTTTGCCAAATAATTCTTCTTTGGCAAAAGCCTGTGCTTATAACCGGCACTGTTTGCATAATCTGCATCCCATTCCATATGGATATAGACATTTCCCTGCGGCCAATAGATAACAGGACACATACCGTCATTCCCTGGAAAACTTTCCGTCTCTCTCTCGCCGGTGAAAAACTGTTTAAAAGACTGTTCCGTACCGGTTATATTGCCTATCCGAAACTCTGATACATTACTTGGGCCTGAAATCGTAAATACTACTTCACTGTCTGATTTTTGCTCAATCCAGACTTCATATTCTGCTTTTAAGCCTTCTACTTCCGCCAAACATCTCAGCTTTCTGATTCCATTTTCATTTTTTTCGCTGATTATTTTCAATTTATAATTATCAGGCGACATCGAATTTTCTTCAAGTTCAAATACAGGTCCCATCTTATCAAGCAGATGAAGCTCGCTCTCTCCATAGCAAAGCATAAGCAAATCAGATGGATTATTCGTTGCTGTAAGCCGAAAATCTCCAGCTACCGACTGAGCCGCAAAGCCAAGAACTATACCAATAAAAAAACACTGTACTGTTCTTATATTATTCCTGAAACTACTCATATACAATCTCCGTTTAAACCACATCAAATTCCAGTTCATGCGTTGTTTTACATTTTGAAGCGTCTGCGTTCACATTTACGTTCATACCTTCCAGCGAAGAATTTTTGCGGAAGTCCACTCTAACACAGGCTGGCTTGTTTATAACAACATCCATTTTGTCTCCCTCAACCGACCATTCAACGCTAATTGGGCCATGTATAGTCGCAATAGCCCCTTTTGCCCACGAAAGACCATTAGGCATCGGACTGACTTCAAATGCTTTGCATCCCGCTTCTATTGGCCGAATGCCCAGAATTATTCTGCTTAAAAAATATACCGGCGCTGATGACCACGCATGACAATGGCTGCGAGTCGGAAATTTCCCATTTCCGGTTGTGCCGGTGGCAAAACTCTCCCACACCGTAGTGGCTCCGACCTCCAGCATAGGCAGATAACTTTTATATATAGATTCAATTATTATATTCTCCTGGCCTATTTTCTCCAGCGCCTCATACAGATAAAAACTGGCAAATGGCGAGCCTACTTTCACAGTAGCATCGGATGGATACAGCATATTTCCCAATGCGTGAACACGATTATTATTTTCTACGATATCATAAAGCACCGACAGGAAACCTGTATGCTGAGACGCTGAATCACTTATAGTGCCATCATCATATATACTATCCGGATATGCTTTTTTCTGTGGATTCCAATATCTGTTAATCGCATTGCGGAGATTGGTATGAAATTCTTTCAACCATGAAATATGTGTCTTATCGTCTAATGCCTCCGCACATTTTAATGCCGCATTAATCGCTCCTACAAGAAACATACTGTTATGAAGAACAACTTTGTGCTCCTGGTCAATGTTCGCCCAGTCAAACATATTCCAGAAAGGAGCGGCAAAAAGTCCATCTTTGCCTAAGAAACTCTGAGCGCCTTTAAGATTGGAAATCACAGATTTCCAGATATTACGCAGAAATTTAATATCACCAGTATAAAAAAAATACTCCCATACAGAAATACCCCACAGAGAACTCCATGCGGGCAAGAGGCATTTCCAACTCGAAGGAACCTGACAGCCAACTATCGGAAATCTTTCAAGAGACTGAGCTGTGATATTGATGCATCTTTTCGCTATATCCCTGGCATCAAATAAATAATAGCCAAACAACGACTCATTTCTGGCATCACCCACCCAGAGCGTCTGTTCATAAAGAGGACAGTCCGTGAACACATCCTCCATACATAGCTTTAATGTCCGTTCAGAAATTCCCCATATTTTATTTAAGTTCTCATCGTTGCATAAAAAACTGCCAATCGATAGTGCAGGGTATGTGGACTCAATTAACTGAATTTTTCGGAACAGTACCGGTGTTTTTTGATTTCTCAGGGTAATATAAATGTAACGGCCAGACCTTCGTTTCAGCGATGTAAAAGTGTTAATACCTTTGCGGGTTATATAACGCATTCCGTTGCGATTGCCATCGGTATGTTGTATCTCACCTGTCGGTGTTATATATTCAATTCCATATATATCAATCTCAACACCATCATCGGCAACCAATTCAAAATCATAATAACCGCAGCACTGCTCCCCCAAATCATATACCAATTCAATATCGCCGTCAGCACAGGGATTTACAATTACCTCACCGTTTCTGCGCATAACCGCTTCCGAATTGCTTATACAACTGTTGCCATTGCTAATTTCTTTTCTGTGACGAAACTGCCAATAACCATCCTCAGCAAAAACATCCTCCGGAGGTGGTAATCTAACCGCCTCGCCGGCATTCTTCGTAAAACTGTTTTTATCCTTAATGGAACTTAAAAAGTGTTCAACCTGTTCAAGATAGCTTTTTGACCTTTGATTATATTCTTTATTTTCTCTGATAAACCACCAGAACACCATATCATCTTCGAGGAAAATCGCTTCTGTAAAAGGAATCAAACACCATGGATTTCCAGACTTTACATCTATCGGATTTTCCAGTTTTAATGACGAATCCGTCAGAAATGTTATAGAACGATCCTTGACATGATCAAAAACATTACCAACAAAAGCTGAAACAATATAACTGCCCGCTGCAAGATGATATTTCCCGTCCGGGCGGACTTCACCATTAATTGCAAATTTAAAACCTTCCTGAGCTATGGTGATGCTGCATTCTTCCTCAATCGTCAATATTGTCGCCAAACCGCATCCCACACTTGTATGATTATTGGCTTCAATCAACTCAGGATAAAAAAATCTCACTGGCGAAAAAATGTAGCTAAATCCCGGGCATTTAACAATTTTCGCGCCTAAAAACGACTTAAATAAAACGGTCTTTCTGGCCAAAAGAGCAACATCCCTGCAAGTAAGCCCTTTCCACTGCCCATCATAAACATCAAAAAGAACTTCCGCTTTGCTATAACCAACCGTATCTTCCAGTCGGGCATCATAATACTCAGCAGGTTCCATTTGAATGCTTATCTTGGGTGTATTGGATAACCACGCTTTAGCCGGTGCAACCTGCCAACTGTCATCAGAAACAATTATTTTTATTTCGCCGGAATGAAGTTTTATCTCCAGCTGCACAAGAAGACCTGCCTGCTGTGGAACACAATGAAAATCACCTGTACCGTAATACCTTGCTATTACTTTTATTTCGTTGTTTCCAGATATGATATAAGGAGCTACATCAATTTCATCGTACTGATAATGTTCAGGCCAGCTTCTGCACGGCCCATCATTTACCCATTTTCCATTAATGTATAAGCGATAAAAACTGTCCGCTGTAATCTTGATACTGGCCTGATAAACCGCACCTAATTTAAACGACTTTCGAGCAATAATAGTCCGATTGTATTCTTTATAGGACTTTTGTTTATACCAAATCCACTTTGCAGCAAAATCCATAACTACCTTAATAACAATTTGTTATAATAATATATAAGCTTACACACACTTACACTTTCTTGTTGCTTTCAGTGTACTCGATTACGCAGGTTTATGCAAGCCCAATTTTCTCAAAACCATACTATTAAAAACTAATCAGACCTGTAATTTCTTTTATGCTGTTTGGGTGCATACCCCCTATATTTTTTGTAAAGACGTGAAAAATAGAACGGGTCGCTAATTCCAACCTGTTTTGATACTGATGCAATACTGTTCTCAGAGTCTGATACCAGAAGCTCTTCGGCTTTTTGAAATTTTTTTGTAATTTGATACTTTTTAAAACTCATCCCGGCAGCTTTCTTGAAAAGATGCGAGACAGTAGAAATACTCGTAAAAATCAAATTCGCAGCTTCTTCCAAGCTAAGAGTTTCTTCTGGATGTTCATCAATATATGCGATTAGCTTGCTGATTGAAGTTTGGCTTTTGATATTTATAAGATGACGACTGACTATCAACTCCACCAGCAAAGAAAACAGCTTAAGGATATTTTCGACCATTTGCTGAGAATAATACGGAGTTTCAAAATAAGCCTTTCGCAGGCAATTCAAATCTTTTCTGCTCTTATGTGATGCCTCTATGGGTCGAATAAAACTATCTGATGTACGAAATTGTCCAATCATTATATAACCAATAAGCTTCTTAACGACATAAACCGGCAGCACTGCCTCCGTCATATTTCCATGACACTCATACGCAACAAGTTTTCCGCGTTTTCCAGACAAAATCTGCTGTTTGCGGTCTAAAGTATGGCACTTTTTCTCAAAACCAAAACTTTCCCGCAGCATATTACAGTATCGGCATCTCGGTAAATTACTACCCGCATTAAGCTCCCTGCCATCATAAGAGAAGAACACTATCCTTATGCCGAAAATCCGCGTAAAACAATCGAAGATTTTGTTGGCATCCTCTGCAAAAATAAATTGTACCGATCTGCTCATAGTAAGTCATTATAGCAATAATTGCAGAAAAGTCCAGTTTTTTTGCGGTTAATGCTATGTTTATCCGCGTTCCAGTCAGCTATAATCAGTATTGTTTAAGTTTAGGAGTAAAGTAAATGTCCTATCTCGGTGTTGATATAGGCACAACAGGCTGTAAGGCAGTGGTATTTGACCGTACTGGACAGGTCCTCAGCCAGTCATATTGCGAATACCAGACAATTTCGCCTAAGCAGGGCTGGTTTGAACTGAATTCACATAATATCCTGATTTCCTGTAAAAAAGTAATCGCCCAGGCAGGTGGTCAAACAAAAAATACCGACCCCGTAGCTGCAATCGGCATATCCAGTCAGGGTGAGGCTTTTACATTACTTGATAAAAATGATAAATATCTTTGCAATGCGATGGTATCCTTCGACACACGAAGCCAGGCACAGGTTGAGGAATTCTGTCGTTCTTTTGGTTCTCAAAAATTATACCAAATCACCGGCCATTCGGCACACACGCTTTTCAGCTTGTTTAAGCTGCTTTGGATAAAACAGAATTATCCAAAGTTATTTGACAATATCCGCCGATTTTTCTGTTTTGGCGACTTGCTTACTTATGAACTCACCGGCCAAAGTGTAATCAGCTATAATCTTGCCGCCCGTACAATGCTCTTTGATATAAACCACCTCTGCTGGAGTCAGGAAATACTATATGCAATTGGAATAGATAAAACTATTTTACCCAAACTTGCCCCCTCTGGATATTGTGTCGGAGAACTTAAAAGTAATATAGCTGACGAATTGGGACTGGCTAAAAATGTAACCGTGGCAACAGGCGGCCACGATCAAAGCTGCGGAGCATTGGGTGTTGGTGTTATTGGTCCGGGCACAGCTGCATACAGCATAGGTACCGTAGAATGCCTTACACCGGCCTTTAAAGAATGCATATTAAACAAGAGCATGCAGGCATCTAATCTTGCCACATATCCCTACATAGTAGAAAATCTTTATACAACTGTTGCGTTTAATATGACCGGTGGCAATTTACTGCGATGGTATCGGAACAATTTTGGACAATATGAAATCCAACTTGCTCAAAAAACAGGTAAAGACTCTTACGACCTGCTGCTAAAGGACATTCCCAATAAGCCAACGTCAATTATGGTTTTGCCGCATTTTACATCGACAGGTACTCCATATTTTAACCCTTCGCCTGCCGGAGCAATTATCGGCCTCAATCTTAATACCAGCAAAGAACAGGTTATAAAAGCAATTCTTGAAGGCTTAACTTATGAAATCAGACTCAATCTTGAACTGTTGAAAAAAGCCGGCATTGATATAACCAGCATCAGAGCTTTTGGAGGTGGGGCTAAAAGTTCAGCATGGATGCAAATTAAAACAGACATATTAAATGTTCCAATTACATCTCTGGCAGTAACTGAGGCGGGCTGTCTCGGTGCAGCTATGCTGGCTGGTAAATCATGCGGTGAGATTACATCGCTTGCAGACTATTCAAAGTTATGGGTCAAGCCCATTCGTGTTTATGAGCCCTCTGCAAAAAATGTCGAGCAATACAAAGAACGGTTCGAAATTTATTCCAAACTTTATGACACCATTGCTCCACTAAATGAAATGATTAAAAAACTAAAATAGAAAGGTTATTATGAAAACTAAAAAGAAATCTACTTTTGCTCTTTTCTTTGGAAACAGAGGTTTTTTTCCGCCAGAGCTTATCCTTCAGGCAAGGAAAGAATTCTCTTCTGTTTTAAAAAAATTAGGTCACGAAACACTGATGCTGGATGTTTCAGCGACGAAATATGGTGCAGTATCATATAAGGAAGATGCCAAAAAATACACTAATTTCCTGAAAGAAAACCAGGGAAAATTCGACGGCGTTATACTTTCGCTTCCAAATTTTGGAGATGAGAGTTCTGCTGTTGAAGCATTACGAAAAGCCAATGTGCCGATATTGATTCAGGGCTATCCGGATGACCTTGACAAAATGTCACCGCAGTACCGAAGAGACTCTTTCTGCGGCAAGTTCAGCATAATGGATGTTTTCTATCAATACGGAATAAAGTTTACCGCATTAAGCCCACATGTTGTTGCACCGCAATCAACAGAATTTGAGCAAAATATCGAACATTTCGACCGTGTGTGCAAAGTTGTCGGCGGATTTAAAGATATAGTGGTCGGAGCAGTTGGTTCACGAACGACAGCGTTTAAAACGGTGCGAATAGATGAACTGGCTCTTCAACAGAACGGTATCACAATGGAGGTAATTGACCTTACGGAAGTATTCGCAAGAATGATTGCCTTGAAACAAAATTCTGTTGAATACAAAGATAAAACACAGCAACTTAAGAACTATACAAATTGGACTGGCGTGCCGGACAAAGCATTTGACAAATTGGTGCGTCTTGGAGTAATTCTCGACCAGCTTTTTGATGAGTGGAATCTTGACGCAATGGGATTCAGATGCTGGATTGAACTTCAACGGCAGTTAAATATCTCGCCATGCGTTCTGCTTAGCGAGATGAACGATCGCGGCCTGCCTGTGGCATGTGAAGTTGACATGGGCAATGCTATTACTATGTACGCTCTTCATAGGGCCGGCGGCAAAGCAGCCGCCTGTCTGGACTGGAACAATAATTACGGCGATGACCCGAATAAATGTATTTTGTTCCATTGCGGCTCAACCGCACAATCGTTAATGACACAAAAAGGAAAAGTAGTGGACCACTCGATGCTGCAGCACGACCCGCAAGTTGGACCAAATTGTTCCTTTGGATGCAATGAGGGCAGAATCGCAGCGTTTCCTTTTGCATTCTCCAGTATGACAACACGTAATGGCAAGCTCGAATTTTATCTTGGCCAGGGCGAATTCACCAATGACCAGATACCAGATGACTTTTTCGGCTGTGGCGGAGTAGCAAAAATAGACAAACTCCAGGATGTGCTTTTGTTTGTTGGCAAAAATGGTCATCGCCATCACGTCGGAATAACGCCCGGAGAACGATTAGTTGCTCCAATTAAGGAAGCGCTGGAATACTATCTGGGCTACAATGTTTCATTACCTCAACAGCTAAATTAAATTTGGAGAACTAATATGCCGCTGGTATTGGAAAGAAATAGTGTTCTTGATATTTATGCAAAGGCTGCTCATAAAAAATGGGTTATCCCAACTTTCTGCACGGAAAATCTCACAACAACTGAAGCAATCCTTTCGGCGGCTCTTGAATACAGTGAACAAATCAACTGCCAGGATATTCCAATAACAATTGCAATCACAAATCAATACAGTCACAGGAGCCAATCCGTTAACTATACACATACGAGAAAATGGGATATCGGGCTGAAACTTTTTATGGCCGACATTGATGTTTTAACTTCAGGTGATTCGCCATTTTCAAAGTTAAATGTTATGACACTACTCGACCATACGCAATGGGATAGCGACGAACCTCTTCTTGCATGGGATATGAATCAATTTTCTATGATTATGTATGATGCTTCAACTTTGCCTTTTGAAGAAAACATCAGAAAAACCGCAGACTTTGTTAAAAAAAATGGTGGGAAAATTGTTATTGAGGGTGCTTGTGATGAGATAGTTGATGCTACAGGGCAAGACAAGAGTGAACTCACTACTCCAGAAAAAGCAAGGCGATATCTCGAAGAAACTGCGGTGGACTATATAGTCGCAAATCTCGGCACCGAACACAGAGCTTCAGCCGCAGAGTTGAAATATCATAGCAATTTAGCAAAAAAAATAAGCAGTATAACCGGGCCGCGACTTGTCCTGCATGGAACTTCTTCGGTCGGACATGACCAAATCAAAAATTTATTCTCTGACGGCATCGCGAAAGTAAATATATGGACATGTCTTGAAAGGGACAGTTCGCCTGTTCTATTTAAAGATATGGTACTAAACGCTACGAAAGTAATTGGAGCAGCGCAAACGCTGCAAATGATTGACAGTCTCCTTTTAGGACAAAATGTTGACAAAACAAACACCCCTTCTTTGTCCCATTACACAACAGCATACAGGCAGGATACTATTTTCAATAAAATGAAGCTGATAGTCCTTGATTATTTAAAATTATGGTACACTTTCCAAAGTCGCCATTAAAACATTATTCGGAGCCTTGTGGGCGGGCCAGATAATTTATAATATCACCTTTGGCTCACAGATTCTCACATGCCAGAGCATGTCTCGGAATTAGCAATTCCCCCTATTTATAGCTGCACGGCGGCACTAACCTGTGCAGTATTATGCTGCCTCTGATTTTGCATCACATCATCTCGCCCTGCTGCCATCTGGAAATGTTCATCTGTCACTTGCAAACCTGAACTTTGGATAAGACCTTGTTTTTTGGATTACCGAGGCACATCGAGCAATGTGGCAAAGTAAAAAACCTCGATTTTGCTCAAATTTGCTCAAAACAAGCTATTTTGAGCTAAAAACAATGATGCCAGCATTTATAAACCTTATTATTTGCTCAGAAAACGTGTTCCTTATCCAAAGTTCAGGTTGCAAATAATGTTTCGCCGCTACGAGCCCTCCCATTAATTAACCCGCATATTTGTATGCACTGCTGAAAATGGGCATGGTTTTGCAAAATCTGCTGCGAGAAATGGCAAAATTTTTAGGAATATTTTGAGGAAAAACCTTGTTTTCAGATAAAAAAACACTTCTGGAGATTAAAGGTCTGCAAGTTTTTTGCAAAAAATTGAAAGTTTTTGCGACTTTTTGATGATTTTTAACGATTTTAACCGCGGATTGGGCGGATTTTCACGGATTTTGATGGGTTTTGATTGGTTTTTTGTAAGTTTTATTCAGGAGTAAACAATTCGGGAAAATATCAGTAGCCAGTATTCAGTAGGTAGATAGTTACAGTTGACGCCCGTATCTTCAGTATATCAATTCTTACATCACTTCGGCTTGTGGCTTTCTGATACTGTTATCAGCGTCAAAGGCCTTTTTGATAAATTTGTTAAACGGTGCTGCTTATGAGCTGGTATATAAAAAGCGTCGCCGACTTTGAGTTTCCATTTTCCCTGACTTATTATTTCCAGTTCGGCTGGGCTGCCGGAAAGGATAGCCCCTGCCAAATCATAGTCGTGCTGTTCCCATTCACTCTGTTTTTCGGTTGGGGCGATGGTTTCGTGGACGAGTATAAAACGTCTTTTAGCCGTTTTGGGCAGAAGATATTTATATGTTCTGTTTTTGTCGGCAAGGCTCAACATTTCTGTTTGAAGGCAGACAGGAGCGTCCGCGACTTTCTTAGACATTACAAAAAAATCCGCCAAATCATATCCGAGTTCGCTTAGAATTTTCCCTAACGTTGCCAGGGTCGGGCTGCTTGTGCCTTTCTCTATGGCCACCAGCGATGCCGGCGAGATGTCGGCCTGTCGGCTCAATTGGCGCAGGCCGATGCCTTTTTCCGTTCTTAGTTTTTTTAGGGTGCTGCCGAGATTTTTTGTGTCCATAAAATATCCATAAGAATGTTTGATGTCTGATTATAACTATTGGCTGCAAAATAATCCATTCAAATCTATGGCAACCCGTCCAAATTGCCAAAATCGCCGTTTTTTTCTTGACGCTGATGTTTTGATGTGTTATTATCTACAATAACAGTGGTTATATAGGATAAACAGCGTTAAAAAGTATAAAAAGACGATTCTGAAAATGGAGCAAAAAATGGCTGGGCAAAAATTAGCGATTGAAGGCGGTTCAAAGGCTGTCGATAAACTGGGACCATTCCCGACCAAAATCGGCAGAGATGAACTTCTCGAAGTGCTTGACTTGTGGCAGATGTCGCCGGAAAACACATCTAAAATAAAAGCTATTATCGAAGGTGAGAAAAACCTTAAAGGGCCTCATCTTTTCCGGTACTACAATCCCAGGCCGAGCAAGGTTTTGGCCGCTGAAGGCGCAATGAAAGAGCTTATCGGCACAAAGTTCTGTATGGCGGCTAATTCCTGCACATCGGCGTTAGTATCGGCGTATCGTTCGCTTGGAATCGGTATGGGCGATGAAGTTATCGTTCCCGCTTATACGTTTTTCGCTACGTCAGCGACGGTCGTTGCCGCAAATGCGATACCTGTTATCGTAGATGTTGACGAAACGCTTTGTTTGGACGCGAAAGCGATTGAAAAGGCAATAACCAAAAGAACGAAGGCTATTGTTCCGGTTCATATGAGAGGCGCTCCGGCGCAGATGGATGCGATTATGGATGTCGCCAATAAGCACGGCATTCCGGTAATCGAGGATGTTGCCCAGGCCGCAGGTGGTTCATTCAAAGGCAAAATGCTCGGCAGTATCGGCAAAATCGGGTGCTTCAGCTTTGACTATTACAAAATTATCGTAAGCGGAGAAGGCGGATTCTATACCACAAACGATGAAAGGCTTTATACGAGAGCCTTGAACTGGCACGATTGCGCAGCTTGCTGGAGACCTGACAGATTTGGCCCGGAAAAGGAAAATGAAGATTTGTTCTGCGGCGAAAACTATCGAATGAGCGAACTGGAAGGCGCTGTTGCTTTGGCTCAAATCAGACGCGCAAAAGCTATCGTTGCAGGACACAGGTCGGCTAATCACAAAATTAAGAACGCTATCGAGAAATTCAAAGGTTTGTCTTTCAGAAGACTGGCTGATGAGGCCGGCGATACCGGAATATGCTTAGTTATGTTCCTGCCTGATGCTGATGTAACCCAAAAGGCTCTGCCTGCGTTAAAAGCAGAAGGCGTTCCGTGCGGCGGTATTTATGATTCCAAGGTAAGAGATTGGCATACCTATAATTACTGGGAACATATTCTCCAGTACAAGTCAGTTGCAGCCGACAAACTTCCGTGGAGCGGAGTGCCGAAAAACGAGCTGCCGAAATACACAAAAGATATGTGTCCCAAAACTCTTGAATTGCTTTCAAGGGCGATTCTTATTGATATAGACTATAATTTCGGCGATGAGGAGTGTAATAAGATTTCGACGGCGATAAATAAAGTGTTGAATGTTTACATTGGATAAAAAGGATTACGGTATGGCTAAATTAAGCGTATGCGCAGAATGTTTTTTTACGAATCTGCCTTTTGAAAAAAGAATCGAAAAAATAGCCGGCATTGGCTACAAATATATTGAATTCTGGCACCCGGAAGGCACGTT
>MHXU01000153.1:0-11593 GCA_001824555.1 Planctomycetes bacterium GWC2_45_44
CCGACTATCATTGATATCCCTTTAAAAGGGAAAGCCAATGAGCTGGCATTATTCTTTATTGGAGTTACTAATGCGATGCAGAGCTGGGTAGAAAACGCGAGGTTTACAGTTACCTACCATGATGGCTCAAAACAAATAGTAAATCTGATGCATCCTAAAAATTTTGATGACTGGCTTGTTCCTGCCTTGCAGACTGAAAATGAAACAGCGTATTTCAGCGATTACAATCATGGTATAGTGCAGAGAATTATCCTTGAACCTAAAAAGGAGCTGACCAAAATATCAGTTGAAGCTGTTGCAAATGAAATAATCATCGGACTGTTAGGGATAAGTATCCGAAGAAAATGAGAACTTTTCCTGTAATCTGGCCGCACAAATTCCAGCGAGTAGAAAATAATGATTATCCCATGGGCGTGTGTTCTTTATGGTAAAGCTTCGGTGATATTTGGTAATGTCCTTTAAACACGCGATAAAAATTGGAAACATTGTCATAAAAATAATTCTTCGCTGCGCGTCGAAATGACCTTTTTTGCGCAGAGGGGAATAAATGTGTTGATTCCTGCTTTGGTTCGACTACGCTCACCACAGGTCGCAGGAATGACACAGTGGATTGCCACGTTGTTTCGAAGCGGGACTCCTCGCAATGACATAAAACGGCGCGGGCTAATAAAGAATTTTTACTCTGCTGGCGGGGAAGTAGAAGCTCAAAATCTGCTGGGCGTTTTTGCCCTGTCTTGCCATCTCCCTCGTACCATACTGGCACAGGCCTGCGCCGTGTCCGAAGCCGCGACCTGCCACGAACAAAAATTCCTTTTCCATACTGATAATTGTGCAGCTTGTGCTTTGGATTTTCATACCGGTCGGGTCGATTGCCAGCCGCATATCCTCGCCTCGCAGGTATGAAGTTTTGCCGTTTGAGCCTGTCAGCATTACTCTGGTGATTCTTTTGAAGTCGTTATTGTCATAGACGCTTTCGTCGGCGACTTGTATTTTTTCGATTTTTTCCAAATCTCTCAAATGCGGGTATCTGTCGAGAATTCTGTCGCTGACGGTTTTTTTGCTGAACTTAGCCATCGGCCAATAAAACAAACTCGGCCTTGTCATCTCTCTGCAAAACTGACACGACACGCCGGGCATCGCGACGGCCGAATCGCCGAATACATTTTTGGTATTTTCGGTATGTCCGCCGCAGATTGAACAGTAATAAGCGGGAAACTCCTGACATTCGCCTGATTCGCTCTCTCTGCATAAAACCATTCCAAACGTGCTATTTACGGCATTTACCGTTCGCACGGTTTCCGCGGAGATTCCGCGATAAACCTGATTTGCCTGTGTGGTTTTTACGTCCCAGAGGCGATTTTTGCCGAATCTGTTTTTGATATAAAGGCAATATGTTCTGGCCGCGATGGCCTGCGCTTTTAACGCTTCGTCTTCCCAGTAGCTGGGCATTTCTGCGCCGACAACGCCTGCCAGATAGGTTTCGATAGAAACGTTGTTTATTGCCATCAGACCGTTGCCGTCTGATATTAATTCAAGATTACCTCGGTATGCCTGTCCGTTGATTGAGAACGGCAGATTATCGGGGGGCTGTATGAGTAATCGGCTCGTGGCGAAAATCTGCTCGCCTATTTTGATGCCCTGGTCGGCGGGGGATATATTGATTTTGCCGCTGGTTTTTTCGACATCAAAGACCTCCAACGATTGCGGATTGATGATTTTATATTGACTGCCGACGTGAAAGTCCGCTCCGGCGATATGGTCGTCTAACAGAACTCTTACGATGTACGGGTCGGGGCTTTGTCTGACCGCAACCTGACCGTTGAGTTCGTTTGAATCGCAGCCAACCAGAAACATAACAGCGGACAGCGCGTAAAAGACGCACCATGCATATTTGCGACAAGCCGATGACGAATAGCTAATAACCGAATTGCCGCTTTTCATATTAATCAAGTTTGCGAAAACCCAGTCCGAGACTTTCGAGAATCTGTTTGATTTCGCTTAAGCTCGTTGCCCCGAAATTTTTTATGCCGAGCAGTTCATCTTCCGTCTTTGCGGCAATGTCGCCGATGGTTTTTACGCCGATATTGTCAAGGCCGTTTCTCGCTCTTACGCTCATTTCAAATTCTGCAAGAGGCCTGTCCAGAACGTCAGGGTCAACCTCGGTTTTAGTCTCCTCGACATCGCCAAGAGGAAGAGAAATCAGTTTGCCGTCGGCTCCCATTCCGAGCCGAAGATTTTTTGTTTCGAGCATGTGCCTGATTTCGTTAAGCGAAGTTTCGCCGAAGTTCTTATACGCCAAAAGCTCTGTCTCGGTAATTCTCAACAAATCGCCCAGCGTGTTGATATTCATTTTCTTAAGGCAGTTTCTGCTTCTTACCGAAAGTTCAAAATCGGAAATAGGCGTTTCGAGAATCCTGTTCCGCTGGTCTTTGGACTTTTCAATTTCCTCATCGTAAAGCATCGTTTGCGAGCTTTCGATGTCTTTCTTGAACAGAAGAGCTCTTTGGTGATTCGGATGAGTTTTAAGAACTCTGGCAACGCAGTTTATCGCCTTGCTGTAATCGCCCGCGTCTTCATAAAGCACCGCTAAATTGAGCAGGGCGTTGACATAAGCAGGTTTTCCGTTTGCCAACTGCTTGTAGTAGTCCATCGCCGCTTCTTCATCGCCCCTTATATCCAGAACGAACGCCAGGTGGAACAGCGCCTTTATATATGTTGGGTCGATATCTTCGGCCACCTGATAATTTTCGATAGCCTCGTCGTAATCGCAAATATCCTGCTGATACCGAGCCAGCGTATAGTGATACAATGCGCTGACTTTATGATATTTTTCACAGGCCTTTAGCGTTTTGGCGGCCTGTTCGTAATCTTTCTTCACGCGATAAACCGAAGCCTTGCCGCAGTTGACCTGCAGCGCATCGACTCCGGCCTTGCCGGCCTTGTCAAACGCCTCAATCGCCTTGTCATATTCGCCCAGCTTGCGAAGGCAATAAGCCAATTCGAGATATTTTTCCTTGCTGTCGCCTGCCTTATTGAGCATTTCAACTGCCTTGGCGTATTTGCCGATTATCGCCAGAGCTGCCCCTATGCCGAGGTATTTTTTGGACCCGCCTGCAAGCTGCTGTTCGATTTGTTCAGCAAAGGCCAGTTTGTTTCGTTCGCTAGAATTGACGTAGTCCGCCACTTGCTGAATATCATCAGGCGTAAATGCCTGTGCCTCGAAAAGGTTCACTTGCGGCTCGGTTATAGTTGTCATCGTATTATGCTCCTAATATAATTGCTCTGATTTTGCTCGTTTTACTCGAAATTTCAGGGTTTTCCCCATCGGGGGTACGGAAAACGCAGTATTATAGCGCAATTCAAATCTTTTGCAATAGCAATTTGTTGGCATCCGAGCGGCCAGGCTATCGAATCAAAAGTCGTTAAAGTCGTTATGAAACTCGTAAAAATTTGCGATTTTTAAGCAAAAACTGCGATTTTGAGGCTTAATCCCATTAAGACAGCCGCATTTATAGTCGATAAAATCACTGAAATTCTGTGTTTTTATACTATATTTTAAGGTTTTTAGAATTATGTCTAAGCTTCTTGAGATTCTCGGCAGAGGTATCGCCGTCAACACCGCCGGCCTGGTTTGGCATTGGATTGACATTATAATCAAAAACAATCCGGATTTTGAGCCGATTGATGAGATACTCAATCTGGTGTCATTGGCGAGTTTCGATATCGCGGAGGAAAAAACAAATCAGTATCTGCTCGAAAGACCAAATTGCGTCATCGGCAGAATGGCTGCCGCGGCGATATGCTTAGAAAATTCAAATCTGACAGACGCTCTGGAAAATCTGCAAAGCGTTTATCTAAAACAGCCAAACAATACAATAGCGCTTTATACGCTTGGTCATTGTTACGAACGCCTCGGCCACGAGGAACAGGCTGTCGAGTTTTATCAGGACTGCCTGAAATTCAAAAATTATCTCGAACTTCCGCGACTTCGACTTGCCGCGATATATTTCAAAAACGGCCAGCTCGAAAAAGCGATTAAGGAATATCATCAGCACAGGCACGAATATCCAGATGATATTGAGACGCTCGTACTTTTAGGCCATTTGTTTATGCTCAACGGAAATAATCAGGCCGCGCTTGACGCTTTTAACAGCGCAATACTGATTCATCCCGACAATTTCTGCACATCGCCGGAGGAAGAAAAAATAAAGGAAATGGTCGAATACGGCGGATATGCCCAGGCCGTCGAACACATAAACGGTCTGCTTGAACAAATGCCCAACTCCGCCGAATTGTATTTACAGCTCGGCGATATTATGTCCGAGCAGGGCGATACTACCGAGGCCGTCGTTCAATACGAAAAGGCCGTCAGACTGCAGCCGAACCTGTTGCAGGGGTTTGTAAAGCTCGGCGCAATTCATCTGTCGCAGGAAAATTTGTCGGTTGCCGCGGAGTTATTTAATAAGGCCGCCGCTATCAATGATGAAATTGTCGATGCTTATTATGGTTTGGCATCAGCGCAGAAAAGATTGTCGGACACCGCCGCCGCTTACAGCACGCTGCTTTTGGGAGCTACGATTCAGCAGAACAGCGGAATACTTTTCGCCGAGGCGGCAAAACTTCGATTTTGCGTCGCAAGCGGAATAAAAACATTAGACGGCGAAGAAAGTCTGAACATTTACAATATAATGTTTGAAAATCTCAAGGAGCAATGCCAAAAGACTCCCGAAAACCAGTCGCTGTTATACGCTCTGGGACTGCTTTATATGAGAGCGGGACTTTATGACGATGCTGCCGGTTGTTTCAGGGACATCATAAAGAAAAACCCGACCCATTACAGAGCGATGAGCAGATTGGTCATTTGCTATGTCGAAAAGGAAGAGAAAACCAAAGCGTTGAAATACCTCGATGCCAACGACAGAATTTCAGCCGAGCTGCTTACACTGCATTATAAAACGTCGCTGCTGTATTGCAGCAGAGGCAATTTTATCGAAGCTCTGAAAACAACCAAACATCAGCTCGAAGAAAATTTTGAATCAGTAGCGGCATTGAATACGCTCAATGAAGTTCTCCAAAATATGGGGCTTGTTGACAGGGCGTTTGCAGGCTGGAACGTAATCAGCGATATAATAAACTACAGCGGCCACCGCGGAATTTAGAGAAAAAATGTTTTAATTTTCGCAAATTTCTGCTATTCTCCGGCTTTATGGACATTAAAGGTAAAACTGTAATAATTACCGGCATAACCGGCAAACTCACATCGCAAATAGCCTTTCATTTGGCGGCTAAGGGCGCAAATTGCATCTGCATTTATCACAAAAATGTCGAAAAAACGTGGATAGTTCACAAAAAACTTCTAAGTATTACCAAAAAGGTGTTCTTTCTGGAGGCGGATTTAGCAAAACATTACTTTGTTGGAAAGATTTTTAGGAAAATTAAGGATTTACCCGGCATACCTGCGCCTGAAGTGCTGATAAACGCCGCGGCGGTTTTTGACAAAAAACGGTTCGGCGATATCAGGGAGGTATATATCGCCAAAACTTTCGCGGTTAATTTCTCCGCAAGCTTTGCGATGATTCAAAAATTCGCCAAACTTGTCGGCAGGAGAAAAGCTAAAATAATAAATATCACCGATGCGATTGTCGAAAAA
Organism: Planctomycetes bacterium GWC2_45_44; assembly: GCA_001824555.1. GTDB lineage: Bacteria > Planctomycetota > Phycisphaerae > Sedimentisphaerales > UBA12454 > GWC2-45-44. The sequence goes on from MHXU01000153.1 coordinate 5,651, forward strand.
TATCAGCCTGGCTTTGTCGTGTACTCGGCATCGAAGGCTGCTCTGGAAAACGCGACGAAAATTTTAGCCAAGGAACTCGCGTCAAACATCACAGTAAATGCAGTCTCGCCCGGCATAATTCATTGGCCGAAAAAAATCGATGTAAGACCACCGGCTAATCTTCCTGCGGACACAATAGCAAACGTGGGAAAAGTTTTGCAGGCCGTAGATTTTATTATCGAAAACGATGCCGTTACCGGCAGGATTATAACAACGTGAAAAACTAAAATCATCGAATAGTATTTGAATCGTGGACAGCGGCTGGTTTCAGGTGCGATTGAGCGGTTTGAAGTCTTTGCTGTTTAGTGGGCATATATTTAGATGTCATCATCAAACAACCCCAGGCAACGAGGCAGGAAGTTATGCCGACTACAAGGCCGACCTTGAGCCAGTCAAAGAATTTTATCGAAGTGCGATACCGCTTTTCAGCCATACCGAGCGCGACAATGTTGGCGGTCGAGCCAATCATCGTGATATTTCCGCCGAGGCAGACACCCTGAAGCAAGGCCCAGACCAAAGGCGTTTGGCCGAGTTTGTCAACGACTGGAACAAATGCGGCGACATAAACTACATTGTCAACGAGGGCAGAACCTGCGGCTGAAAGCGCAATAATTATCGGCATAAGCAGGGCGGGTCTGCTGCCGAATGCGTTTTGAAAATGGTTGGCGATTTCTTCGGTAACGCGAGTATGCTGGAGTGAGCCGGCGACGGCGAACAGCATCATAAAGAACAAAAGCGTCCACCATTCGACATCGGCCTCGATATAGTGCCTTGCGCGTTCCTGCCGAAAGACCATTAAAACGCCCGCGATTACCAGCGGAGCGACAATGAGTACGGTATTCGGCGCAAGGCCGAGCTTGATTTCGAGCCAGTGATGCAGGCCGATAAACGAAATCATACCGACAAGAATCGCAAGTCCTGTTTTATAAGGCACGTTTATCAATGGGCCGAGGCCCATACCCATTTCGCGTCTTTCGGAGAGCCTTTCGGAGAGATGCTCGATTTCTTTGCGATACCACCACAGGAGAATAAACATCGTAACGGTCAGCGTGATAATCATAATCGGGAACGACCAGACGACAAAGTCAACGAAGCTCAACGGAGGAGTGATGTTCTGGCCGATTACAATGCCGACGGGATTTCCGAGCATAGTTCCGCTTGAGCCGACGTTTGTTGCCATAACGGAAATTATCAAAAACGGCATCGGCGAGATTTTCAGCGCATCGCAGACCTGAAAGACCAGTGTTGCCATAAAAACAATCGAGGTAACTTCGTCAACAATGCAGGACATTATCGCGCTAAGGAAAATGAGCATAATTACGAATAGCCTGCCGGTCATTTTTGGTGTTTTTATGACGCTCTGGATAATCCATGTGAACAGGCCGAGGTCTCTCAAAACGCCGACAGTTACCATCATTCCGACGAGAAACAGAATTACGTCTATTTTGCATTCGACGATGAAGGTCGGCAAATCGAGCGTGTTTGTTCCCATCAGAACGCCTATGCCGATGAACGCGATAGCGAGCCGGAAGTTCCAGAAAAGCAGAGTTGCCATTACTATCATAACGAAAATCGCCGAGGCGATTACCTGCTGATTGTTGAGTTTGAGCAGGTGAGTGAGCAGGCCGACCGAGGCGCTGACGGCCAGCATAATCAGCATTCTAATAGAAGTATGTTTTGCTGTGTTTTCCGGCAAGGGTTTTACTCCCGCAGAATTTTGTTCAGGAACATAGCCAGCGAAACAACGCCGACGAGTTTTTTTTCTCTTAAAACATACACATGGTCAACTTTTTGTTTGGCGAATTCCTTGGCGACCTGCGCGGCGGGTGCATCTTCTATAACAGTCGCGTAGTCCATCGTCATTATCTCGGTGAGCCAGGTTTTGCTTTCCTTTCGCAGAATCTCCGCAAAGGGTTCGAAATTGATAATCGGCATAAGGTCTTCTATCCAGAGAATATAATCCGGCAGACAGACCTTGAGCAGTTCGTGTGTGGAAACAACGCCGATGAGGTCGCCATCTTTGTCGATTACGGGAACGTCTCTTATCTGGTGGCGTACGAAAAGGTCGATTGCCCTTTCGAGCGTATCGTGTTCCTGCAATTTGACGGTAACCGGCCCCATTATATCGGAGGCCTTGAGGTGTTCCTCGAGCGTCATACCGTCCTGGTCGAAAAACTCCCAGACCTTTTGTGCGTTGTCGAGCCGGGCAACATTGTCAGCGGTGGCAGGGTACTGGCAGATTTTCGCCAACGAACTCATCGCCTGGAGATAAGCGCCGGGAGCGATTTTCGGAGCGAGGGTCATAATAATCAGTTTGACCGGCTGATTTATGTTTGGGGCGTATTTGATGCCGGCCTGCGATGTTGCTACGCCGACGATAATGCGATTTATCGAAGACAGGCGAACGTGCGGCATAGCGATTCCGGGGCCAACGACGGTGGGGATTTCGTTTTCGCGCTGCAAGAGGGATTGATACGCGTCCTCCGCGTCGCCGATGCCGACAACGAGCGCGAGTTTGCGGAGCATTTCGAGCAGCAACTCGTCGCGCTCGGTGATTTTTGTTTGACAGATAACGTGCTTGGGCGTGAAAAGCGATGAAAACCGAATGATGTTGTTAATTTTAGCCGCCATAGCGTCCTGCAATCCGACAAGCCTTTTTAATGTAGATTAACAATCGACTATGCCATTATATCAATATCGTCGTATGTTGTGAAATAAAAAAAGCCTCCGCAAAACGGAGGCTTTTTTGTTGCTTATTTAAACCCTTTCGGGCTGCTGTGTTTGTACTTATCCAAACACGCCTTTTCGATGTCCACATCGTTTATGTTGGCCAGCGTACAAAGCCAGGCGAACACATCGGCAAATTCAGCTTCTTTTTCCTGCTGACTGACGGTTTCCGCCGCTAAAACGGTTGCAAGCTCGCCGACCTCTTCAGTGAACCACATAAAAGTCTTTGCGGTTCCGCGTTCTTTGTCGCGATGAAGATACTTATCGGCTATTAGCTTCTGAAAATCCGTTATTTCCATTTTCAGAGCTGACGGCTATTCACCCATTATTTCGGACAGCTTAGCCTGGGAGAAGATGTCCCGCACTTTTTCTGTGGCGGTTCTGCAAACCTTTTCCATTTTCAGGCTGAAAGGTTCGTTGTTCGTCTGCTCGGCAAGCTGGAGATGGCTGAACAGCGGGCCGTCAACCGCTTCGATGATTTCGAGCAGTGTGATGCCTTCTGCCGGGCGGGCAAGGAAGAATCCGCCTCTTGGGCCTCTCTTGCTGCGCAGAACATTCGCTCTGACAAGCTGCTGTAATATCTTTAGCAGATACTCCAGCGGAATGCCGTATTGCTTTGAGACGCGTGATGCAAGCACCGCGCCGTCTCTGTAATGCTGCGCTACATAGCCTACAGCTACGAGTGCATAACCAGTTGATCTGCTGATTTTCATTTTTTGTCCTCCAAAAATAAATTATTTATTTTAGTTTCGGACACGTTTTGTTTTTTTCGTTAGAAAACAGTACTTATATAACCGGAGGAGCATAACCAAAAGTAACAGTACAAAGACCTATATAACAAATAGAGGTCTCTATACTATTGTACTATAATTTGTAACTGGGTGTTCAATGTTTCTAATATTTTTCTATCTGAAAACAAAAAAACTTTTGTGTCACAACCATAATTACGCTATTTTGTAAAAAAAAGAATAAGAGTATCCAGAAACTCTTAAAACCATATTAAGTTACTGCTTATACCAGAACCTATCAGGAGTTTCAAGAGTTTTTTTAAAAAATATTTGAAATAATTACAGGCGGGCTTTTTCCGCTTGACATCGTAATTTGCCCCAAATACAATCCCCCCTCCGATGTACAGAGAAAACAATGCGGATTCTCTGTATAGACGGTTTAACCAATACAGATTTAACCTTATTTTAAAGGAGTTTTTGAATGGCAACAAAGATAGCGATTAATGGTTTTGGCCGAATCGGCCGACTTGTTTTCCGTGCTCTGGTAGAGCAGGGTCTGCTTGGCAAAGAATTTGATGTTGTAGCGGTCGGTGATATCGTACCGGCTGATAATCTGGCTTATCTGCTGAAATATGATTCCACACAGGGTAAGTTCAACGGCACAGTCGGCTCGAAAAAGTCCTCGCCGGACAAGGCTGATGACGATGTGCTGGTAGTGAACGGCAAAGACGTTCTCGTTGTCAGCGCAAAGACTCCTGCCGAGTTGCCCTGGGCAAAACTTGGCGTGCAGATTGTAATTGAATCAACAGGCCTGTTCACTGCCGCGGAAAAGGCACAGGGACATATTACCGCCGGCGCAAAGAAAGTTATTATTACCGCACCGGCGAAAGGCGAAGACATCACCGTTGTAATGGGCGTCAACGACGATAAGTATGACGGCGCGAAACACAATATCGTATCGAACGCATCCTGCACGACAAACTGTCTTGCTCCGGTTGTTCATGTTCTGCTCAAGGAAGGCTTCGGTCTTGCGGAGGGAATTATGACAACCGTTCACGCTTATACAGCGACACAGAAAACTGTCGATGGCCCATCAAAGAAGGATTGGAAAGGCGGACGCACAGCAGCACAAAACATTATCCCATCTTCAACAGGCGCAGCAAAGGCTGTTGGTTTGGTTTTGCCGGAAGTAAAGGGCAAGCTGACAGGTATGGCTTTCCGCGTTCCGGTGCCGACAGTTTCAGTTGTTGACCTTACATTCAAAACAGTCAAGGAAACGTCGCTTGCCGATATCAAGGCCGCGATGAAGAAAGCCAGCGAGACTTATCTTAAAGATATTCTCGGCTATACAGAAGAAGAAGTAGTTTCGAGTGATTTTATTCACGACAAACGTTCATCTATTTTTGACGCGGGTTCCTGCGTTGAATTGAACAAGAATTTCTTCAAACTTGTGAGCTGGTATGACAACGAGTGGGGTTATTCAAACCGCACTATCGACCTGCTCAAAAAGATGGCCAAATAAAGGCTTATAAGCAAATTGTTAAGGCGAGTCAGCTTCAAACATTGGCTCGCCTTATTTTTAAACTATAACCCAATAGCGGATGGAGCCACAATGGCAAAGAAAACAGTAGCGGATATTAACGTAAAAGGTAAAAAAGTTTTGATGCGGGTTGATTTTAATGTGCCGTTAGACGACAACGGCGTTATCACCAACGATAAGAGAATCGTCGCCGCTCTGCCGACAATTAAAACAATCATTGAAAAAGGCGGCTCGGTCATTTTGATGAGCCATCTTGGCAGACCGGACGGCGAAAAGGTCGCTAAATTTTCGCTCGCTCCCGTTGCCAAAAAACTATCCGAACATCTCGGCACAGACGTAATCTTTGCCAATGACTGCATCGGCGCGGATGTAAAAGCAAAGGCCGCCGGTCTGAAACCCGGCCAGGTACTCCTGCTCGAAAACGTCAGATTCTATAAAGCCGAAGAAATAAAAGATAAAAAGGCCGCCGAAGACCCCGCACTGCGAAAAGCTAAAGACGACTTCGCAAAACAGTTGGCTGAACTCGGCGATGTTTATGTTGACGATGCTTTTGGTACCGCTCACCGCGACAACGCTTCGATGTTCACCGTGCCGGATATGATGAAGGGCAAAGACCGGGTTACAGGTTTCCTCGTTGAAAAGGAATTGAAATTCCTCGGCGAGACGCTGAATAATCCGAAAAAACCTTTCGTCGCAATACTCGGCGGAGCGAAAGTTTCCGACAAAATCAAGGTAATTGAAAATCTTATGAAAAAAGTCGATAAAATAATCATCGGCGGTGCTATGGCTTATACCTTCGCCAAAGCCAAAGGTATGACGGTCGGCAACAGCCTTTGCGAAAATGAGTTTGTCGATAAGGCAAAGGAACTGATGGCCACCGCCGCCAAAGGCGGATGCGAATTGGTTCTG
>MHXU01000153.1:11600-24668 GCA_001824555.1 Planctomycetes bacterium GWC2_45_44
GCCGACAGACACGGTTATCTCGCAGGAAATCAAAGCCAACGCGGCGAACAAAGTCGTTGCCGGCAATATCCCCGACGGCTGGCAGGGCGTTGACATCGGACCGGAATCAATAAAATTATTTGTAAGCAAGTTGGCCGGCGCAAAAACCGTTGTATGGAACGGCCCGATGGGCGTATTTGAAATCGAACCATTCGACGCAGGCACAAAGGCGGTTGCCCTGGCAGTTGCCGACGCTACCGATAAAGGCGCAACAAGCGTAATCGGCGGCGGAGACAGCGCAAGCGCAATCAAGAAACTCGGCCTGAACAAACGCGTTTCGCACGTTTCAACAGGCGGCGGCGCAAGTCTTGAGTTTATGGAAGGCAAAAAGTTTAAATGCCTCGAAATTCTCGACGAAAAGTAAGCGAATAGATTAAATCCCAAAAGAATACCGCAAACCCCGTCAAATTAAATTGGCGGGGTTTTTGTTTGTCCGGCGGAAAAGATTTCAGAAAACTTAATTTGACATCTGGGGACACGGATTTATAATGTCCATATATGTCATAATACTACAACGTTGCTTACACTGATAAAAGACTGTTATTGACATAAAATCAAAAATCAAAAATTAAAATGCAAAATGACAATGTAAAAATCAAAATGGTAGTTTTCTGATAAACTTTAGCCGAGTGCCAAATACGACTTGTCATTCCCGCGCAGGCGGGAATCCAGTTTTGTAGGGTGGGCTTTAGCCCACGCTGTTTTCTGGCACAAAACTCAAAAAACGCCGGAATGCCGGATTTTTAAATTTTGATATGTCATTTTGCTTTTTGCATTTTAATTTTTGATATTTGATATTCGGCCATAACCGTCTGAATTCAATAATGTTGTATCAATTAACAAAATGACAAATAGTGTAGTAGTAATAAAAATATCCAAGGAAATATGTTAATGCAATTATCCGTCAAAGATACCGCAAAAATCCTTAATGTTTCTGAAAAAACGATATATCGCTGGATTAAACAGCAGGTTATACCGGTTTATCAGATTAACGAGCAGTACCGATTCAATCGTTCCGAACTGTTAGAGTGGGCGACCTCCCGGCGAATACAGGTTTCTCCCGAGATATTCCAGGAAACAGAGCAGGGCAAGACTCCGCTGCCCAGCCTTTTGGACGCTTTAAAAACCGGAGGCATATCCTACCGAATCGGCGGCGGCGATAAGCCGACCGTGCTTCGCGCTATCGTCGATATTCTTAATCTGCCGGAAGAAGTTGACCGCGGGTTTTTGTATCAGGTTCTGATGGCTCGCGAGACATTAGGTTCTACGGGTATCGGCGAGGGCATCGCTATTCCGCACGTCCGAAATCCGGTCGTTCTGCACGTTTCCAGGCCGAGTATGACGCTGTGCTTTTTGGATAATCCGATAGATTTTGGAGCTATTGACGGCCAGCCCGTAAGTACACTGTTCACGCTGATTAGTCCGACGGTTCGGGCGCATCTGCATATATTGTCCCGTCTCGGGTTTGTTCTGCAAAATAAAGATTTTAAAGCCGCTCTCAAAAAACAGGCTTCGCGTGAGGATTTGATGGAAACGCTGTCTCGCGCCGAAACCGCAATTCCCGCATTGGATACAGTCCAGAATGCCTCTTGACCTTATTATAATAGCAATTTTTCTCGCGGCGGCCAGCGGACTGCCGGGGCTGTTTCTGCCGCGAAGAACAGTATGGGGACAGCGTATCGCTGTATTTATGATGTGCGGCAGTTCAATTTTTGGATTGGCGGGCGTTGCGTTAGCATTGGGTGTTAATCAATCTCGAACAATTATTTTTCCGTGGCCTGCGGCGGGCAATTCAATTATCGGCATTGATGCCTTGAGTGCGTTTTTTCTCGTGCCGGTTTTTCTTATGAGCGGGCTCGGTTCAATATACGGACTGGGATACTGGCCGCAACTTCGGCATATAAGAAACAGCAGGAAACTGCAACTGTTCTGGGGATTATTAACGGCTGGTATGTCGCTGTTAGTTATCAGCAGACACGCGATGGCGTTTTTGTTCGGGTGGGAAGTTATGGCTCTGGCGGCGTTCTTTCTGGTTACTACCGAAGACCAAAAAGACGAGGCTCGGCGGGCAGGGTGGATTTATATAATCGCTACGCATATCGGCACGCTGACGCTGTTTGGTCTGTTCGCGATGTGGCGATGGGCAACGGGGTCTTACGATTTGAAGCCTGTCGTCGGCGATGCGATAAGTTTGTGCGTGATGAATGTTCTGTTCTTTTTATCGCTGTTGGGATTCGGTTTAAAGGCAGGTATGATGCCGTTTCATTTTTGGCTGCCCGGCGCGCACGCCGCGGCGCCAAGTCATATTTCCGCGATGCTCTCCGGTATCGTGCTGAAAATGGGTATTTACGGATTGGTGCGGTTTTTGTCGCTGCTGCCCGACCCGCCATATATGTGGGGAGGTCTTATTATTCTGCTTGGCGCGGTCAGCGGGCTGCTGGGCGTTGTGTTCGCTATCGCTCAACACGATTTGAAACGACTGCTGGCGTATCACAGCGTTGAGAATGTCGGTATTATTCTGATGGGGCTTGGGCTGGCGATGCTGGGTCGCTCGGCGGGTCAGCCGAAATGGATTGTATTAGGATTGGCCTGCTGTCTGTTGCATACGTGGAATCATAGTTTGTTTAAGTCGCTGCTGTTTTTGAGCGCAGGTTCGGTTGTGCATAATGTTCATACGCGAAACATAGATTCTCTTGGCGGATTGGCCAAAACTATGCCGTGGACGGCTGCGATGTTTGCCATAGGCGCGGTTGCTATTTGCGGTCTGCCTCCGCTGAACGGATTTGTCAGCGAGTTATTTGTTTATATGGGGTTGCTCGGTGCGGTGATAACTAATGAATCATTGGTATCGGTAATTGCCGTGCCCGTGCTTGCTATGATTGGTGCGCTTGCGCTGGCCTGCTTCGTGAAAGTTTTCGGCGCGGTGTTTCTTGGAAATCCGCGCAGCGCGGCGACAGCTAACGCTCACGAGTCGCCAATCAGTATGCGAATACCGATGATTGTTCTGGCGGCCTGCTGCGTTATTATAGGCCTGGCGCCTGTGCTGCTGCCTCCGGTTCTCGATGGTACGATATCGGGCTGGACGATTGATTCAAATTTGCGGGCGTTAAGCATCGGCGATGTCGCGCCGCTCAAAGCGGTAAGCCTTATGTCGATATTATTAGTTGTTCTGATTATATCAATAGCGGTTTTTATGAGGCAGAACTATCGAGTTTCGCGCTGCGTCGGCACATGGGACTGCGGCTATTCGGCTTCGAGCAGTCGGATACAATATACGGCATCTTCGTTTGCGCAGATGATTGCGGGAATGTTCCGATGGGTTCTTCGCCCGCGCACTCATCGTCCGCGAATAGAAGGGCTGTTTCCCAAACCTGCGAAGATGTACAGTCATACGGATGATTTGATATTAGACAGGGCGATAATGCCTGCCGGTCGCGGTTTTGAAAAATTGTTCGGCTGGTTCCGCAGATTCCAGCAGGGAATAACACAACAATATTTGCTCTATATTCTGATTACGGTAATTCTGATGATGAGCACGATGATACCATTTAAGGAGTTTATTACGCGGTTGTTCGCACGATGATAATGCGAACTAACCTCTAAAAAATATATATGTTAAGTATTTGGATGATATTGACGGCAATAGCCGTGCTGGGTTTTAGCGGTTTGCCGGTTTGTTTGTTTTCATCTCGTTCTTTGGCTGGGCAGCGGATTGCGACATTGTTAATGTTTCTCGGCGGCGTTATTGGATTGTGCGGCATAGCCGTGTCGCTCAATGATGTGCTGCCGGTGGCGTTATGCGTGTCCTGGTTTTTGCCGTGGGGGCAGTTTGCGATAACAATCGACGCTATCAGCGTAATGTTTTTGATGCCGGTGTTTGTCGTGCCGATGCTTGGTTCGATTTACGGGCTGAAGTACTGGAAACAATCGGAACATCCGGAAAACGGGCGGAGGCTGGTTTTCTTTTATGGTTTGCTTGCCGGTTCGATGGCTTTGGTTGTGGTTGCGCACGACGCGGTTTTGTTTTTGATAGCGTGGGAAATTATGGCTCTGGCGGCTTACTTCGCGGCGACGGCGGAAGACGACAATCCCGAAGTTTGCAGGGCGGGGTGGGTTTATTTAATCGCGACGCACGTCGGGACGCTGTGTCTTATCGCGATGTTTGCTCTCTGGCGGCACGCGACAAGTTCATTCGCGTTAAATCCGGTGCATACGATACCGGCGGAAATAGCCGGGACGATTTTTGTGTTGTCATTGATTGGATTCGGGTTCAAGGCTGGAATAATGCCTCTGCATATCTGGCTGCCGGGCGCACACGCAAACGCGCCGAGTCATGTATCGGCGGTGATGTCGGGCGTTATGCTCAAAATGGGCGTGTACGGAATCGTCCGAATAACCGCGCTGCTTGACGTATCGGCTGTTTGGTGGGGCTGCGCGGTATTGATATTGGGAGCGGTTACGGGAATAGCGGGAATCGCGTTTGCCATAAGCCAAAATGACATCAAACGGATACTGGCATACAGCAGTATAGAAAATATTGGAATAATTATGATTGGTTTGGGATTAGCGTTGCTCGGACGGGCGTTAAATCAGCCGATTTGGATAATACTCGGCTTGGGCGGTTCGCTGCTGCATATATGGAATCACAGCCTTTTCAAATCGCTGCTGTTTTTTAACGCAGGCGCAGTCATTCACGCTTCACGCACACGAGATATAGACCAGATGGGCGGCCTGGCTAAATTGATGCCGCGGACAATGATTCTGTTTGTCATAGGCGCGGTCGCTATCTGCGCGTTGCCGCCGCTGAACGGCTTTGCAGGCGAATGGCTGATTTACAGCGGATTGTTTCATACTCTCGGCATTGGCGGGGGGACTGGATTTCCTGTCGCGGGCATAGCGGCAGTAGCATTGGCAATGATTGGAGCGATGGCTGTCGCGTGTTTTGTTAAGATGCTCGGTACGGTGTTTCTTGGTACTGCTCGCTGCAAATCCGCCGAACACCCACACTGCCCACACGACCCATCGGCAGGTATGATGTGGCCTATGGCGGTTCTGGCTTTTGGCTGTGTTTGTATCGGATTTTTTCCGATGATTGCCGGTAAGATGCTTGATGACGCTGTCAGGGTTTGGGCTGGGTTGCCCGAACAGACGACATCAATTACGACAGTCGCGCCGCTGGGCTGGATTACTAAAATGAGTATAGCTTTTATTTTGCTCGCTGGGATAATCGCCTTTGCGTTGAAAAGGCTGGTAAAAACCAGAGTTGTCAGCGAGGCTGGAACGTGGGACTGCGGCTACACCCAGCCGAGCAGCCGAGTGCAATACACCGGCTCATCGTTCGGCCAGACGCTTGTAAGCCTGTTCGGTTTTATTCTCTGGCCGAAGATTCATTGGCCGAGAGTTCGCGGTTTTTTTCCAAAAACCGCAAACTTTAAAAATATTATTCCTGATACGGTTCTTGACCGATTGATAATGCCGCTGTTCAACGTTGCGGGGCGGTATCTGCCTTCGCTTCGCGTTTTGCAGCAGGGACAGACGCATTTTTATGTTCTTTATATTCTAATCATTGTAATAGTTTTGCTTATCTGCGGTACGATTGGAGTTAAATAATGGTTGATAAACTAATTCATATTCTGTTGCTGCTGACTATGCCTCCGCTGTTGCTGGGCATCATTAACAAGACCAAAGCGTGGTTTGCCGGCAGAAACGGCCCGCCTGTTCTTCAGGCCTATTACGACATTATAAAGCTTATGCGCAAGGGAATGGTAATCAGCAGAACTACGACGTGGGTTTTTATTGCCGGGCCGATTGTTACGCTCGCAACGGTGCTGCTGGCGGGTATGCTGATGCCAATTAGCCGATTTAACGCGCCGATTTCTTTCGCCGGCGACCTGATTCTTTTCGCGTATCTGTTCGGACTGGCAAGATTCTTCACAACGGCCGCGGCATTGGACACCGGCTCGCCTTTTGAGGGAATGGGCGCAGCTCGCGAAGTAACTTTCGCCTGTCTTTCCGAACCTGCGTTGTTTTTTACGCTTTTGGTTCTGGCAAAGGTGTCCGGCTCGCTGACGCTGAACAATATGCTGCACTGCCCGGCGGGGGCGTTCTCGGTGGCGATGGCGGCTCCGTTAGTTTTGGTTTCGATAGGTTTGTTTATCGTGCTGCTGGCCGAAACGTGCAGGATTCCTGTGGACGACCCCAATACGCATCTTGAGCTGACGATGATACACGAAGTTATGGTTTTGGACCACAGTGGGCCGCTGTTCGGCATAATACTTTACTCGGCATCGATGAAGCTGTTTATTCTCGGCGCGGTTTTGCTGCATATAATTTCGCCGTTTCAGACGAAAACTATATGGATGAATTGGCCGCTGTTCATTATGGAAATGTTCGGGCTGGCAATCGTTATCGGCATCGTGGAATCCGTAATGGCCAGGCTGCGAATGCGTCATATACCTTATCTGCTGATTTCAGCTCTGCTGTTCTGCGGATTCGGATTTATTCTTTTGGTGAGGTATTATCAATGACCAATCTGCTGAATACAGTTCTTGTAACTATCCTGATGATGAATCTGTTTGCGCTGGGGACAAGCCGAATCCTTGCGGTAACCCGCATCGTGGCTTTGCAGGGCGTGCTGCTTGGTTTAATCCCGCTGCTTGTGCATAAACATCTGACTATTCCGATTGCGCTGACGGTCGTTGTCGCTATTGTCATCAAGGCGATAGTTATTCCATCTATCATAATGCGTGCTCTTCGCGACGCTCAAATTAAACACGAGGTAAAGCCATTGATAGGTTTTCTGCCTTCAATCATACTCGGTGCTCTGGCGACGGCTTTCGCGCTGCTGTTCGCAGGTCAACTGCCCCTGGCGGGCAATCATTATTATACGCTGTTAGTGCCGACATCTATCGCGACCGTCCTTGTTGGATTTATTCTTTTGGTTACCCGCTATAAGGCAATCAGCCAGGTTATCGGTTATCTTGTTTTGGAAAACGGCATTTTTATTTTCAGTATGCTGTTGATTGAGGCAATGCCGCTCATCGTGGAGATGGGCGTGATGCTTGATTTGTTCGTAGGTATTTTCGTAACCTGTATAATTATCAATCATATTAACCAGGCGTTCTCCTCGATGGATACTCGCCGACTGGTTTCGCTTAAGGAATAATTTATGGCGTATGTAATGATTCTCTTTCCGCTTTTTATGGCTGGGGTCGCGCTGGCGTTTCCGTCTAATCGTCTGCGGCCGTGGCTGCTGCCGCTGACGGCGGTTATATACTCTGCCGCAACGGTATTCGTACTGACTCAGCCTGACCTTATGGTTACCGCCAAATGGTTAGTTTTAGACCCTGCCGGTCGAATCGTGCTGTTAGTTGTAAGCACGCTGTTTTTGTTCTGCTCGTTTTATACGGTCGGCTATCTTCAGTACAGAAAGGAACGCTCGAATCGCGTTTTCTGCGCGTGTATGCTCGGCTTTCTGGGCATTATGAGCGTAGTCGTCTGGTCGCATCATCTTGGTCTGATGTGGGTGGCAATCGAAGCGACTACTCTCGTAACAGCGCCGCTGATTTACTTCAACCGGACGCAGCGAAGCATTGAGGCTACCTGGAAATATCTTATGGTCGGTTCGGTCGGAATCGCCCTTGCGCTGCTGGGAACATTTTTTCTGGCTTACGCGTCATTGCAGACGGGACTCGAATCCAATCTGACTTTTGAAGATATTCTGCGGGATGCTCCGCAGTTATCAAAGCCCTGGCTGCACGCGGCGTTTATCCTGCTGCTGGTAGGCTACGGCACAAAGATGGGACTTGCGCCGATGCACACCTGGAAGCCGGAAGTTTATGGCGAAGTACCCGGCGTAGTCGGAGCGATATTCGCAGGCGGCGTTACGAGCTGCGCGTTTCTGGCAATCCTGCGCATTTATCAAATATGTATAGCGGCGGGGGAGAGCGCGTATATTTCGCGGCTGCTGCTTTTTATGGGATTGTTCTCTATGGTTGTGGCTGGGTTGTTTATGGTCAATCAGCGCGATTTCAAGAGAATGCTCGCGTACTCCAGCGTCGAACATATGGGAATTCTTGTGCTCGGTCTCGGTATCGGAGGGCCTGCCTTATTCGGTACATTACTTCATATAGTAACCAACGGCCTGACGAAGGGCGTGCTTTTTCTTTCTTCGGGCAACATTCACCGCGCTTATGGCGGCAAGACTACCGATGTTGTTACCGGAGCGATGCGGCGGCTGCCTTTGTCCGGCACGCTGTTCCTGGCCGGTTTTTTGGCTATCACAGGTTCGCCTCCGTTTGGCCCGTTCATCAGCGAATTCGCCATTCTTAATGGAGCGTTCAGTATGGGCAGATTTATTACCGCCGCGATGTTTCTGGTTCTGCTGCTGCTGGTTTTTATCGGTATGGGCGCAACGGTGTTGAAAGTCGTTCAGGGCAGAGCACCGGCGAGCGTTCAAAATACGCCTTACCGCGACGGCTGGCTTACCGCCGCTCCCGTGATAATTCTTATGGGTATGGTTCTTTGTATCGGTTTATATATTCCCGCCCCATTGGATACTTTGATTAAAGACGCAGTATGTTTTTTGGAGGGACGACCGTGAATAATCACAGCCTGGCAAAACTGACCAACGGCAGGGCGGTTAAACTTGACGCTATTCCGACGCTCGAATTTGAAGGCTTTAAGCAGGCGATTCTCGACGGCACAGCCGCGGGGCAGCGCGTATCGGCGATGTTCGGCGATTCAACCGAACAGGCGGATATTACACAGCTTTATGTTGTGATGGCAGATGACGAGCAGAATCGGCTTTGCGTGGGCAGAACGCAAATCCAGGGCGATAAATTTTCTTCGCTCACGCCCGATTGCCCGCAGCTTCATTTGTTTGAACGCGAAATTGCCGAGCAGTTCGGATTAAAGCCAATCGGCCATCCGTGGCTTAAACCAGTTCGATACTGCCATTCAAAAACAAACCGCGATGCGTGGGACAGACCGGCAAATGAATCAATCTTGCCTGCTGTGGGCGATTTTTATCAGGTCGAAGGCGACGAAGTTCACGAAGTTGCCGTAGGCCCTGTGCACGCGGGGATTATCGAGCCGGGTCATTTTCGTTTTCAGTGCCACGGCGAACGTGTGTTCCATCTGGAAATCGCGCTTGGGTTTCAGCATCGTGGCGTAGAACAAGCTATGATTGGCGAACCAACCAATCGGTCTATTCATTATGCTGAAACATTGGCAGGCGACACGACCATCGCTCACACAACCGGCTATTGTCAGGCGATTGAGGCTCTGGCGCATTGTCAAAAAACCGCCCGCGCTCAAATGCTGCGAGGCGTAGCTCTGGAACTCGAACGATTAGCCAATCACGTCGGCGATTTGGGTGCTATATCCAATGATGTCGGGTTTCTGCCAACCGCCAGTTATTGCGGCAGAATTCGCGGCGATTTTCTTAATATGACCGCTCTGTTATGCGGAAGCCGATTCGGTCGCGGAATGATTCGACCAGGCGGCGTTGGTTTTGATATTGACGCTCATTGCGCAGCCGATTTGCTGTGTCGCTTGGATAAAGCGGAAAAGGATACCGCCAACGCTGTGAATTTGCTCTGGGATACGCCGTCGGTTATGGCAAGACTTGAGAACACGGGAATTTTGCCGCAGCGTGTCGCTGTTGAACTCGGCATCGTCGGACCGGCCGCACGCGCATCCGGCTTAGTCCGCGACATTCGACAAGACCAGCCTTCCGGTATTTTTAGATTTTCGCATATTCCGGTTTCCGCCTGCGATAACGGCGATGCCTTCGGGCGTGCTTTTGTTCGCTGGCTCGAAATTCAGCGGTCTATAAAATTTATTCGCGAACAGTTCGCCGCCATTCCCGCAGGCTCGCCTTTAGTAGAAGTCGGCCCGCTTGCGCCCGACAGTTTTACAGTTACGCTTAACGAAGGATGGCGCGGCGAGGTTTGCCACACAGCCATTACAAATAAGCAGGGCAGCTTCGCTCGTTATAAAATTGTTGACCCATCGTTTCATAACTGGCCGGCTCTGGCGTATGCCCTGCGAGGTCAGGAAATTTCCGACTTCCCGTTATGTAATAAGAGTTTTAATTTGTCATATTGCGGGCACGACCTATGACCGCTAATTCAAGCTTATCGAAGGAAAAAATATGTTTAAGATAATTCTCGCCCGATTGCGGCAGGGACATCAAACAATGAAATACCCTGACGGCCCGCCGCCGAAATTGCCGGATAGATTTCGCGGTCGCCCAATGCTCAACGCCGGGAACTGCCTCACCGGCTGCGATGCCTGCGTTCGAGCCTGCCCGACAGGAGCTATCGTTGTTAAAGACGGTCGGCCGAGCATAGATATGGGCAAATGCCTTTTCTGCGGCGAATGCGCAAAAGTCTGCCCGCAGCAGGCCGTTACATTTTCTGCCGGCTATCAGCTCGCCGCCCACCAGCGACAAGAAATGGTTGTATCCGATAACCAGCCCGCCAGACCCAATGATATTGCGATGACCAGAGACATAAGAAAATTATTTGGCCGGTCATTAAAATTGCGTCAGGTCAGCGCAGGCGGCTGCAACGCCTGTGAGGCTGATACAAATGTGCTTAATACATTAGCCTGGGACTTGGGACGATTTGGAATTCAATTTGTAGCATCGCCGCGACACGCCGATGGGCTTTTGATTACAGGGCCGGTTACGCAAAATATGCATCTGGCGTTGAAAAAAACTTACGATGCCGTGCCAGACCCACGGATAGTCATTGCCGTCGGCGCTTGCGCGATTTCGGGAGGCCCCTATATCGACCACGAGCAGGTAAAAAACGGGGCTGATGCCGTTGTGCCTGTGGACGTTTATATCCCCGGCTGCCCGCCGCATCCATTGACGATACTTGACGGCCTGATTCGTTTTCTTGGCTGTGGGGCACCGGTTAAGTAAGGCGGCGGAACTATTTGCTGCTTAATTTGACATTTCCACCTTTTCCTCTATAATCGCCAGTGTAAAATAGCTTCCGCCGTAGGCGGTTTCGTAATTTTTTATTTTTTATATTTGATTTTCTTTTAAGGACTTTTAATGCGTTTGGCAGCAAGAATGCAGAAAAAACAATGGCATATTTCACCTGCCGATTCGCTGTCTGCCTCTCTTGCATCCGAGCTGCAAGTTTCGCCGATTCTCGCACAGCTCCTCATAAACAGAGGCGTAAAAACCGCCGACCAGGCCAAAAGTTTTCTCTACCCAAAACTCAATGAACTTATCGAGCCGGAGAAAATGCCCGGCATAATGCCCGCCGTTGACAGAATCGAAAAAGCCGTAAAAGACAAAGAAAAAATCACCATTTACGGCGATTACGACGTTGACGGCATAACATCGGTCTCGATTCTGCTTGGCCTTTTCAAACTTCTCGATGCCGAGGTTGACTATTATATTCCGCACAGAGTGGACGAGGGCTACGGCCTGAACGTCGAAGCCGTCGAGCAGATTGTCAGCACCGGCGTAAAACTCATCATAAGCGTCGATTGCGGCATAACAGCCTTCGATTCCGCCCAGGCCGTCAAAGACAAAGGCATCGATTTAATAATTACTGACCACCACCGCCCGTCGAACGACGGCAAATTGCCGCCCGCCGTCGCGATAGTCCACCCGAATCTTGATGAAAATTATCCCTCCCAGTTCAACGCTGGCGCTACCGTCGCCTTCAAACTCGCCTGGGCTGTTGTCAATCGCTTAAAGGGAACAGGAGCTACCCCGCAGCATCTTCGCCAGTTTTTGATAAACTCCACGATTTTCGCCGCGATGGGTACGATTGCAGACGTAATCGAAATGAAAGGCGAAAACAGAATAATCAGCAGCTTCGGCCTGCGGGCTTTTTCCGATTCCGGTATGCCCGGCACAAAAGCATTAGTTGACGCGGCCAAATTAAGTTCGCAGACGATTGACAGTTATCACATCGGCTACTGCCTCGCTCCGATGCTCAACGCCGCTGGCAGAATGGGACACGCTCGCCTTGCCGTTGAACTTTTGACCAGCGATAACGCCGTTCGCGCCATTCGAATCGCCGAGTATCTCAAACAGCAAAACCGCCAGCGTCAGCAAACCGAAAAAGCGATATTAAAACAGGCCTGCTCGATGATGGTCGAGACCGGCATCGACCACCCTGACCGTAAAACCATCGTTCTGGCCAGCGATGAATGGCACACAGGCGTAATAGGCATTGTGGCTTCGAGGCTTGTCGATAAATACTATCGCCCGACAATTTTGTTCAACATCACAGGCGACAAAGCGCAGGGTTCGGGACGCTCGATAGAAGGCTTTGACGTTTTGCAGGCGATTACCGCCTGCGGTGCCGACTTAAATTCATTCGGCGGACACGCTATGGCCGCAGGACTTACCATTGACGTTGACAAAATCGAAAATTTCCGCAAATGCTTTGAAGATTACGCACTGGCCAACTGGAAAAACGAAGAATTTATCAGCAGATTTGAAATTGACGCTGTCTGCCGGATAAAAGATTTGACGGTATCGCTGATAAAATCTCTTGCCCTCCTCGGCCCGTTCGGCAGGGGGAATCCGACTCCGATTTTTGCCGCCAGAGGATTGAGATTGGTAGCCGCGCCGAGAAAAGTCGGCGCCGACGGCGAACATCTGCAATTAGCTGTCTGCGACAACACAGGCAGCGTAAAGTGCATTGGCTTTAAAATGGCTCATTTTGAAAAAAAACTTTTGGAGAACGAATTTTTCAATATAGCCTTTGAAGCGCAGGTTGATAATTTTTATGGCCAACCAGCAGTCCAGCTCGTCTTGAGCGATATCCAATTCGAATAATCGCAATTCTTTCTGCCGCCGATTCGGACAAAGTGAGGAATCAAAAGATATTGTTGTAAGTCCTGATGATTGCGGGGACAATCTGCAACTTGCAGGCACACCCGGAAACCTGCAAGATAGTGGAAAATGGGCAGTAATGGACTCGAACCATCGGCCTCCTGCTTGTCGAGCAGGCGCTCTAACCAACTGAGCTAACCGCCCCCAATATTAAG
>MHXU01000154.1:0-12235 GCA_001824555.1 Planctomycetes bacterium GWC2_45_44
AATAAAATGATTAACCGTAATTTAATTGTCAATGAACTTATTATATCAAGTGTACATATAAATGCACAAAGTTTAACTAATTTTTAGAGGAACCCTATATTTTCAGAGTGTTTTGCGGTAATCGCATTTGCTGAATATGCCAAGGCAACAGGTAGTGGGGAATTTGCAAAGCGTGCTGACAAGTTATATAAATTAATTCTTCGATACATCACCACGCCAGGGCTTCTTGAGCCGAAACTTATTCCTCATACAAGGCAACTTAAATCACATGCAACGCCGATGATACTTTTATCAATTACTCAGATACTGAGGCAGGTCAATAGTGATTCGCTTTATAAGAAAGTCATAGATGATGCGCTGTATGAGATTGAGCATCACTTTATGAAGCCTGAGTTTATGGTACTGCTTGAAAGCGTTGGTCCCAATGGCGAATTCATTGATGAGCCGATGGGGAGAACGGTTAACCCCGGCCATGCCATTGAAACTGCGTGGTTCATCATGGAAGAAGCGAGATATCGAAACGACCAGGCACTTGTTAAATTAGCATGTACAATTCTTGATTGGTCGCTTGATATAGGCTGGGATAGTGAATATGGTGGTATATTCTATTTCAGAGATGTAAAAGGATTTCCCTGTGAGCAGTATGAACATGATATGAAACTCTGGTGGCCGCATAATGAAGCGATTTATGCGACTTTACTTGCCTATCATCTAACCGGTGATCAAAAATATGAACAGTGGCATCAGAAGATACATGATTGGGCATATGCTCATTTTCCAGACCGCAAAAATGGCGGCTGGTTTGGGTATCTTCACAGAGATGGCAGTCTTTCATCGACATTAAAAGGCAATATGTGGCAGGGTCCGTTCCATTTGTCACGTATGCAGTTATACTGCTGGAAACTGCTCGAGGAAATGCTTGAACAAAAAGAAATCAAATAAGAAGAGTTAGTCATGCACAATGAAATTAAGCAAATGTTTGATCTTTCGGGCAAGATTGCCGTGGTGACCGGTGGCGCAAAAGGTCTTGGATTCGACGCTGCCTCGGTACTATGTGCCGCCGGATGCAATGTTGCGATAACATCGCGGCAGTTGACTGAGGCAAAGGAGTCTGCTCGGAAATTGCACGATATTTATAAGGCTGAGATATTACCACTCGAGCTTGACCATACTGATTTTGAGTCTGTTTGCAATGTCGTTGGTAGGGTACATAATTGGAAAGGCCATATTGAAATTTTTGTAAATAATGCCGGTGGTGGTTCTGGAAAAGGAACATGTCGGCTCTTTGAGCGTTCGCCAGAAGCGATTGCCGATCTAATTGCTTCGAATCTTACAGGGGTTATTTACTGCTGTCGTGAGGTTGGAAAGGTAATGGCTGAGCAAAAACGCGGCAAGATTATCAATATTGCGTCAATGGCAGCTTTGGTGGGACGTGATCGCCGTATATATGATCGCAATAATATGGCTGGTCAACCCGTGGATTATGCCGCGGCGAAAGCCGGGATCATAGGTTTAACCCGAGATCTCGCCGGATTTCTTTCGCCAATGGGAATATGTGTTAACGCAATTTCGCCTGGCGGCTTTGAACGAGGCCAGCCGCAAGGATTTATAAGAGATTACAGCGATGCGACACCGCTTGGACGGATGGGTCGTGATGGCATTGACTTAAAAGGTGCGATATTGTTTCTGGCTTCAACGGCATCGGATTATGTGACCGGGCAGAATTTGGTGGTTGATGGCGGTTTTTGCATATGGAAATGAAGACTGTAGCAACAAGAATTTGGAGTAATTTTATTTGAGTAATCATATTGATCACGAAGCGATAGAGAATCTGCCGCATTTAAAGCCTTATTATGATAATAAAAGGCTTTTCTTTAGAAATGTCTGCTGTATTATAGTCAGTAATGCACTGTATACATTCGGTTTTGGTGCTACCGGAAGCCTTATTGCCATGCATATGGCAAATGCTCACCTAAGTGCTTCGAAAATATCGACCATATTTGCCATAGCGGGTTGGCTTGCAATTCCTACGTTGCTTTACATCTCGAATCTAACGGATAAGTGGCAGTGGAAATGGGGCAGACGTCTGCCTTTCATAGCGATATCGGTGCCAGCAATTGTGGTCGCTCTTTTATTTTTTTCTCGGGCAACTTCGTTTTTAAGTTGTCTCGGTTTATATCTTTTGTATAGCTTGGCCTCGCAGGTGCGCGGGGCAACATATCCTTTTCTCAACAATGATGTTTCAAAAAAATGCTACTGGGGCCGGATAAGCGGGGTAAATGATCTGCTAGTGGGCAGTGTTGGAGGATGGCTGAGTATTATCATACTTTTGCCGCTAGTGAATATGTATAGTGAAAAGGTTGCTTTTGGAGCAAGTGCATTGCTGGTTGGCGTTGCTACGGTCGTTTTGCTGCTGTTTATAAAAGAGCCGCCGATTAGGTCGACAGATGGTCCTGAACGCAATCCGATCAAAGTGATCGGCAATACGCTCAAATTCGGATTTTCAGACCTGCGCAATATGTCGGTGTTTATTGCGTATGCATTGTGTATGAATGCGGGCATTTTCCAGACTTTCATAGCGTTGCAGGCAAAGGTGAATCTTCAAATGAATGAAGGGCAAGTCGGTACGCATATTCTGCAATACGGGCTGATTGCAACAGTGTTGGCATCCTTTTTCATTGGATGGTCGGTAGACAAGTTGGGGACGGTAAAATCTTTAATTCTTGGTTATGGCGGAATGGTTAGTGCTGCGGCTTTAGGGTTTAATCCGACAGTTAGCTCACAATTTTTATCGACATGGATTAATATTCAAATCTCACCAGTATATGCTTTGGCTGGAGCTTATTTGATTGGATTGAGTTCGTTTTGTCTTATGTCTACAGCTGCTGGTATTTTTGTAATAGCCAGTGTTCCGCGAGAGCAAATGGCTCGATTTTGTGCCTGCAGCGGTTCGGTTAATATGTTTACCCAGTCATTTTTCATGCTTCTGATAGGATTTCTAATCACAAATGTATTTGGTGGCAATTACGGTTGTTCGTTTCTTGCCACGCTTGTGCTCGGACTCGCTGGCGTAGTGATGTTCTATATAGTTAATCGACGTTATCACCATGTTGCTCAGCATCAGGTGGTCAACCCGGCACCAGATGTTGTTAATGTTGCAGAAAAATAATCATGGATAATAAAAAAAGAATTGTTGTTGTTGGTCTAGGCTCGATTGGCCGCAGACACGCTCGTCTGTTGAAAGAACGTAACGATGTTGCAGTTGAATTGTTTGAGCTGGATACGGAGGCGATTGCTGGCGCATTGAAGGAAATCGGAGATATTCCTGTTCATAATTCGTTCGATGGGATGCTGGCGACAAGGCCGTATGCCGTAGTTATAGCGACGCCGCACAAGCTGCACGCAGAGCAAACCATACGATCGCTTGAAGCGGAAACGCATGTGTTTTGCGAAAAGCCTATGAGCGACAATTTGTGTGATGCAAAGCGAATGCAGGAAGCTGCTGAAAAAGCAGGCAAAATACTTGCCATAGGGTTTCAGTTGCATTTTCACCCTGGCTTGATGAGGCTCAAATCTCTCCTGCAAGAACAAATAATAGGCAATGTTCTTCATACGCATGTGCGGGTTGGAACCTATATTACGCTGGTAAATTCCAAGTCTCGTTATCAACGGCGGCAGCATGGCGCTTTGCTGTTTGATTATGCCCATCAGCCTGATATTTTGTACTGGCTGCTGGGCGACAAACCAACAGCGGTATATGCATCTGCAATTGAAGGCGGCGAACTTGAGTTCAGCTCAAATCCGAACGTAGTGGCGATAACGTGTGAATATAACAGCTTGCTGTTATCTACGATTCACCTGAATTACGTCCAGATGCCGGAAAGGCATGAGTATGAAATCATCGGGGATAAAGGGTGGATTGTGCTCAACTGCAATGAGAGTTATTTGAAAATTGCTCTTGCTGCTGATGGTCAAATCCGCACTGAATCTTTTACCGTGGATCGCGATGCTCTGTACCGGTCTGAACATACTGCTTTTCTTGATGCAGCGGAGGGCAGGCGGTCGCCGGAAAGTTCGGCAAACGATGGTCTGGTCTCTGTTGCGGTCTGTCAGGCTGCTTTCAATTCATGGAAAAATGGTCAATGCGAAAAAGTGGCGATATGAATTCGAAAGAACTTGTACTAAATGCGGTCGCTCACAAAGAACCCAAGGTAATCCCATACACTCTTTATTTGTCGAAATATATTTATGCCAAATTAGAAAATTTATGGGGTCTGCGAACTAACTGGCCATGTCCGCAGGATGATACGATACGAATCCTTTGGGATGTGGAATGCAGTGATGTATCGTCGGAAGGTTTTAAAGACATGTTCGGCTGCGAATGGAAGAGAGAGCACGGAGGTTGTACCTTTGTAAATCCTCCATTCAGCGAACCTGATGTAGCAAAAACACCAAAACTGTCTCTCCTGCCAGACTCGGATATAGAGCTGATAAAACAAACACGAAGCTTGTACCCAGACAAGTTTATCTTCTATCAGTTCACTATGACTTTTGGTGAACGCCTATGGGCTTTACGAGGTATGCAGCAGGCAATGATGGATTATGTTCTTGAACCTGAATTTGTGCATAAAGAACTTGATATTCTTATGGAAATGCATTTGATAGCCATCGATAGGTTGCTATCTTTGCCGATTGATGGAATAACTATTGGCGATGATTTTGGCTCACAGAAAGGGCTGATGATGAGTCGGCAGGTTTTTTTAGAGTTTTTTAAGCCTCGTTATCAAATTATGTATGAAAAGATACGCCGTGCAGGTTTAATAGTAGGCCATCATTCATGTGGGGATAACTCGGAACTAATGAAAGATTTCATAGATATTGGTGTGGATATCTTTCATCCTCTTCAGCCGGAGGCTATGGATATTAAAAGAATTAAAAAAGAATATGGTAAATATCTCACGTTCAGGGGCGGAATAGGAACACAGGGTGTCATTATTTCCGGGACGCCGCAACAAGCCTGTAATGAAATCAGAGAGGCCGTTAGAATTTTAAGTAAAGGCGGCGGTTATTTGCTCGAAACTGCAAAACCGTTGCCTGAAGAGACACCCATGGAAAATGTCATCGCAATAATTGAAGAAATAACTCGCGTCAGAAATTATGAATTTTAGGAGTTTTAGATGTTAAAGATTTTTAAAGGGATTATTCCTGCTCTATATACTTGTTTCCATGATGATGGAACGGTTAATTATAGCGAAACTGCGCGTTTAGCGGTGTGGCTTGCGGATAAAGGTGCCGGTGGATTTTACTTGTGCGGCACAACCGGCAGCGGCTTGCTGCTAAGCAAAGAAGAGCGTAAAAAAATTATTAAGACTGTTTCGACGGCACTGCGCGGTCGTGTTTCATTAATGGTTCATGTCGGAAGTATGGCAACCAGGGATGCGGTTGAATTGGCCAAACATGCTGCTCATGTTGACGGCGTTACAGGAATCAGTTCTCTTTGTCCGCAATACTATCCCGTTTCATTTGATGAGGAAATGACCAATCTTTCCGTCATAGCGGAAGCGACAGAACTGCCTTTCTATCCATATTTATTTGGATCAACGATTGAAAAATACGGCATTGCAAAGCTGATGTCTGGATTTGAGCGCATCCCTCATATGGCCGGCATTAAAGCATTTGTTTCTGACTTGTCGGTGCATCAAACAATTGTGAACCAATGGCCTCGGCACTGGCAGCTTTTTCATGGTTTCGATCAGTGCCTGTTTCATGCGTTAACGATACCCGAAGTAAATGCCGCCATCGGATCGACATATAACGTTGTGCCGGAAATAGTTGTCGCGATTTATAATGCGGTAAAAGGCGGAGATTATGCAAATGCAAATTCTCTGCAGCGCCAGTATTGCGGCTACTGGCTTTCGATTCAGGGCTATCCATTCCTTGCATTCGGGTCTTATTTTCTTTCGAAGCGAGGATTTAAGATGGGAAAACCACGCCTGCCTTTGCATGAACCATCTTCCGATGAGATTGCCGTTGTCGAACAGCGTATGGCCAGGGCCGGTTTTATGCTTGATAGTGGCGGACTTTGATTTTTTCAGGAGTTTCAGTAAATGGATAATAATGTTGAGCAATTGATTGATATGGTTTGTGAAAAGATATCGAAATATCTTGTCCCCAAACGTATCGCAACAGCCAAACGACGCATGGCCGGCGTTCTTGCAGAACAACCGGTAGATTACCTGCCGATGGTTGTTATAACGAAAACTGTGGCCAGTGTGGAGCAGTTGCCGGAATTCGACTGGGCGCAGCAATGGCACGATCCGGCCAAGAGTCTTTATATGCAGCTTAAGAACAACATCCTGCCGTGTATTGTCGGAGGCGGCGATTTTGTCCCCGCGGTTCGTGCCGATACAGGTGTGATAAATTGCATGTCGCTTTTTGGTGTAAAATTCGATGTACCCAGTCACACAAAACCGGTTGTAACAGAATATTTATCAAAGGATGAAATACTATGCGCTAATATCCCTGATGAAATATCATCTTTGGGAATTATGCCACACATGATTAGGCATATGGAATATCATAAGGCCGCATTACAGCGGCGAGGCCTTGCAGAGCATATTCTTTTGGGACATTGTGATCTTCAGGGGCCATTTGACATAGCGGCAATGGTACGAGGACACGATATATTTACAGATATGTATGAAGACCCTGATTTTGTTCATCATTTGATGCGTTTGAGTACATCAGCCTATATTGCGGTCGCCAAACTCTGCAAGAAAATATCCGGCGAACCTTTAAATCATGGAATATCCGACGGGATATACATGGAAAATGGTGTTGGTAGAATCTGCGGCGACAGCGATATATTAGTGAGCAAAGATATGCATCAGCAGTTCATTGCACCGTATCACGCTCATGTGCTTGATGCGTTTGGCGGCGGGTGGCTGCATTATTGCGGAGGGCGAAAAGGATTTAATCGGGCCGAAGGTCTGCATCTCCATGAATCGTACGCCGCTTTGCCGAAGCTTCGAGGTTTGAATTGGACGACCGGTCGGGATTGGGTTGCGGAAATGCGGCGGCTTAAAGGTCTGGGTGTTGTTTATATTGGATGGATGCCGCGCGATGAAGGGCAGTCGCTCGAAGACTACTTTCGCATGGTGCTCAGTCCGTACGATACGAAAGGTGGCTTTGTGTTTGGTTGGCCGGAACTAACGGCTGTTGAAGTGGATTTAGCCATGGATGTTTGGCATACTATACAAGATAAATATTTATAAAATAATCAATTGGAATTAAAATGAAAAAGCGTTTGGCGGTAGTAGGTGTCAGTAATCGAGCGATGTATTTATTTCTCGATTTGCCTTTGAAAAACTATAAGCGGCATTGTGATATAGTGGCAATGCTTGACAGGGATCGAAGCAGGATGCTTTCGTATAACTCATCGCGAAATACCAATATACCTATTTTTGTTCCCGATGAGTTTGAGAAAATGTTGACGCAATGTCGGCCGGATATCGTGGCCATTGCATGTTGCGATGCGGACCATCACCACTAC
The DNA here is from genome assembly GCA_001824555.1 of Planctomycetes bacterium GWC2_45_44. Classification (GTDB taxonomy): domain Bacteria; phylum Planctomycetota; class Phycisphaerae; order Sedimentisphaerales; family UBA12454; genus GWC2-45-44. Next base: position 7,553 of record MHXU01000154.1, read on the forward strand.
GTTATTGATTCGCTTCGTCATGGTGTCGATGTGATTGTTGAAAAACCATTGACTACAGATGAAAAAAAATGTGCTGCCATTGCAAAGGCCGCACGAGAAAATAAGGCAAAAATCACGGTTACATTTAATTACCGTTATACGCCTGCCACAACTAAAATTCGTGAGATTATTGCGGATGGCAAAGTTGGCCGCATCGTCAGTGTCGATCTCAACTGGTATCTTGATACTTATCATGGCTCATCGTATTTCCAAAGATGGAATCGCCTGCGTGAAGTGTCGGGTGGCCTGTCTGTGCACAAGGCATGCCATCATTTCGACCTGGTTCGCTGGTGGATAGGGCAGAATGTCAGTGAAGTATTTGCATACGGCGCTCTGAACTTTTATGGCCCGAATGGTGTGCATAATCCTTTGACGCCGCAGGAAATAGGTGACGGACGAACATGTCCGACCTGTAACAAAAGAACACTCTGTAAATACTACATGAGATGGAATAGAGATGAATATCGCAGCGGCGGAACTGCCAAAATAGATGACCATATCGATATAGCGCAGAAATATGATGGTTATAGTCCGCGACAATGTATATATGACCCTGCGATTAACATCGAGGATACCTATGCTGCCGTAATCCGATATAATGGCGGCGTTTTTCTTAATTACAGCCTTAATGGTTCTGTGCCTTATGAAGGGTTCAGATTGGGAATTAATGGAACCGAAGGCAGGATAGAATATAAAGAACTGCATGGCGAAAATAGAATTCCATTTACCCCCGATCCATGTGATAGCAGGATTACATATATTCCGATGTTTGGCGGCCGTGAGCAAATTGATGTTGTAAATGATGGTGGCGGCCACGGCGGTGGTGATCCGTTGCTTCTGGATGAACTTCTGATTGGGCATGACTCGTTGCTTAAAGTATCCAGAACCGCTGACTGGCGAGATGGAATTGAATCCGTATTAACCGGAGTCGCTGTTTACAAATCCGTGCTTGAGCATCGGTCTGTATCAGTGGATGAGCTGCGCAGTAAAATTTTTCAGGCGTAAATATTATTTAAGCATTTATAACAAAACTGTATATCTTTTTGTAAAAGAGTTAAAAAAGTATGGAAATAACCAAGTTTGATGCTATATCAAATTTCTTTAAAGGCAATCCTTCGGATGCCTTGTTGTGGTATTTGGATTTTGATTTGAAATGGATTGCAAACTGTCCTGCTCATATACGCGAATGGGTTGATTTGGCCGCCGATTTGGGCTGTACATGGCCGATCATATGGTTTGGTGGGTATAAGGAAGAATTTGATTCAACAGCCAACTATCGTGAATATAGAGCAGATGATAAACTTGTGAAAGAATGGCATACACCGGTTGGCAGCCTGCATTCGCGTATTAAGTACAATCATCCGGTTGAATATACTATAAAAACCATCGACGACTGTCGTGTGCTTAAATATATTTATGAGCATACGCTGACATATAAAAACGAGCAGCCTCACCAGCCATTTCATGGCGTTAGTCTGTCAACATCGCCGGTACAGCAATTACTTCAATATGAAATGGGACTCGAAACTTTTTACACATTGCTTATGACAGATACTCATGCAGTTGAACAGCTTATGGATACGATGCAGCAAAAGCAGATGGAGCGTACTTCATTGGTTTGTCAATTTGAAATCCCAATGATTTATCAGGGTGAAAACACATCAAGTACAATGATTTCTCCTGAATATTATAAAAAGTATTCACTGCCTCAGATAAAACAGCAGGCTGATTTTATTCATTCAAAAGACAAAACTATTATACTGCACATGTGCGGCCTGCTTCATCATCTGTTGCCTGCTATAAAGCAGACGGGCATTAATGGCATTCATTCTGTAACTCCGCCTCCGGTCGGCGACACGGAATTCAGTGAAGTGTACGATACGTTTGGCGGTTGTTTTCCCATACAGGGAAGATTTGGTTCGACTCAGTGGTATAATCTTGATGAAAAGGAAATCGTAAAAAATCTTTCATATATTTTGCCTGTTGGCTCATGGCGGCAGAGACCGTTTGTTCTTCTTGTTACGCTTGATGGCGTTTTGGCAGAGTATGAACAGCTCAAACGTCTCGCACGAATCATTCGTGAGTTTGGCTCAAAGTAAATTGTATAATAAAACTTAATATTGTATAAAGGTTAAAATGAATTCAAAAGAACGAGTATTGACCGCTATCAGGCATTGCGAACCAGATAGTGTCCCTATTGGTGAATGGGGCATAGATCATGACCATGTAAGCCGGATATTGGGGCGACATACCTATTGGCGAAATCGCAAAGATACAACACTGGCATTGTGGCAGGGCAGACGTGATGAACTTGTGGAAGGTCTCAAGCGGGATTGCGTTGACATTGTCAATGCTCTGGACTATGACATTGTAACGGTGGAGCTTGTACCGCCGAAAGGCTACAAAGTTGCGGATATTCCGCGTCAGATTGCCGATGGCGAATGGCAGGATTCAAAGGGGACTGTTTACCAGTATGCTGCCAGTAATGATTCGATTATGCAAATGACATCGCCGCCGGAGAAGTATCAGTTCACCGATGCCGATCTTGACGCCATCTGCAATTCCGCCGCGAATGTCGATGAGTCTGAATTTGAGCTTATCGACCATGTTTGTGAAAAATTCAATGGCACCAAAGCGATATTGTTTCGGGGTATTAACCTTTATGAGAATATTTTAGGAATGTTCGGCGGCGACCAGACACATCAGCTTGTCATGACAGCTACCGACAGGGACCAGATAAAAAAGGCAGGCGAGGCAATGTTTGCCAGAGTCTTGTATTTGATTGATTGCTGCAAAAAGCGGGGCATTACTATTGTGATGTGCGGGCAGGATTTCGGAGGCAGCAACGGATGCCTGATTTCACCTGCTTCGATTCGAGAACTGTTTATGCCATTCCTAAAGCAGTTCTGTGATGAAGTAACAGCCGCCAACATGATTCCTTTCCTTCACTGCTGCGGCAATGTGTGGGACATTATGGATGATTTTGTAGCTGCCGGCTTCAAAGGGTATCAGTCCATTCAGGCATCAGCCGGCATGGACACGGCTCGCGTTAAAAAGCTTTATGGTGATAAAATCACGCTTTGGACGGGTGTTCAATGTGAAACATTGATTGAAAAAAGCGTAGCAGAAACCCGGAAAGAAGCAGTCCGTTCTCTTGAAATTTGCATGCCTGGAGGCGGCTTTATTTTTGGGTCGACCAATAGCGTCCAATTTGGTGCAAAAACTGAAAACTACCTTGCCGCACTGGAAATGGTAAAAACATTGGGCAAATATTGACGTTGTGCGGGTAATTCCGGTCTTTGCCGCAAAAATCCGGGTTAAAAGTTTTTTAGGCTTGGAAAAGCCGCAGAAATGATGTAGAATACTGGTTTTGCGGTATTTTGTTAAAATGTAATTATTGTGTGTTTGTTTATTTGTTTAGAGGTCATTTAGAAATGAAATCGTATGTAATAGTTGGGTTGGGTGGCAGGTCAACGATGTTTGTTGATGCACTTTGCAATCGCTATCGGCAGATAGCTGAACTTGTTGCCATTTGTGATAGTAACTATGGCCGCTTACAGCTCGCGGCAGAAAAAATTCGTAAATATTGGCCGAATGTGGCGACCTATATAAGTAGCGATTTTGATAAAATGATTAGCGAATACAAACCGGATTCCGTGATTGTTTGCACTCGTGATAAAGAACACAGCGACTATATCTGCCGTTCGCTCGATTTCGGTTGTGATGTGATTACAGAAAAACCTATGACGATTGATCATAAAAAATGTCAGCAGATAGTGGACACTGTTAAAAGAACTGGCAAGTCAGTTCGTGTTACCTTCAACTACCGCTATTCCCCGCCTCGTACCCAGATGAAGCAGTTATTGATGAGCGGCATCATTGGCGATGTTCTTTCAATCAATTTCCAGTGGAATCTGGATACTAATCACGGTGCTGACTATTTTCGCCGATGGCACAGATTCAAGGAAAACTCCGGGGGTTTGATGGTGCATAAAGCCACGCATCATTTCGACCTTATGAACTGGTGGCTCGGCAGTGTCCCTGAAACGGTTTTTGCTCGCGGCGGCAGATTGTTCTATAACGAAAAACAGGCAGCGAAATACGGCCTTGCTGAACATGGCACAAGATGTCTTAATTGCCCGGTAGCATCAAAATGCAATTTTTACTTAGATATGAACGCCTTTGATGCAATAAAGAGTCTTTATCTCGACAATGAGAATTATGACCAATATCATCGTGACCGCTGTGTTTTTGGTAACGATATAACCATTGAAGACAACATGAATGTGCTTGTAAATTACCGCAGTGGTGCGATTATGAACTACAGCCTTAATGCCTTTTTACCCTGGGAAGGATATCGCGTTGAACTTAACGGCACAAAAGGCCGGCTCGAGCACTGGTGTCGTGAATCCTCATATATAAACGGGGATGGCACGGTTCAGGGCGGCCTGGATACCAATAATCTCGGCATTATGATTTATCCTCATTTCAAAACCCCTTATGCAATTAAAGTCGAGGAAGGTGAAGGCGCCCACGGCGGCGGCGACGATGTTATGCTTGAAGATATTTTCGGTGTTTCTGTTCCTGACCCTTATAAGAGATGTGCCGATTATGTTCAGGGTGCGTATTCTATTCTCGTGGGAA
>MHXU01000154.1:12282-12470 GCA_001824555.1 Planctomycetes bacterium GWC2_45_44
GATATTGTAACGGGTCTGAGCAATCCTGGTTATGCTCAAAATGACCCGGATGACAAGCATATACCTTTTACACCTGCCGCAAAATGTATTGCCCGCGATGGCCAGCAAATTAATGCAAATGTTCCTTTGACTCTTAAATAATCTGAACGTGTGTCAAGTAAGCTGTTTTTATATATCGTCAAGGCGGC
>MHXU01000155.1 GCA_001824555.1 Planctomycetes bacterium GWC2_45_44
ATTTTTGAATTGAAGCCCATTGATTTAGGAAAGTTTTATCATAGCGTTTTTGAAAAACTGTTTTATAAATTGAAAAACAGCGGCGTTTCTTTGGCAAATGTTCAGATGTCGGCTCTTGAAAGAGATGTCGATGACTGCATTGAAAGGCTGTTGATTGAGGATGTGTTTCTAAAGACATTCAGAGGCAAATCAAGGCACAACGGTTATATCATCGAATCGGCATCGGAGATTATTAAGGATGCTGTCGCTGAATACGCCCAGATTGCCCGTGCGGGTTGTTTTGAGCAGGCTGCCTGTGAAACCGCGTTTGGCTCGAAATTTTGTGCAAAGGCGAATTTGCCCGCTGTGGAAATTGAATTGTCAGCCGGCAGGAAACTTTGCATTGAAGGCAAAATCGACAGAATTGATGTTACTGTAAAGGACGGCAAAAATTACGCCGTGATTTTCGATTATAAAATGTCGCAGACAACGGTTAATTATTCTTTTCTCTCGGCGGGTATCGATTTGCAGTTGCCGATATATATGCTCGCTGCGGCGGGCAGGACGGTTGATAAATTCGGCAGCCTTATCCCGCTTGGCGGGTTTTATATTCCGATTCAGGCGTTTTCCAAATCGTCGGAACTGGAAGAAATTGACAACGTTTCGCGGAAAATTTACAGAAAGCCCAGAGGCATATTCAATGGCGAATTTTATAAATTCATCGATGCCTCCACCGAATCGAAATCAAGTCCGTTTTACAGTTTCAGTTTTACAAAGAATGATGGGCAGTTTGGCCGTTATGAATTTAGTTCGCTTTTGCGTCAGGAAGATTTTGAAAAACTTTTATCCATCGTGAAAAATAAGCTCAAAGAACTTGGCGAGCGGATAGCATCAGGCACGATAGATATAAAACCTTATAAATGTATCAAGCAGATTCCGTGTACGAATTGTGTGTATAAGCCGATTTGCCGATTTGACCGGCAGATAAACGATTATGCGGAAATCGGGAAAATATCAAAGGAAGATTATTTTAGTGAACTGGACTAAGAATCAAAAACACGCGATAGAATCGGCAAGCGGCGATATTACGGTGGCTGCTTCTGCCGGCACGGGCAAGACCTCTGTATTGTCGCACAGGTGCGTGCGGGTTTTGTCGGCGGCTGATTTATGCCCTGATGTTTCTGGTGTTTTGGTTTTGACATTTACCGATGCGGCTGCGGGCGAAATGAACGTTCGCATTGCGCAGTGTCTTAAAGATGCCGCAGGCAAGACGGGCGATTTGCATCTTCGCAGACAGCTTTTGCTTATAGACGATGCTGACATAAGCACGATTCATTCGTTTTGTAAGCGGGTGATTACGCAGCATTTTCATCGTTTGGGGCTTGACCCCGCGGTTCGGGTGATGGATGCCGATGAGAGCAAACTGATAAAAGCCGAGGTTCTTGAACAGATTATTGAACTGTCGTGGCAGGATTTGCCCGATGGTATGAGATTGCTGCTGAAGGACAGAGTTGTTTCCGGCAGCGGGCGAAATTTTTTGAACTGCATAATATCAATCAGCGATTTTTTAAATACGGTTGTGTCGCGCGATGAATTTTTCGACAGGGCAGCGGCTTTCAATGATGCCGTTATGTCTGCCTCGTCTGATGCGGTGAAAAGTCAAAAGCAGATTATCATCGAAAAGCTGAAAAATTTTAAAGAGCAGTTTGAATGGTCGCTGAAACTTGATGGGAAAATTTCAGATAGCCACTGGCAGGAGCAAATCGCGGGCGAATGTCTGTCTGTGATTGTGCTCGCCGCTGATTTTATGCAGAAGGATAATTTCCCCGCGTTCATCGAGCTTCTCAATAGTTTTGCCGGCTTTAAATGGAAGAATAAGCCGAAAGGCTATGATGACGAAAAGAAAGACTTAGTTTTGGCCTCGGCAAAAAAGGCTCTCGAGGGCTTTAAAAAACTTTCATTGCTTGCGATTGTCAGCGATGATTATCAGCAGCTTGTCGCGGGGGCATGTTCGGTGCAGATGAAAGTTTTGACCGAGCTTGTAAAGCGATTCGACCGCGCCTATCAGCAGGAAAAGCAGCGGCTCGGCTGCGTCGATTTCGCCGACCTCGAAAGATATATGCTCAAACTGCTTTGTGATGACTGCGGCAAACCGTCGGATATTGCCGTGCAGCTTCAGAAAAAATACAAATATATTTTTGTAGATGAGTATCAGGATATAAACCCCGTTCAACAAAAAATAATTGACATGCTTAACGGTTCTGCGAAGGTTTTTGTCGTTGGCGATGTCAAGCAGAGCATTTACGCCTGGCGCGGCGCCGATTGCGATCTGTTTGTCAGACGTTTAAGCGCAGCGGCAGAGGATAAGACTAAATCCCGAATTGATTTGAATGAAAATTTCCGTTCGCGGCCGGGCATTTTAAATTTTGTCAACGCTGTTTTTGAAAAAATTATGACCGCTTCCGTCGCTGCGCTCGATTATGACGAAAACGCCGCACTGAAAGCCTGTAATAGTTCGGCGATGCCTTCACAGACAAAGCCTGATGTGGAATTTATAATAGTTGACGACGACTCGACAGAGCAGCAGGGCGACGACGATAGTGAAAATACCGTCAGCGTTTCCGATGATGCGGTTAATCGCAGGGCATTGGTTGTTGCCGACAGAATCAAGAAACTCGTCGAAGTCGAGAAGTTTGAGATTTACGACAAGGCGGCAGGCGTTATGCGTCCTTGCCGCTGGGGCGATGTTGTGATACTAACCCGCTCGATGAAAGAACGCGCCAATAATTATGTTCAGATTTTTCGCTCGGCCAATATCCCTGTTATAAGCGATAGTTCGGCGGGATATTTTGAGACTACGGAAATCAGCGATATGCTTTCGCTGCTGGCTGTTCTGGATAATCCGCGACAGGATATAGCTTTGGCGGCTGTTTTGCGAAGCCCGCTGTTCGGCATAACTGATACTGATTTGGCGACTATAAAGAATTATCAGAATGACAAAGCCGATTTTTATTCGGCTCTTGAGTTAGTTGCTGATTCCTGCGATGCTCAAAAATTACAGCGGAGAATTTCCGATATTATGGTTTGCCTTGATAAGTGGCGAACGCTTGCTCGGCACGGCTCGCTGGCGGATTTAATCTGGCAGATATATTCGCAGACCGATTATCTGTCGTTTGTCTCGGCAATGCCCGGCGGCGCGCAGCGGCGTGCGAATCTTTTAAAACTGCATTATCGCGCGATACAGTTTGAAAATTTCGCATCGAGCTTTAACTGCATTTCGCTTTCGCGGTTTGTTGCATTTCTGCAAAAGCTGCTTGATGCCGGCGGCGACTGGTCGCCTGCCGAGCCGGACAGTTCCGCTGTTGATGCGGTCAGAGTAATGAGCGTGCATAAGAGTAAAGGTCTTGAATTTCCGATTGTGATTCTTGCCGAAACCAACAGGCGATTCGGCGGGGGAGGGCATTCGGCGGACTGTATCACAGACGGCGACGGCTCAATCGGCCTTAAGATAATCGACCACGACAGCGGAGCAAAACTAAATTCGCTCGCCTGGCAGATTATTAAGGAAAAACAAAGAAAGCAGACAATCGTCGAGGAGATGAGGATTTTATATGTCGCGATGACGCGTGCAAGAGACAGGCTGATTTTGACAGGCGCGGCGAAATCGCAGGACTGCGTTAAAATAATGTCTAATGCCGCGATGGCCGATTCTTCCGGATTGCCGGATTGGCTCATTGCCGATGCCAAAAGCGAACTTGACTGGCTGCTGATGGCTTTTGCTAATTCCAAAAAACTCAATGAACATTTTAAACTGCCGGTAGAGGTTAATTGTGTCGAGGAAAACCTTTTTTATTTTAGAGTTTGCGGTGTCGATGAAATTCTGCAAATCGAGAAGCATTTGTTAAAATCGCGTCCGCAGAGCAGATACCGGCAGCTCAAATCGCCGCTTGCCGATGAGAAAATGCTTGCCGGCATTACGAAAAATCTTAATTGGCGATATAAATTTGAAAAGGCCGCAGGCATAAAAGCCAAGCAATCCATAACTTCAATTGTTCGAGTGGCGGCGGCGGGGGAGCAGTTCGCCTCGGCTGATTATAATTTCTCGTTTGATTCTTTTGAGAAACTCACCGATAGCCAATCGGCTCTTGTCGTTGGCAGCGCAACTCATCTCGTTATGCAAAATATAGATTTGGACAGGGTTGATGTTGAACAAACGATAAAAAAACTTTTAGAAAAAGGATGTATAAACAAACAAACCGCGGAAAAAATTAACCGTGTCGCAATTATGAAGTTTTTCGACAGCGAAACAGGTCTTTTGCTGCGAGATAAAAATAATGCTGTAATGCGGGAATGGCCTTTCACTTACGCAGCCTGTGCTGCGGATTTATATCCTGATGCCGAAACAATCGGCAATGAAAAAATAATTGTTCAGGGCATTATTGATATGCTGGTAAAAACGCCAAACGGAATTATTGTAATAGATTTCAAGACCGACCGAATAAATCAATCGCAGCTTCAGTCCAGAGCGGAGCGTTATGCGCCGCAGTTAAGATGGTACTGCAAAGCGGCAGGCGAAATTCTCGGCGAAAAAAACACAACAGGCCGATTGTTTTTTCTTACAACCGGCCTGACTGTGAATATTTGATTATCGAACCGCAATTATTTTGTAATTTTTTCGATTATCGCTGTAATTTTTTTGAGGTAAGGCTCTGCCTCGTCTTCGTCTTTAAATTCAGCGATAAGTCTCATTACCGGCTCGGTATTGCTTGCCCGCAGATGCACCCAGCCTTCTTCAAAATCAAGTCTGCATCCGTCGATTTCGTTAATTTTCGCTTTTTTGTAGGTCTTTTTTACTTTCTCAATGACTTCCTGCGCCTGTTCTTTGTCGGCATTGAATTTCTGCTTGGTCATTTGATAAGCGGGAATTTGAGCGACGAGCTGGCTGATTGTTTTGCCGGTTTCAGCGGCAAGCTGCAATATCATAGCCATCGCAACGAAGCTGTCTCTGATTGGGCCTACGCGAAGGTCGATAACTCCGCCATTGCCCTCGCCGCCGATTACGCAATTTTTTTGCATCATTATTTGTGCGACGTTCGCCTCGCCGACCGGCGTGCGAAAGACTTCAACGCCTGCGGCTTTGGCGATATCGTCAATCATTCTCGATGTTGACAGATTCGCTGCGACCGGGCCTTTTGAATGAACAAGAACGTATCTTGCCGCAAGGGCAAGCGTGTATTCTTCGCCGATGTATGTGCCTTTTTCGTCAACGATTGCTAATCTGTCGCCGTCCGGGTCCTGCGCGAAGCCGACATCGGCGTTGGTTTTTTTGACCATCTCGCATAATTGGGCGAGGTTTTCAGCGGCAGGCTCCGGCTTGTGAGCGAACAATCCTGTCGGCATATCGTTTATTGCCGTTGCTCGGCAACCGAGATAAGACAAAAGTTTTTTGCCGGGTCTTGCGCCTGCTCCGTTGACGCTGTCTAAGACAACTCTGAACTTTCTGGCGATTATCTGGTTTCTGTTTATGCAGGGCATAACTCTTTTGAGGTGAACCGCGTCGCCGCCGGTGTTTATCGCGACTTTTCCGCAGTTAACTGAATCGGCGTGCGTAAATTCTCCAGCCTCGAAAAGGGCTTTGACCTTTTCAGCCATTCCGGCAGGCGGAGCGATACCTTTGCTCGTCAGCAGTTTTATGCCGTTGTATTCGAGCGGGTTATGCGAAGCGGTAACGACAACTCCGCCGTCGCATTCGAGGTATCTTAGCATAACGCCGACAGTGGGAGTGGTAACGATTCCCAAATCGACGACATCAATGCCGATTGCGCACAATCCCGCCGCTATTGCCGATTTGAGCATATCCCTTGAAGGTCTCGAATCGGTGCCGATTGCGATGGAGAGTTTCTTTTTGCCCTTTGAGTTTTTTAGAAATGTTCCAAATGCGCAGGCGAATTTTACCGCGGTGTTGACGGTAAGATTCTCGCCGATAATGCCCCGCATTCCGCTGATTGATACGATTAGTTCCTGTTCCATTTTTTCTTTCTGCTGACTACTGAATACTGACTATTTACTACCGGATACTTTTATATTTGCCTCGTTTTTTCAAGAACTTCCTTTAATCTTGAAACCACCGTTTTAACCTGTTCGTCTTTGAGGCTCAATATTTCCTGAAGAGCCTCGCCGATATAGGGCAGATACGTTTCGATATAACTTCTTTTGCCCAGTTCCATTTTTATTCTTTTTTGTCTTCGCAGATACATTCCGAGTTTTCTGCCGCATTCCTGTATGGCGAGTTTGATTTCCTTTATGATTTCGGGATAGTGCGCGATTGCCTCCTTGCTTTCCGATGTGAAAGGCACCCAGACCGAGGCGATATGCACCATAAGAACGATTTGCCCCATCGGCAGCGCGCCTTTCGACTGCGACAAACCGTAATTACGCCAGTTTGTCTCGGCCGCCGCCTTGTATATCGCGCAGGCTCCCTGCTGATAAAGCAGCGGAACTCTGTTTGCCAGTCGTTTCAATTCCATCTGCGGCTGTTTGTCTTCGTCGGGGGTGCCTTCTTCGTCGGTGGCCTGCTCGGATTTGAATCCATAAGCGATTGCCGCTTCAATGAGAAACGGATTGCCGCGATAGACACTCGGATTTCTTGTGCAGACGGAATAAAATTCCGCCTCGATGACTCTTTTTAATCCGCCTTCGAGTTCAGCTTCGCCGATTGGTCCGATACAGTTGACCGGCGGCGACATAATTTTGGTTTCAGTTATGGCAGTGTGCAGAAGCTCGGCTTCTTTTATTGTTAAATCTGAAGGTCTGGAATTTTTGGATAGCTTTGCTTTTTTGCAGATTTCGTCGGCGATGCCGGAGCTTACACGCGAAAAATCGTTATGCAGAAAACCGCTAAGATGTTTGTCTTTGCTTTCTCTGGCCATTTTATAGAGTACGCCGATTTCAACGCCGTAAGGATGCGGCTTAATTTCAATCGGCATAAACGGCAGCTTTTCCGTCTGCCGCGGATATTTATAAGTCATTCCATCGGGCGCATTATAAATAAAATCGGCGTGCGGATTGGCCATCGCCGTCTGCGTGAGATATTCATCGACAGACTGTTTGCCTTTTTGATATTTGCCTTCAAGCGTTATTGTTACCTGTGTTCCTGTCGGCAGTTCAAATTCGCAGTCTTCATCGAGAACGACCATCGGCTTGTTTTTGGCGGTATCTATCTGGACGTGATAATGCGTCGCTTTTTTAGATTTTTCCGTTCGCGATATAATCTGAACCGGCTCGCCTGTCGTCAGCAGGCCATACATTCCCGCCGCCGAGATGCCGATTCCCTGCTGGCCTCTGCTCATTTTAAGGCTGTGGAATTTGCTGCCGTAGAGCAGTCTTGCGAAAACATTCGGAATCTGTTTATCGACGATTCCGGGTCCATTGTCCCGAACGACGATAGTGAATTTTTTTTCGTTGAGCTGTTTTATCGTTACGACGATGTCGGGCAGAACGCAGGCATCTTCGCAGGCATCGAGAGAATTATCGACGGCTTCTTTAATCGCGGTGAGCAGAGCTTTACGCGGATTATCAAAACCGAGCAAATGCCTGTTCTTGGCGAAGAATTCGCTTACGC
>MHXU01000156.1 GCA_001824555.1 Planctomycetes bacterium GWC2_45_44
AGTCCCAAAAGAAGGGTCCAGATAGAAGTTACGGGGTCGGTCTGAAAAGGGCCGGCAACGGAAGGACTAAACCCACAGCTTAAAGTTTAAAAACTTAGCAAAGGGGGCTTATATGGAAAGTGAGCAAAAAAGAGTAAATGTTCTTCTGGTTGAGGACGATCCGGGAGATCAAAAGTTGATTAAGGCCGCGATACCTTGCGAAAGCTGCGAAATAAGCCTAAGCATAGTTTCCAGCGGCGAGGCGGCTCTTAATTATCTGGCAAAAACAAGCGAGCAGCCGGAGCAGTTTCGAAGACCGAATCTGATACTGCTTGATTTGAATATGCCGGGTATAGGTGGAAAGGAATTTCTAAGGAGGGTCAAGGCTGATGAGGATTTTGATGCTATTCCGGTAGTTGTTGTTACGACCTCTGATTCTGAAGCTGATATACAGGAATGTTATGGATTGCACGCGGCCGGATATATACAAAAGTCCGCTATGCCGGATGAGTTCAGTCAGGTGCTGCAAAAACTTACGCGTTATTGGTTTTCAGTTTCTGCGATGGTGCAAAATTAATTAAAAGACACTAGCCGCTATATTGATGAGGCACAGGAGCTTAAAATGGATATTTATAAGACGGTTATGGTGATGCTCGTAGAGGACGACCCAGGCGATCAGAAGCTGATTAGGATGTCGCTTAAGGAGCAGCGTATCGCCAATATGCCGATAGTCTCCCCAAGCGCAGAAGATGCTCTTGAGTATCTCAACGCCAATAAGACAGGGGATACGCAGGTTAATCTGCCCGACCTGATACTGCTTGATTTGAATATGCCGGGTATGGGAGGCAAGGAATTTTTGCGGCGGATAAAATCCGACCCGCAGCTTGAATGCATACCCGTTGTGATACTTACAACAAGCGATTCCGACAAGGACATTCTCGAAAGTTTCAAATTGCAGGCCGCAGGATACGTTAAAAAACCTGTGAACATTACCGATTTCCAGGAAGTTATGCGTACTTTGACGGATTATTGGTTCACTATTTGCAAACGAATTACACATGAGCCAGACAGAGAAAACAGCAAATGTCTTATTAGTTGACGACGACGAACTCGACCGGAAGCTGGTAAAACTGATTCTGATTAAAGCGGTGGCATTAGTTCGCTTTAATGTAGAGACTGCCCAGAATATGAGCGAGGCGGTCGCCAGACTGACGAATTCGAGTTTTAACGTCGTGCTGCTCGACCTGAATCTTCCCGACAGCAGGGGCGTGGAGACAGTGCAGAAAATTTTTGAAGTTGCCCCCAATATCCCCATTGTTGTATTGACGGGCTTTGACGACGAGGATGCCGGTCTTGACGCTATCAGAAGCGGCGCCGAGGATTATCTTGTAAAAGGCGATGGGCTTGAATACACGCTTGTCAGAACCATCAGATACGCGATTGAAAGAAAAAAATCAGAGTTGAATACTCTTGAAGCAAAGCAGGAACTTGAGCGAATTAACACAAGACTTCTCAAGGCTACCAAGACCGCCAACGAAATGGCCGCCGAGGCCGAGAAGGCCAATGCCGCAAAGAGCCAGTTTCTGGCAAATATGAGTCACGAAATAAGAACGCCTATGAATGCCATTATAGGTTTCAGCGAGGTGCTCGAAGAAGAGCCTCTTACTGCTCCGCAAAAGGAATATATACAACTGATTCTTAGCAGCGGAAAACATCTTCTGGAGCTTATCAACGATATTCTCGATTTCTCAAAAATTGAAGCGGGCCAGCTTAATACCGAAATGATTGATTGCGACGTTCGTGCGCTTCTTGCAAATGTAGAGTCTCTGATGAACCCCGCTGCCATCGCCAAAAATCTTAAGTTTATTATTGAATGCGCCGACGATGTGCCTGCCTCTGTGATAACCGACCCGGCAAGATTAAGGCAGTGTCTGTTAAATCTTATCAGCAATGCTGTAAAATTTACCGAACAGGGTTATGTAAAGTTCAGCGTCCATCAGGTTTTGCGGGAAAGCAAGCCTTTCCTTGAATTTGAAGTATCCGACACGGGCATCGGGATACCGCATGACAAATTAGATAGTATTTTCGAGGCGTTCACGCAGGGCGACGGCAGCACTACCCGCAAATATGGCGGGACCGGATTGGGCCTTACGATTACAAAGCAATTGGCAGGACTGATGGGCGGCGATATTTCCGTTGAAAGCGAAACCGGCAAAGGTTCAACTTTCAGGTTTGTTATCCCTGTGGTTGTGTCCGAAGAACATACTGCCGAAGATGCGGGTTCTTTCGGGTCTGACGCGACTGAAAAAGATTATCAGGAAAATCCGGTAAATTCGCAGGCTGAATTTTCCGGCAGAGTACTTGTCGCCGATGACAGTAATGCCAATCAAACGCTGATTAAGCTGATTCTTGAAAAACTCGGATTTGTTGTAACCATCGCTGCTGACGGCGTTGAGGCGGTTGATGCCGCTAAAAGTCAGCACTTCGAAATAATCTTTATGGATATGCAGATGCCCAGTCTCAATGGTTATGACGCGGTAAAGAGATTGCGGTCTCTGGGAGTGGACACCCCGATAATAGCGATGACCGCCACCCTTGCCGGAGAAGATGAAAAACAGTGTATAGCCGCAGGCTGCGACGGCTTTATATCAAAACCAATCGACAAGACGCATTTGATTAAACAGATAACAGAACATCTGTCCGCCGCGAATATCACAAAATAACACCAGCGGGTAAAGATGACACTGACCCAATCATAACCACACCTCTAAAAATTCTTTACACCAGTAAATCACTGTTTTATCGGACATTGCAAAAAAATCTTACCTATCCTCCACACGCGATACTTTTA
Source organism: Planctomycetes bacterium GWC2_45_44 (assembly GCA_001824555.1). GTDB lineage: Bacteria > Planctomycetota > Phycisphaerae > Sedimentisphaerales > UBA12454 > GWC2-45-44. The sequence goes on from MHXU01000156.1 coordinate 2,831, forward strand.
TTTCGTATTGTATATGGGTTGAGCCTCTGATTGTCGGGGGCAAAGCGAGTAAAACAGTAATAGACTGTGTATATTTTTTGGGGGATATTTATGGTTAAAAAATATGTTGTTTCGACTTTGATGTTGGTCTCTATGTTCGCGTTGCAGCTTTCTGCAAATCCGGTGGACTCTGTAACTATGACAAGCACCGGCTATGGCGCAAAGGATACGATAACTTTCTGGGGCGGCGGACATTCCGGTTTGACCGTTTATGCGGGTCTATTTATGTTCAATAAAACCGGCAGCACCGGCACGGGCAACCTGATTGACAATGGCACGATAGGCGGTTTCTGTATGGACTTGTCCGAGTATCTGGCCAGCGGCCCGAAAGCTTATGAAGTTTTAGATGTTTCCGCGGGACCTGTGCCTACGACATTCCTCGGAGGCGGTATGGGACAGGCCAAAGCTGATTACCTGTCGGAGTTATGGGGCAGATATTTTGATTCTTCGTGGATGGCCGGCGGGACTTACACTGCCGCTCAAAACGCACAGGCTGAAGCTTTTCAGGCTGCGATTTGGGAAATCATTTACGAAGATATGCCGACAACATCTGCCGGCTGGGACGTAACCATTGATGGCACGGCTGGAGACAAAGGCTTTAGAGCTGCCAATCTTGACTACACTCTTGCCAATTCGTGGCTTGGCAGTCTTACGGGCAACTATCAGGGAGCTAATCTGACGGCGCTGTCTTATTGCGGAAGCCAGGATGTTCTTACAGCGATTCCTGAACCTGCAACAGTGGCCTTCCTGTCGATAGGATTACTGCTGGCGGTTAGCAGAGGCTACAAAACGATGAATGGTTAAGAAAGATTTGGGATAGAAATGTTTAACTTTAAAAATACTTTAGTATGTATTTCGTTGGTCGTACTTGCCGCTGCTGCCGGTTATGGGTCAACTATCGATATTGGCAGTGTCGGCCTGTGGGCGGGCGGAACAATCGGTCTGGGCAGCGAGGTTTCGGTGAGCGGAATAGCGGCATCTGGCGGAGATTTTTCCGCGTCCAAAGATGCTCGTCTGACATCGATTTACACCGAAAAGAGCGTTTGGATAGACAAGGGGTCGGTCGTTAGCGGCGACATTATTGCCAACGGCAAAATTCAGGCAACCGGCGTCAAAATCGGCGGCAATGTTTCGGCATTCAGCGATTTTACGCTGCCGAGGCTTGACATTTTGGAGAAAACCGCTTTCGGCACAGAGGATATTTACGGAAAAAGCAGGAGTACGACAACGCTTTTGGCGGGGGACTATAAGAGTTTGAGTTTCAGCAGAGACACAACTCTAAATCTATCCTCCGGCGAATACAACATTCAGAGTTTCTGGATGGATAGGGAAAGCACCGTCAACGTCGATACCTCGGCAGGCAATGTTGTGCTTAATATCGCAGGGAGTTTCAGCACGTCCAGGAATGTATCGTTCGCAAATACCGGCTCGGGCAGTCTGCAAATAAATATCTTCGGTCAGGATTTCTGGCTGGGCAGCGGGTCGAGCCTTTCGGCTGTATTAAAAGTGTTCGGCGGCAATATAGGCACGGACGGTTCGGTGAATCTGGCCGGTCAAATGTACGCTACGGGCAATATCTGGCTGGGAAACGATTCGCAATTCACATACACGCCTGCCATTGCCACCGCGATACCAGAGCCTTCGACGCTGGCGTTTTTAGCCGCTGCGGGGTTCTACTGCTTTACCGCAAAAGGCCGGCATCCCAAACATACATAAGCTGGGGCGTAGTCAGGGTGTAGAGACCTTTCATATCGAATTTGAAGAGGGTCTTTGCCTGCATAAAGTTTCCAAACGAGAACGGCTCTTCGTACTCGATTACTTTCGCGTCATCTATATCTGCCATTTTTTTCGCCATCGCTATCGCTTCCTGAATGTAGCCAATATCGTCAATCAGGCCGCAATCGAGGGCTTCGGGGGCGTTGTATATGCTTCCATCGGCAAGCGCCCTTGCCTGCTCTTTGGTGATTAGTTCTTTCCTCGCCTCGGCGACTATTCCTAAAAATCTTTCATAAGCGGGATTGATGAGTTTGTCGCTAAGGTACATTTTCTGTTCATCTGTTACTGGTTCAAATGTTGTCGGCCAATCCTTTTTAGCTCCCGACTTGATGACAAGCGGTTTGATTCCGAGTTTCTGCTCTAATAAATCCTGAAGGACAAAATGTCCCATTATAACGCCGATTGAACCTGTAATTACGGTAGGCTCGGCGATGATTTTGTCGCAGGCGCAGGAAGTATAATATCCACCTGACGCGGCGACGGTCTCCATAAACGCGATGACGGGCTTGCCGGTCTCATTCTTAAATCTGCGAATCTCATCGTAAATCCTATCGCTGGCCGCTACGCCGCCGCCGGGCGTGTTTGTCCTGAAAATCACGGCCTTTACGGTTTTATCCTTTTTGGCGGCTTTTATCTGTTTAATGACCTTTTCGCACAGATCGCCGCTGATAATGCCCTCAATTCTGATAATGGCGATTTTGTTTGATTTGAGGCCGTCTTCAATGGTTTTTTCAATATAGAAGTCGCTTTTGTCGGTTGTAATCAACGCAACCGAGGCTGCCAGAGCTATAACCAACAGAAAATTGGCGATGAGCGAGAAAGCCAGAACGATTCCGAAAAATATCTTCCAGCCAGTGCCTTTTGAAGAGCTTTGATAAGCCGGCTGGGACAAGGTCGGGGGTTGAATATTTTCCATAGATTCCATTTTTTACGTCCTTTCGTACAAAAATCAGCCGGTGATTGTAAGACCCCTGCGGTGAAATGTCAAAATGGTTTTGGGTCAGTCATATTTGTGGGAATAAATGGACAGTCGTTTCAGCCAAACGCGCAAGCAAAAACTTGCACGCCTCAAAAAAATAAAAAAAATTTATCTCCATACTCCACAAGCAATTACAAAATTCACCATTTTCAATTTTCAGCCAATTTTCACCAAAAACGCGCAAGTTTTAAGGTAATGCAGAGACACTACCGTCTACTGTCTATTTAATACTGACTACTGACTACTGTCTCATCGTGTCTGCGTAAGAAAGTTGCCAGCGTGAAAAACCGCCCAACCTCTTTGGCAGAATCGTCCAGTGGCGACGTTGGAGGCCGGCGGCCAAAAGCCGTCTAACGACTTTATAAATGGGAATTTTGCAATGACTTGACTGCGAAAAAAATAATTTGCGAAAACGCGCAAGTTTTTCACTTGCACAATATGCCAAGCTTACAATTCCTGCGCAGCATCCGGACAAATTGCGCAAAAACCACGCGCATTAGCAAAGCTGTCCATCCTTGAGCTGGATTCCCGCCTGCGCGGGAATAACAAGATGAGATTGCCGCATCGGCCTTACGGCCTCCTCGCAATGACAGGGTCGCGGGAATGACACAGCGGGATATAAAAATTCCATAAACGGGGATTTTTTTCTTTTATGTCGCTGGAATGACTGATAAAATTACGGGTTTATTGGTTATCGGGTTCAGAGCGTTGCCGGCTATTCCGCCGTCGCCAAAGGCTATGGCGAGACAGGCGGTCGCGGCAACTGCGGAGTATGGTTATGCTGAAAACAATGAAGCTGTCTGACGGAAAGCTCGTGGAATGTGTCAACGGAGACGCTATCGTCTTTGTTTACACTGCCCCGGACGAAAATGAACGGAAGTATCTGGTTGAGCATCTCAAGATAGATGAGCATACGCTCAATTCCTCGCTTGACCCGGACGAGCCAAGCCTTTTGGAATTTGAGCCGGAGCATATCGCGGTGATTTACAAGCGGCCGAGACACTACGCTGCGCAGGACGAATATCTGTTTAAGGCTCTTTCGGCAGGCTTATTCATTTTCAGCAATCGTTTAGTCATCGTTCTTTCAGAGGAAACCTATCTGTTTGAAGGTAAAATTTTCAATAAGATAACCTCTGTTCAGGATATTATGCTCAAGCTGATTTATCGTTCTATTTCGCATTTTGTAGAACATCTTAGAGGCATCAATCAGATTTCCAACGAGCTTGAGCAGCACATAAATGTTTCGATGGAAAACAAATATCTCCTCAATCTCTTTACTCTGGAAAAGAGCCTTGTTTATTATCTTAACGCGGTGCATTCAAACGCGGCGATTATCAACAAGCTAAAAAGCAGCGCGGCCAAAATCGGTTTCACGCAGGAAAACATCGAGTTTCTTGACGATATATCAATTGAAAATACGCAGTGCCTTAGCCAGATTGAGATTTTTTCGCAGGTTCTGTCCAGCTTGATGGATGCCCGCGCATCGATTATCAGCAACAATCTCAACATTCGCATCAAGGCTCTGACGATTTTAACAATATGTATTATGCTTCCGACTCTTGTCGTGAGTTTGTTTTCAATGAATGTTCGGATTCCGCTTTCTGAATACCACGGTGCTTTCTGGATTATATTCGGTCTGGCTTGTATAACATCCGCGCTGGTTGGTATGCTGTGGTGGCGAAAGAAATGGTGAAATGAATTGTCCTGCGTGCAAAAATGCGATGCTCGTTCTTGAGCTTGAGCAGGTCGAAATCGACTACTGCTGCGATTGCTGCGGCATCTGGCTCGACGCGGGCGAACTTGAACTGTTGTTTGAGGACTCAAATCAGGCTGGACAACTTATAAAATCTTTCGCGACCTCGACAGGCCTTAATGAAAATATTCGCCGCTGTCCGATATGTCGAGCAAAGATGGATAAAGTTGACGCAGGCGGCGGAAATGAGCCTATTGTTATTGACAGATGCGCAAAATCGCA
>MHXU01000157.1 GCA_001824555.1 Planctomycetes bacterium GWC2_45_44
CAGCAATTGATTATCGCAGATATTGTCGCTAAAGAGATTCTTGCGCTGTCGGCTCTTTCTATGACCAGAAGCAGGCCGAATCAATAAATTCAGGAGTTTTAATCTTTCGTGGCAAAAAGCAGCGCTGACAAAAAAACAGACGGTATAAAACCCATATATGTAGTTGCAGGCAAAGACGAGTTTCTTGCCTGCGGGCAGTTAAACGCGCTGGTTGAGTCGCTTCTTGAGCCTGAACAAATGCAGATGTGCCTTTTGCAGACCGAAGCGGACAAAATCACCGCCGCGGAGGTTTTTGACGAGCTTCGCACGCTGCCGTTTCTTGCCAAAAGGAGAGTCGTCGTTCTGAACGACGCGGATAAGTTCATCTCGGAAAACAGAGAACTGCTGGAAAAATATTTTGAAAAACCCGCCTCGACGGGCGTACTTGTGCTTGATGTTCGCAGTTGGAAATCTAACACCAGGCTCGCGAAAAGCCTTCCCGCCACCGGCAAACTGATTGAAGTTGTCGAGCTTAAATCCAAAGCCCTTGTTTCTTATGTTTGCGATTACGCAAGAGACCGGCACGGCAAAACATTGCCCGCCAACGCCGCGTATATGCTCATTGAATTTGCCGGCGAAGAGCCGGGCATTTTGTGCAGCGAAATTGACAAACTTGCCGCATATACGGATTCAGCCAAAACCATAACCGAAAAAGACATTGCCGCCGTCGTCGGAAAAAATCGCGTCTTCGATGTCTTTGAGGTCATCGACGCTATGACCGCGGGCAATCTGGCCGGGGCGATTGAAAAACTGCGTCTGATGTTCAGCTCCGACAAGGACGCTGAATATACGGTAATCGGCGCTTTTGCCTGGCACTTCAGAAGAATGTTCAGCGCATCTGCGATGCTCAAAAACGGCTCATCGCAGGATGAGACCGCCAGAAAACTTCGTATCTGGAACAGCGGAGTTTTTTTCGGCGCGCTGAAAAAAATGCCTATTGAAAAAATCGGCCGATGTTTGAGACATCTTGCCGAGATTGATTATCAGATGAAAACCGGCCGAGCAACCGCTCAAACAGCAATCGAGACGATGGTCATACAACTCGCGGGAAAATAACCGAAAATATTACAACGAGATACAAATTATGGCAGATGAATTATCAACTGTTTATGAGCCGAACCAGATAGAAACCCTTGCGAACGAGATTTGGGCTAAGGGAAATTATTTTCATACCGCCCCTGCCAAAGGCGGAAAACCCTATACAATCGTAATCCCCCCGCCAAATGTTACCGGCGCGCTGCATTTAGGACACGCGATTGATAACACGCTTCAGGATGTGCTAATAAGATATAAAAGAATGCAGGGCTTCAACACGCTTTGGATGCCCGGCACAGACCACGCGGGAATCGCAACACAATCAGTAGTTGAGAAAAAACTCAAAGCCGAAACAGGCCAAACCCGCCACGATGTCGGACGCGAAAAACTCGTCGAAATGATTTGGCAGTGGAAAGAACAATACGGCAACAAAATTCTCGAACAGTTGAAACGAATCGGCGCAAGCTGCGACTGGGAAAGAACACGCTTTACGCTCGACGATATGTGCGCAAAGGCAGTTCGACACACCTTTGTGAACCTTTTCAAAAAAGGACTAATCTACCGCGGCAAGAGATTAGTCAACTGGGATTCAGTTCTGCAAACCGCCGTCGCTGATGATGAGGTCGTTCACAAAACAGTGCAGGGCAATTTCTGGTATATTCATTATCCGCTGACTGACGGTTCGGGATTTGTAACGGTCGCGACGACAAGGCCGGAGACAATGCTCGGCGATACAGCCGTTGCGATAAATCCAAAAGACCCAAGAGCAGCCAAACTCGTCGGTAAAAAAGTAAATCTGCCGCTGACTAATAGACAAATTCCAATTATCGCCGACGACCACGTTAAGCTCGGCGAAGGTACGGGCTGTTTGAAGGTAACGCCCGCACACGACCCGAACGACTATGAAATCGGACAGCGGCACAAACTTGAAATGCTCAATATTCTCACGCCCGATGGCAAAATCAATGAGGCGGGCGGCAAATACGCAGGCCTCGACCGCTTCAAAGCAAGAAAAGTGATTGTCGAGGATTTAAAAGCCGCAGGTCTGCTCGAAAAAGTCGAGCCGCGCGAAATGCAGGTCGGCCATTCTGACCGCAGCGGCGACATAATCGAACCATATCTTTCCGACCAGTGGTTCGTTAGCGTTAAGCCTTTGGCCAAAGAAGCAATCAAAGCGGTCGAAGACGGCAGAATCAAATTCCATCCCGAACGCTACGGCAAAAGTTATCTCGACTGGCTCTACGGCATTCGCGACTGGTGCATCAGCAGACAACTCTGGTGGGGACATCGAATTCCTATTTGGTACTGCAAAGACTGCGCTCATCTTAGCACCGGCATCGAAGACCAGACGCAATGCGAAAAATGCAGCTCGAAAAATATCGAGCAGGACAAAGATGTTCTCGATACCTGGTTTTCGTCCGCGCTTTGGCCGCACAGCACGCTCGGCTGGCCTGAACAGACGGAAGAATTGAAATTTTATTATCCGACAAGTACGCTCGTAACCGCCCGCGACATTATCACTCTTTGGGTATCGCGAATGGTTATGCTCGGTCTGGAAAATATGGGCGATGTGCCATTCCGCGATGTTTTCATTCACCCGACAATCCTCGACGGCAACGGCGAACGAATGAGCAAGAGCAAGGGCAACGGCATCGACCCGCTCGACATTATCGAAACTTACGGCGCGGACGCTATGCGATTCAGTCTCTGCCAGATGACAACCGAAAGTCAGGATGTCCGCCTGCCAGTCGCCAAAGATGCGCAGGGCAAAAACACCAGCGAAAAATTCGACATCGGCAGAAATTTCTGCAACAAACTCTGGAACGCTTCGCGATTTGCAATGATGAACCTTGAAGGAATTGATTTTAACGAGTTCGACCCAGCCAAACTGCACATTACCGATAAATGGATTTTGTCTCGACTTGCAAAAACAGTAAAAGAAGTAAATGCCGCGTTTGATGAGTTTAAATTCAGCGAGCCGCTGATGGCGATTTACCGCTTCTTCTGGAACGACCTTTGCGACTGGTATCTCGAATGGTCAAAATCGAGATTGAGAGATGACAGCCAAAAGCAAACCGTTCAAAACGTTTTGGCTTTTGTATTAGACAGCACACTGCGGCTTTTACATCCGTTTTTGCCTTTCATTACCGAGGGCATTTTTCAGAAATTAAATGAAATCGCACCGCAAAGAGGTCTCAAAGGCATTGTTGAATTCGACAAAAAGGCCGCTTTGGTTATCGCAGATTGGCCGGCGGGTCTCGATGACCTCGTCGAGCCTGAAATCGAAGATGATATTACCGATGTTCAGGAAGTCGTTCGGGTAATTCGCGAAATCAGAAATAAATACGCAGTCGCTCCAAATAGGAAATTAGTTGCTTCCGCAAATGCTCCTGCCGACATTGCCGAGATTCTCAATAATAACGCAGAGCTGATTTGCGACAGGGCGGGATTAGAAAAATTCTCCGCTTCACCGGATGAGCAAAAGCCGCAAACCGCCGCAGCAGGCATCGTTGAGCAGATTCAGGTCTTTGTTAATGATATTATCGACACGCAGGCAGAATCAAAGAGACTGCAAAAGCAGAAAGACGACCTCACCGGCATAGTAAAATCTTATGAAGCCAAACTGGGCAATGAAAATTTCGTCTCCAGAGCCAAGCCCGAATTTGTCGAGCAGACAAAACAGAAACTCACCGAGGCAAAAGAACAGCTCGAAGCGATAGAGAAAAACTTAGCGGAACTAAAATAAATTTTTACCCATTTCCAAAAACGTGTTCTGCCGCGAATATCGGCACGTTTGTCGCGATTCCTACCGCAATAGCGTCTGAAGGCCTTGCGTCAACTGTGATTTTTTTATCGTTCGTGCTTATGTGGATTGTCGCGTAATAGGTGTGATTTTTCATATCGCTGATTACGACTTTATCTATTTTTGCGCCGAGCGAGCCGATGATATTGCCCAGCAAATCGTGCGTCAAAGGCCTAAGCGGCATTTTGCCTTTCAATCTGCGGTCAATCGCCATAATTTCGACTATGCCGATTACGATTGGCAGTGTGAGCGAGCCTTTCTTCTCCTTCAGAACGATTATCTGCTGGTCGGAGGCCTCATCAATTACTATCCGCGATAATTCTACTTCAATATCCATTTAAAATCCATCGCCGCAGGCGATTCTGCAAATTTTCATTTTTCAATCTTCAATTTTCAATTCTTCGTGTTTTGCGCCGAAGATTGTCGCTAAAATTAAAATCGCCACAGCGACGGTGAGCATTGAATCTGCGATATTGAAAGCGGGGAAGTGCCAATCGCCGTAATAGAAATCGAGAAAATCGCGTACTTTGCCATCGTTGAAAATCCTGTCGTATAAATTTCCGCAGATGCCCGCCGCGAAAAGCCCAAGCGCAATAACCGACAACAACTGCGGTTTGCGATTAAACAAAAAAATCCCGAACACAACAACCATCGCAACTGCCGAGATTGCTATCAGTGGAACAGTTCTGCCCGCCGCTACGCCCCAGGCAGCGCCGAGATTTTCGACAAGCACAAACTGAAAAAAACCGTCGATTACGCTATGATGCTGCGTTGGCAGAGAATTGAGCCATTCAAAAGCCGCTGATTTGCTCCACAAGTCCGCGATAATCCCCAAAACGACAATCGGCCAGAACAGCAAATTCGCATGGGCAACACTAATGTCCTTATTGAAAAAACTTTTCAGCGGACATTTGCAATTTTCGTCCTGTGCCGGCAATTCAACCCCCTAATTGGTGTACTTTTTATAAAGTTTCAGGAGTTTATCCTGCGTCGGATTCAAATCCAGCGACTTGCTCCAGCTATCGAGGGCCTTTTGGCGGAACTCCACTGCCTGTGGGTCATCAAGACTGCTGAACATTCTATACTTCATCATATACGCGACGCCAAGCCCTTTATACGCTCGCCAGTCTTTGGGATTTACTCCGGCCGCTGCTTCGTACTTTTCGATGGATACGTCGATTTTGCGAAGTTTCAAACAAGTGAAACCCAAATGACGCAGTGCATCTGCGTTATTAGGCTCGACTGCAATCAAATCGTTCAGCGTTGTCTGTGCATCCTCATAATGCTCGCTTCGTAACTGGCAAAGAGCCATAGTCAGCATTGTCGCAGAATCCGCGCCTTTAAGCTCCAGCACGCGTTTGCATGAATCTATCGCCAGTTCGTTATCCTGCATAGCGGTGTAAATATCGGCGAGCAGTTTTTCTATTTCGCTGTTAGTCGGAGCAAGGCTCTTGGCCGCTTTGCCGTATTCGAGGGCTTTTTCATAGTCCTGCATATTGTAATAGGAGTCTGCCGCACCGAACCTGACATCGGCGTTTTGCGGGTCGAGTTCGCTGGCCTTTGCGTAAGCGTCGGCTGCGGACGCGAAATTATTCATCAGCCGATATACCTTACCCAAATCGCGAAAATCCTCGTAAGACCACTGATTAAGAGCTGTCGCTTTTTCGTAAGCCTCTATGCTCTCCGGCAGTTTGCTTTGCTTCAGGTATATTCCGCCCAAAAGCGAATAGGCTAGCGCAAATTCGGGATTGACTTCTGTGGCTTTTTGGAGTTTGGCGATTGCCTCGTCCGGCTTATTTGAATCGTCGAGCATCACCGCGTCAACATAGAGATTGACCGAATCGTCCTTTTTCACCGACTCGTTGCAGCCGGAAACCGCTGTCATCGCGACAGCAATAACGATTAACCTCAAAATCCTTATCCTGCTTGACTGGGACATAACTCAATCCTTTCTGACAAAATTAACACATTCCGGATGATTATAACAAACTAAAATCCGCTGTCAAAAGGTTTTAAGTGAACTTCCTCCGCCGTCCTCCGGCTGGTTTTTAACGGATTTTCGCGGCTACTGCGTCCTAAACCCTGTTATTATTCTGTCGTTATTGTTAAAGTCTTTTTCAATTACGATATTGGCGAACAGGTTGGTTTTTTCGAGCATATCTTTGACGGCACCGCCCTGCTGGTAGCCGATTTCGAGCATTAACGCGCCATCTTTTTTAAGATGATTTGCGGCGCCGGCGATAATTCTTTTATAAATATCCAGGCCGTCAACGCCGCCGGCTATGGCGAGTTTCGGCTCGTAATTTTTGACCTTGGCATCAAGATTTTCATACTCGGCATCGCTGACGTATGGCGGGTTGGAAACGAGCAAGTCAAATTCCCTGACATCGAGCTGTTCGATAATCGGCTCGAATAAATCGCCCCGCAGGAGCTGAACCTTTTCGGCAAGATTGTATTTAGCGATATTTTCGGCGGCAACAGCAAGGGCCTTGTCGCAAATATCGGTGGCTATAACTTTGCAATCCCCTTTGTAATTTTTGGCGATGGCTGTCGCGATACAGCCGCTGCCTGTGCAAAGGTCGCAGATATATTGAACAGGCAGCTCCGCGCGGGTTCGCAAAAATTCAATCGCTCTTTCGACGAGCAATTCCGTTTCCGGCCGGGGAATCAGGCAGTCGGAGCAGACTTTAAAGGTCATTGAATAAAATTCGCAACTGCCGACAAGGTACTGGACAGGCTCGTTCGCAACGCAGCGTTTGACCAAACTCCGCAACTGCTCGAGTTTGCCCTGTTCAACAGGTTTGTCGAAGTGCATATAAAGCTCAATCCGCTTCATTCCAAGTACAAAACTCAAGAGCATCTCGGCGGTCAGACGGGGAGAGTCGATTTTCTTTTCTGTAAAAAAGCCGACGAGCCAGTCTAAAAGTTTTTGTATATTCCAAATTTCAGCCATAGATTTTTATTATAACTAAAAACCCTGAATCCTAATATCAAAATCCTGAACAAATTAGCGGCGCAAAAAAAATCCCGCATAGGGTCGCTATGCGGGAAAGGGCAAAAAGGGTTTAATAATAGCAATCTATTACTGAATGTACTATACCAAATTTCGGCTGTTTTTACCAGTAAAACCGCCCGCAAACGAGCGTAGAGCGGAAAATCAATATCTGCAAATTAGAAAATGTTATTTTATAGGACGGCGAGCAAAAATTTTTCGGTATCGCTATTCGAAATTTTGATAATGCCGATGTATTTTTCGGTCGATATTACAGATAGCCCAAACTGTTTAAGGGAAAACAAATGCAGGAATCTTTGACAGTATTAGTAATTGACGATGATACGATGATACGGAAGCTCCTTGAAAGCGCTCTGGCTCACAAGGGGTTCAAGGTCTTTTGCGCGGCGAACGGCTTAGACGGACTTGATATCGCAAAGGCCGAGGATATAGATGTCATACTGTTGGACTGGATGATGCCGGAGATGGACGGCATAGAAGTTTTGGGCGAATTAAAGCGAGACTGCAAGACAATGCACATTCCGGTCTTTATGCTCACCAGCAAGGAAGACACAAAAGATATTGACCTTGCGATAAGCAAAGGCGCGGTCGATTATATCGTAAAGCCGTTCAATACCTTCCAGGTACCGGATATGGTGCAGAAGTATCTCGAACAGTACCATCACGGCGCACATACCCACAGCCAAAAACACGGCTTCTTCGGCAAACTTTTCAGCCATAGCTAAACCAAATCAGAAGCACGAAAACCGAAATCCGAAACAAATCAAAAACTATAGGGCATCTCTAAAAGCTTGTCCACGCGGTTTTTTGCGGCGAGTCCGGAGATTTGGAATATCTGAATTGCCATAAAAAAACGGCAGAGCGAATCCGACCGCTCTGCCTTGTGCTTTATGGCTCTTTATTTTAGCGTTTTAGCGTTTTACCCGCTTTATCCTGCCTACCATCAGCCTTGAAAGTATAATCAACCGAGATGGACAGCAAAGTTCAACTAAACATGACCACACAGGTCGTCGAGCCATCTTTTTTTTCACTGTTCAACCATTAGAAAACATCGGCAAAACTATACTGAAAAGTTGAATTTAAAAATGATTTTTTTTATTTTTTTTCGACAACTATTTATATTGGCAAAGAGAGGTAAAATAGGTTAGAAATAAACGCACCATTGTTGAAAAAGGATGTCTGATATGGAAAATTTTAACTATTATAATCCGGTTAAAATAGTGTTTGGCAAAGGCACAATCGGCCAAATCGACAAATTGATAGAACCGGACGCGAAAGTACTTTTAACCTACGGCGGCGGGTCAATAAAAACAAACGGCGTTTATAAACAGGTGATAGGGGCATTGAAAGGCCGAAAGGTTGTCGAGTTCGGCGGAATAGAACCGAATCCGAGCATCGAAACGTGCGGCAAGGCCGTTGAGCTTGGGCGGAGAGAAAAAGTTAATTTCGTACTTGCTGTCGGCGGCGGGTCGGTAATCGACGGCTCAAAATTTATCGCGGCGGCAATTCCATTCAAAAATAAAAATCTCTGGCAGATTATCGAAAAAGGCAGCGGCGTAATAAAATCCGCCCTGCCGATAGGCGTGGTCCTGACGCTTCCGGCAACTGGTTCTGAAATGAATAACATTTCCGTAATGTCAAGAAACGCCACGCTCGAAAAAAAGGCGTTTCGCTCGGAGTATAGTTATCCGAAGTTTTCGATTCTCGACCCCGAAACAACATACTCGTTAGACCGCAGACAATTACGCAACGGTCTGGTTGACGCTTTCGTTCACGTCTGCGAGCAGTACGCGACAAAAAATTCCAACGCCCATTTACAGGACAGACACGCTGAAGGTATTTTTAAAACTTTAGTCCAGATAGCCCCTGTCGTGATGAGCGGCAAAAAAGATTATGACACTCGCGCGACTTTTATGTGGTGTGCAACGCAGGCTCTGAACGGCCTTACCGCCTGCGGAACTATCGGCGACTGGTCAACGCACGGTATCGGGCATGTGCTGACGGCGTTTTTCGGTCTTGCGCACGCAGAATCCATTGCGGTTGTTCTGCCGGCAGTGTGGAAGTATGAATTATCCAGTAAAACTAATAAATTAGCGATGCTCGCTGAAAACGTCTGGGGCATAAAAAAGGGCAGCAAAAAACAAAAAGCCGCTGCAGCGATTGAGCAAACTGTGAAATTTTTCCATTCGGTCGGTATGCCTACGAAATTAAGCAATTACGATATAACAAAAAAAGATATAACTAAAGTTATTGCTCGATTTAAACAAACGGGACTGGTGCTTGGCGAAAATCACGATATCGGCGCAAAAGCGGTTGAGAAAATTTTGAAAATTTGTTTATAGGAAAAAGATAATGAAAAAGTTTTTTAGGAATTTGTCGATTTTTACGGCGGCGGTTTGTGTGTTGGTTTTTTCTATCGGCTGGACTGCCCGGCATAATATAAACCTCGGCGAATTCATAAAAGAAATAACGGCTATAAACGTCAAAGGCAATCAGATGCAATCGGCAATATGGCTGCCGTTTGAATTTAACGCCAGAACAGCGGGCAGTCAGTCGGCAGACGATGTTTCGATTTTGAAGTCTTATCTGATTTTTATGGTTCAATGCACAACCGATGCCGGCAGCAGTCAGACGCAGGAACAAATTAAAACCAGAGCGATTCTCAAAAATACAAGTTCGGCTATTCTGCGGCCGCTGGCGGCAATTCCGGCGGAATTATCGCCTCGCTTAGACGCAATAAAAGCAGCTATGGCGGCGGATAAAAATATGTATTTTCTCGTATTCGATTCAAAAGACGCGTCAGGAAAGGATATAATTGAAAGCTCTAAGCGGGAAAAACTGACATTGGTTTTGCAGCCCGCCGGATTGTTTGACCGGACGGAGTTTGTATGGCGAACGCCATTTGACGCAACGACCGATGCGGGAGTCTGTCCGAAATGCAGTGAAAAAATTAAGGCTATGTGGAATTATTGCCCATGGTGCGGAACACCGCTGCCGAAATGAGAAGTAAGGAAAAGCCTTACCTTCTTTTTATTGGAGATTTTTATGACTAACGATGAACAGATACAGTATTTGGCGAATGTTTATTATCTGGCTCGCTGCGATGGGCGTTTTGAAGTCGAGGAGGATTATCTATTGCAGGAAATCGCCAAAGGCATCGGGGCAGGCTATCTCGAAACAAGAAAGGCTCTCGACAAATCTATGGCTGATGGGTTTGAAGTAAAATTCCCCACCCGCTTTTCCGAGAAAATCAGAAACCTGGAAGATATGCTTTTGGTCGCCTATTATGACAGTAAATTTGAGGAGACGGAGAAAAAAATTATCGTTTCTTATGTAAAACAGCTCCAAATCGAGCAAAAGCAAATCGATATAATAAAAGAAGAAACAAAACAAAGGCTCAAAGACTTCAAGAAGCGACAGCCTTAGAGATGCCTCAAAAATTATTTTGCATTGACGCTATGGATATTAGAGTTGTAAAAATTATGCGATTGGCCGCGATGATTTTTATCGCTTTTGCGGCTGGCTGCAAAGATAACGGCAGCAGTAAGGAGCAAAAAACAATGTATAAACCTCTAACTGCACAGGAAAAGCGAGTTATTGTTCACAAAGGAACAGAACCGCCTTTCAGCGGGGCGTATTACGATAATCACAGAAAAGGCCTTTACCTGTGCAGGCAGTGTGGCAAGGCCTTGTTTGAATCATCGTCTAAATTTGAATCCGAATGCGGCTGGCCAAGTTTTGACGACCAGATAGCAGGTGCGGTAATAAAGCAGAAAGACGCTGACGGCGTTAGAACGGAAATTATCTGTGCAAACTGCGGAGGACATTTAGGGCATATCTTTTCGGGAGAAAATTTTACACCCAAAAATACACGTTACTGCGTGAACTCAATTTCTATGGATTTTATTGAAAATGGACAAAGAGCAATTTTCGCTGCGGGTTGCTTTTGGGGAGTGGAATACTATTTCAAACAGGCAGCCAGTGTTATCAGCACAACCGTCGGCTATACAGCAGGAAATACCGAGAAGCCCACATATAAACAAGTCTGCGATGATAAAACCGGCCACGCTGAAGCGATTGAAGTCGTTTATGACTCGGCTAAAATAAGCTATGAGGATTTGATAAAATTATTTTTTGAGATTCATGATTTTACCCAGCTCGACCGTCAAGGGCCGGATATAGGAAAACAATATCGAAGCGGGATTTATTATCTAAACGAACAGCAGAAAGAAACTGCGGAAAAAATATTTACAGAGTTGAAACAAAAAGGTTATGACATAAAAACAGAATTAAAGCCGGCACAGACCTTCTGGTCTGCCGAGGAATATCATCAGCAGTATTACAAAAAGAACGGCAAAGCACCTTACTGCCACATCCGCAAAAAAATATTTTAACTATTCGGATGGCGATTTATTTCACAAACGGGCTAAGTTCCCGCAGGCGATTGACAATCGCGGGCAATTTTTCGGCGACAAAATCAACTTCCGCTTCGGTGTTGTATCTGCTTAAACTAAATCTTATTGAGCCGTGAGCGGCGGTGAAAGGCACACCCATCGCGCGCATAACGTGACTCGGCTCAAGCGAGCCGCTGGTACAGGCGCTCCCGCTGCTTGCGCAGATTCCGAACTGGTTTAGCAAAAGGAGAATCGCTTCGCCTTCTATAAATTCAAAACTTATATTGGTAGTGTTGGGCAGACGATTGATTTTATCGCCGTTTAGCATGGCATCTTTGCAGGTTTTCAAAATCGCGGTTTCGAGTTTGTCGCGAAGTTTTTTAACTTTTGTATTTTCGTTTCTTATTTCCTTTGAGGCGATTTCGCCGGCTTTGCCAAGACCTGCAATCGCGGGGACGTTTTCTGTTCCAGCCCTGCGATTTTTTTCCTGATGGCCGCCGACAATGAATGGTAAAATTCGCGTACCTTTCTTTATATATAAAGCGCCGATTCCTTTTGGCGCGTGGAGTTTGTGGCCACTAAGAGAGAGCAAATCAATGCTGCTTTTGTCAAGGTTAAGCGGAATTTTGCCGACAGCCTGAACGGCATCGGTATGAAAAATCGCGCCTTTGGACTTAACTATCTCGGCGATTTTGTCAATCGGGAAAATCACGCCTGTTTCGTTGTTGGCGTACATTATAGATACAATCGCGGTATGTTCATCGACTTCGGCGGCCAACTCGTCGAGATTGATTTGGCCGTATTTGTCAACGCCAAGTTCGACAAGTGAAAAACCCGCGGCCTGCAATTCTCTGCAGGTTGCCAGCACCGCTGGATGTTCGACGCGGGTGGTAACGATTTTTTTCTTTTCGG
>MHXU01000158.1 GCA_001824555.1 Planctomycetes bacterium GWC2_45_44
GCCCAGCCATGCTGCTCGGCGGCGAAACTTTCCGCACATGCTCCGACAGAATCAATCAGCGAAGGGTCGAGGTTCAATCGAGTCATCGGCTTTTTAAGTTTCAGTATCGCGCCGCTCATTGTCGTTGACCAGTCAGCTGCGCTTGAGCGGAGCAACTTGATATAGCTTTTTTCGCTGCCTACGATTCTTGCGGCAGCAAGGGCCACTTCGCCGCGGAAAGTTTCATTCTGAACATCGGCAAGCAGAGAAAGCACATATTCAATTGCAGGGATATGCTTCATTGCGCCAAGAGCGGAGGCGTAAGCAACCCTCAATACCGAGTCGGTTTCTATTTTCAGGAGTTCTAAAATAATGTCAGCGGCCTCTTTGTCGCCGATGCTGCCCAGTGCTCTTGCGCTTCTCGCTCGGAGGATTCGATATGGCGCGGTGAGTTGTTTTTTGAGGGCAGGGACGGCGGATTTGTCGCCAATTTGGCCAAGAGCCCACGATGCCGTTGCGCTTAATTCGATGTCCTCGCCTTCCAAAACGCCGAGCAGAGCGGCTACGATTTTCGGGTCAGGTTTTCGCAGAGCCATTGCCAGAACGGCTTCATAGCGAACATCGAAACTGGGGTCGCTTATCGCTTCGATAAGTTCATCTGTATTAAAGGGGCTATCCGAGCGGCCGAGGTTTCGCGTGGTAACTATTCTTTCGTTTTCTTCGCCTGCCATTCTATATCGCATTATGGAGTTGATTGAGCCGAACAGGCCGAACGGAATGCTCTGAAATAATTGGCCAACAAACTTTGTTGTTGTAATTTCGCTGTCCTGTTTGATATTGCGAAAGATATACATTCCAATCGCCGGCAATATCATATGCGCCAAAAAAACCGGCAGAAACGAATCGGCTCTGATATGGATATTTGCGGCGACGCTGTCGAGGCCTGCGCACCATTTAAGAGCCAGACCGACGACTATCGGCCCCATACCCGCGAATATGCCCGTCCAGGCGACCCAGATTGAATAGTAAGAGGTTCTTTTGTCCTCCGGTATCGCCGTGATAAAGACATATCTGTCAATACCTATCGCGTAAGCTACGCACATAAGTCCGGCAAGAAAAGATACAGCCGCAGCGACGTAATAACTTATGTCGCCATGATGCCGCGGAATCAGATACCAAAAAACCGGCAAAAATATATAGAACATTACGCCTGTGATAAAGACCGGCTTTCCGCCGAATCTGTCCGATGCCCAGCCCCAGAAATAAACCGCTATTAAAGTTCCTGCCGTCGTCCACACTCCAAGATATACAACCTGGCCGTTAGTTATGCCGACAAGGTCTTTCATATACAGCGGTATAAATGTCGCTACTCCCGTAACAATAAAAATGAATACCCCTATACCAAAAAGAAGGCGAACAAAATCGCCGTCCTTGAATGCGTCGAGCATATTTTTCAGGTGTTCTGTGTTGCGGCTTTGTTTTTTTGCTCTGCCTCCGCCCGGAAAAAATACATTACAGGCTACACTTAACAAACCAACTATTGTTCCGATGGCTATAAGAAACATAAAACCGCTCTGCCCATCTGACCTTTCAAGCCAGAAACCGGCAAACCACGTTCCTGCGATAACCACCAGACTGCAGAGAACGGAATTGGCGGCAATAAGTTTGCTGCGGATGTTTGTCGGTAAAATCTCCTGCCCCCACGGGCCCGCGGCGGTTGTGCCGACGGCAAACGCGACCGAAAACACCAGCATTATAAACGATACCCACAAAAACGCTCCGCCGGTTCCGAACATTCGCAGAAACCAGGGCGTAAACAAAAGCCCAAAAAGGATTAATGTTCGAATGCTGAAAAAAATCAGGCTTGACCGCTTGTAGCCTAATTTTTCAACCAAAGGCGCAACGAAAACAGACAATATCTGAAAAAATAACGGAAACGCCAAAAGAATACCGATTTTGGCCTTATCCATCTTTAAAGCGTCAAAAAACAGAACAATTACAGGACCAAAAATCAGCGAGATTCGGACGTTGTCCAGCATATTGGCGGCGAACCACCAGGGCAGTCGTTTCATTCTTTCAGCATTTGTCGGTACTATCGGCATTTTTATTTTTCCTGTCGGGAAATCAAAATTCGGTATAACTATTACATAAAATCGGCCTTTTGCAAGCGAAAGTTGAATCGGCTATATGTCGGCTATAACCCGATTTATATTGACTTATTGCGATTAAAGTGAAAAATGGCGAACTTAAAGCAGTAAAATTTTAGAAGAAGTTTCAAAGACGGGATATTAAATGGCATTGCCGATAGTAGCGATAATAGGCCGACCAAACGTGGGCAAAAGCTCTCTGCTCAACGCTCTTGCCGGCCAAATGATAAGCATTGTTGAGCCGACGGCGGGCGTTACGCGCGACCGCGTGAGCGTCATCATCGAAAACAACGAGCGGTTCTTCGAGCTTGTTGATACCGGCGGGTGGGGAATCGTTGACAGCGACCAATTGAAGGAACACGTCGAAAATCAAATCAAGCAGGCGATGGGTTCAGCCAGTTTGGTTTTGTTCGTTGTCGATATTCGCGACGGCCTGACACCTCTCGACCAGCAAATCGCCAAACTGCTTCGCAAACATAATCTCAAGGTTATTCTCGTCGCCAACAAAGCTGATGAAGTCAAAATGTTTCCGGCCGCGGCGGACTTTGCGAAATTAGGCTTCGGCGATGCGTTCTGCATTTCAGTAACAAACAATCTCAACAAGAGCATTCTCGTCGAAAAAATTCTTGAAGAACTGAAAGATTCGACCCTCGAAAAACCAAAAAATATCGAAATGAAAATCGCCATTGTCGGCAAACGCAACGCCGGCAAAAGCACTTTTACAAACGCAATCGCAGGCGAAGAACGGGTTATCGTTAGCGAAATACCGGGAACGACCCGCGATTCGGTCGATGTTAGATTTGAAAAAGACGGCAAAACTTTTGTCGTGATTGATACGGCGGGCGTTCGCAGAAAAAGTCAGCTCTCGGAGAGCATAGAGTTTTACAGTTCCGTTCGCGCCGAAAGGTCTATTCGCAGAGCAGATGTCGTGCTTCTGCTCATCGACGCGGCCGAGCCGCTGTCACAGATTGATAAAAAACTCGCGTCTTTTATCGGCGAGGAATACAAGCCCTGTATTTTGGTTGTGAACAAATGGGATTTAGCCGTAGGGAAAGCAAGCAGCGATGATTACGCGGAGTATATCGGCAAAATTTTCCCGCAGTTGAGTTATGCCCCGATAGCTTTTACGACGGCTACCGAAGCGAAAAATATCCAGTCCGTTCTCGATTTGGCCTGCGAACTTTACAAACAGTCGGCGACAAAAATTTCGACCGCGAAGATGAACAAAGCCGTCGAAGCGATAAACGCCGAGCGAATCGGCGGAAGAAACAAAACTTCACAGCTGCCGAGGGTTTATTACGCTACGCAGATTGCCGTAAAGCCCGTTACCATATTGCTGTTTGTAAATAATGTCGATTTGTTCGATGAAAATTATAAGAGATTTTTCATTAGCAAAATTCGCGACCTGCTTAGCTTTTCCGAAGTGCCGATAAGGCTTTTTGTCAGGCCAAGAAGAAAAGAAGAAGCTTAATGCAGACCCCAAGCCGACAACGCAGGGAACACCATACCCACACATATCCCCGCGAATCCATATTATATTTCTTGACCTAAAAGCCAAAATCCGCAATAATCCCAAGTCCTGGTGTTTTTTAGAGAAAGGCTGCGAAATTGTCTCATAAGATATTGTCAAAAAAGCAGTTGTGCCCGAATGTGTTTATGGTTGATGTGGCTGCGCCGTTAGTCGCGGCGGCGGCCAAACCCGGCCAATTTGTGATAGTTTGTCTATCTACAGATTACAGCGAAAGGATTCCGCTAACGATAGCAGGCCTTGACACACAGAAAGGCTCAATTCGTCTTATATGGCAGGCGGTGGGCAAAAGCACCGCTGAACTTGCCAATCTGAAAGTCGGAGATACGGTTGAAAACATTCTCGGCCCGCTTGGCAAACCGACTCACATAGAAAAATTCGGAACGGTTGTCTGTGTCGGCGGCGGAATCGGCAACGCTCCGCTCCTGCCAATCGCAAGAGGTATGAAAGAAGCAGGTAATAAGGTAATCAGTATTCTCGGTGCGAGAAATAAAGAACTTCTAATTCTCGAAGATGATTTCAAGGCGGTAAGCGATGAGGTGATTATCGTTACTGACGATGGCTCTTACGGCAGAAAGGCTCTGGTAACCGAGCCGCTTGAAGAAATATGCAAAGGCGCGTCGAAGCCGAATTTAGCTGTTGCGATAGGGCCCGGCGTAATGATGAAATTCTGCTGCGCGACAACGAAAAAATATAATGTGCCGACGGTTGTCTCGCTAAATACGATTATGATTGACGGCACGGGAATGTGCGGCGGGTGCAGAGTCGAAGTCGGCGGCCAGACGAAATTTGTCTGCGTTGACGGGCCGGAGTTCGATGGCCATTTAGTCAATTTCGATTTGATGATGAAAAGAATGAACGCCTATAAGCAGCTCGAAAAACAGGCGATGGAAAATTACGAACAGCACAAGTGCAGGCTTAAAGATATAGGCACAGAGGCACAGAAAAATTCTAAATTCTAATTTCTAAATCCTAAACAAATTCTAAATTCTAATTTCTAAATCCTAAACAAATTCTAAAATCTAATTTTCAAATGCTCAAAACATTATAAAGAGGCAATAAATTGGACGAATCAACAAAACATTTAAACGAACTGTTAGCGAAACATAAGGCCGGCATATTAAAACCGGCGGACAGGTATGAAATTCCGCCGCAGGCGATGCCTGCGCAGGATGCCATTGCGCGGCGAAGCAATGTCAGCGAAGTGGCAACGGGTTATACCGAGACACAGGCTCGATTGGAAGCTCTGCGGTGTTTGGGCTGCAAAAACGCTCCGTGTGTTGCAGGGTGTCCGGTAAAAATAAGAATAAAAGATTTTATCGCTCCGATTGTCGAAGGCGATTTTAAAAAAGCTCTCGATATAATCAGGGAAAATTCGCTGCTGCCCGCTGTTTGCGGTCGCGTTTGTCCGCAGGAAGTCCAATGCCAGTTGCCCTGCACCGTCGGCAAAAAATTTAAGGATGTTGATAAATCCGTTTCAATCGGCAGGCTCGAAAGATTCGTCGCCGACTGGGGCAGAAAAAATCACGATAAAACTAACCCGAAGATTGCGCCATCAACCGGCAAAAAAGTCGCCGTCATCGGTTCAGGCCCCGGCGGAATTGTCGTCGCTACGGATGTTCGCAGAGCCGGACACGATGTTACGGTTTTTGAAGCGTTTCACAAAACCGGCGGCGTGATGGTCTATGGCATTCCAGAATTTCGTCTGCCAAAGGCGATTGTCCGTGAGGAAATAGAACAGCTCAAAAATATGGGCGTGAAAATAGTATGCAATTTTGTCGTAGGCAGAACGCGGACGATAAAAGAGCTTATAGAAGAAGATGGCTTCGATGCAGTTTATGTCGGCGTAGGGGCTGGTTTGCCGCAGTTTATGGGAATCGAGGGCGAGCATCTTGTCGGCGTGTACAGTGCAAACGAATATCTGACGCGCGCCAATTTAATGCGCGCTTATGATTTCGGCAAGGGAGCTGATACGCCGATTGCGATGAGCAAAAGGGTTGCTGTTGTCGGCGGCGGAAACGTCGCGATGGATTCGGCAAGAACCGCTGTTCGGCTCGGCGCGGAAAAAGTTTATTTGATTTACCGCAGAAGCGAAAAGGAAATGCCAGCCCGTGTCGAGGAAGTTCACCACGCAAAAGAAGAGGGCATTGAGTTTCATCTTTTGCGAAATCCAAAACGCATTATCGGCGACTCTGGCGGAGTTGTTTGCGCGATTGAATGTTTGAAATACGAACTTGGCGAACCTGACGCGTCCGGCAGACGCAGACCTGTGCCGATACAAGGCTCGGAATTTCAGATTGAAGTTGATACTGTCATTATCGCTATCGGCAACAGCGCAAATCCGCTTATCGGGCAAACGACAAACGGACTTGAACTGAATAAGTGGGGCAATATCGTTGTCGATGAAAAATGCAAAACTTCGCTCGATGGCGTTTATGCAGGCGGCGACATTGTTCTCGGCGCAGCGACTGTAATTCTCGCTATGGGGCAGGGCAGAACCGCAGCGGCGGCGATTAATGAATATTTGACAGGCAAATAAATGAATTGTCGGCTACTGACTATTAAAAACGAAAGGGGTTTTTTATGGCAAAGGGAATTGTAGTTTATTACTCGAAAAGCGGAAACACCAAACAAATGGCGGAAATAATAGCTAAGTCTATGAACGAAGCGGACCTGGCGACGGAATGCAAGTCGGTTGAAAAGACAAAAGTCGATGACCTTTTAGCCGCCGACGCTATCATAATAGGCTCGCCGACCTACTACGGACAAATGGCTGCCCCGCTTATGCAGCTTTTTACCGATACGGTCGTAAAGCACGGCAAATTAACGGGTAAGGTCGGCGCCGCATTTTCAAGCTCGGCAAACATCGCCGGCGGAAACGAAACCACGATTATGGGCATATTGGAGGCGATGCTCATTCACGGAATGGTTATCCAGGGCGATGCGCAAGGCGACCACTACGGCCCGGTCGCAATCGGGAAACCTGACGAACGGGCGGCTTCACAGTGCAAAAGACTTGGCCAAAAAATTGCCCAGCTTACCAAAAAGCTGTTTGAATGAGTAAAAACCGTTTTTTTTCTTAAAAATAACGATTTTTTTTTGACAAACCTCTGTCAAGTGGTTAGATTACCGGCAAAATAGTTCAAAATGATTTTTGTATGGAGGCAATTATGCAGGAATACGAGGATCTTAAGAGACTCGTCGATGAAGCCGAGAGCGATATTAGAAAAGCCGAAGGCGGGAACAAAGCTGCCGGCACAAGGGTTCGGAAGCAAATGCAGCAGATTAAGTCTGCCGCGCAGACGCTCCGGAACAAAGTTCTTGAACTTCGAACCGACGAAGAATAGCAAAATGCACGTTTTAGTGTATTTGTAATTCCGCGAATCACATCGCTGGCGATGGTGAAGGGGGTTTTATGCTCAATAACCGTCGGCGTGGTGGGATTGCGCGTTGTTTTGTCTATTGGCTGCTTGTTGCTTACTATTTGCTGCTGACTACCGGCTACTAATATAACGTTTTTTTATATCAAGGAATCCGATGCCCCCGACTTTATTATTTGATTTGGCAAATATCGATTTAAATAAAATCGTAATAGATAAGGAGACTATTCAGAAGTCCAATCCCCAGCGTTATGAAATGGACCAGCTCGACGGCGTTATCTGGTACGACAAGGAAAAATTTCTCATCCTCGGCTACAAGGATTTGACCGAAAAAGAATTTTGGGTCAAAGGCCACATTCCCGGCAGGCCGCTGATGCCTGGCGTTATTATGATTGAAGCCGCGGCGCAGCTCTCCAGCGTATTCGTTAAGGAAGTTTATAAATTAAAAGGATTCATCGGCTTTGCGGGCATTGACGAGGCGAAATTCAGAAAGCCGGTCTCGCCTGGCTGCCGACTTTATCTGCTCTGCCACATTACGGTCTTTAAAAGCAGAATGTACACCTGCGTCGTGCAGGGTATTGTGGATGGCGTTATGGTTTTTGATACGACCATTTCAGGCTTAAACGTCTGATGGAAAATCGGCACGCTGAAATTTTTGAAAATTTCTTCCTGCCAAAAAACGATTATTCAGCTCTGCCGACTTCGGCGGGGCTGATTTTATTTGCGGACGACGGCGACAAACCAATTCAACTCATTACCGCCGCGAATATCAGAAATACCGTTAAAAACAAACTCACGGAACAAACCGAAAAAACAAAACGAACAGACCTTACGGAAATCACCGCGAAAATTTATTACTCTCCCTGCCAATGCAAATTCCGCCTTGCTATCAAATATTTCTCGGCGGTCAAAAAAATTTTCCGCGAAAATTACAGAGACCATATTGTGTTTGTCCAGCCGTTGTTTATAAAAATAAATTTCGCTGATACAATGCCTTTTTTCGCAATCACAAAAAAGCCGGCGTTTAAAACAGGCGAAAATTTTTTAGGCCCGTTTCCTTCGCAGAAATCAGCAACGGATTTTCTTAAAGCGATTCAGGACGCTTTCAGGCTCTGCAAAAGACCCGATATCGCAAACAATTCTGAAACGGTCAAAAGCTGCCCGTATCTGCAAATGGATTCCTGTAGTGGATTGTGCGCAGGCCGAATCAGTTCCGATGAATATCGTCAAATAACAAAGAACGCCTTTTTGGCGGGCGTAAACCCGTCCGGTGAGCTGGACACTCTGAACCGGCAGATGGCGGAGTCGGCAAAGAATTTAAATTTTGAACGCGCCGCCGAACTAAAAAAGAAAATCGAAAAGCTCTCCGTTTTGAGAAAACAAACTTATAGATGGACATCGGACGTGGAAACGCTTAAAATTGTTCATATAGACAAATCCGCAAAGATAAAACAAAAGGGCGTAAGAGCGAAAAAACAGACGCTCGCGGCTTTTGTGATGAATTTTTTTGACATAATAGACCTCGGCGATTTTTGCGATGATGAACAGGATAAAATTTCGCAGGCGGTTGACATCGCTTTGTGCCGATTTAAAAATGATTTTGACGAAAACGAAATGCTTGAAAGATTTTCGATAATTTCGTATTTTCTATACCGCACCGGCTCAACAGGCGTATGGCAGAAAGCGGTTATCGGTTAAAAAACGAGATTGCCGCGCTGCGTCCTGCTGGGCAGGACTTTGCTCGCAATGACAAACGGCATTTTTATAGGTTGCCTTGATTTATATTTTTTCTCTGTGTCTCTGTGGTGAAAAACAAAACAGACATTTTGACCTGGCCCGGCGGAGAACTTGATTTTTCCGCAGGCTGCGTTGTAATGGGAGTTCTGAACATCACTGACGATTCGTTCAGCGATGGCGGAGATTTTCTCGACCCGCAACGCGCCGTCGCCCGCGGAATCGAACTGGCCGAGCAGGGCGCAGCGACTATCGACATCGGAGCCGAATCCACTCGCCCGGGTTCAAAACCCGTCAGCAGCGAAGAGCAGATAAAACGCGTTGTACCTGTAATCGAAAAACTTGCCGCCAAAATAAAAATCCCAATCAGCATCGACAGCAGGGATTTTCAAACGACAAAAGCCGCCCTTGATGCCGGCGCTTCGCTCATAAACGACATCACTTCTCTTGACGACAGCAGAACAATTTCCCTCGCCACGGAAAAAAATGTGCCTGTGGTATTGATGCATATTCAGAATTCGCCGGAGAATATGCAGATTAAACCTTGCTATAAAAACGTGGTTAAAGAAGTTTTTGATTATCTGATTAAGAAGGCTAAAATCGCCGAGCAGGCGGGCATAGAAAAACAAAAAATATTCATAGATCCCGGCATAGGCTTCGGCAAAACGCTGGAACATAATTTGGACTTGCTTGGCAATATAGATATTTTTGTAAATAGCGGATACCGCGTACTGCTCGGCACAAGCAGAAAAAATTTCATCGGAACAATAACCGGCAAAACCGCTCCCAAAGACAGAATCTTCGGCACCGCCGCTACCGTCGCTCTGGCCGCAGCCAAAGGCGTTTCAATCGTAAGGGTACACGATGTTGCGCAAATGCTCGATGTTGTGAAAGTAGCGAATAAATTAAGGGCGTATAAATAATGAAAAAAGTTATTTTCGCCGATTCCTGGAAATCGATATTAGCTGAAAACGGCCTGCGGTCTTTCGACGACTTTTACCACTGCAGCGGCAAAAAAAGTACAAACAAAAACAGCAAACGCAATGTTAGTATTCTGCGGCTCAAAGTCGATGGTGAAGAAAAAATTTTCTATATGAAGCGTTTTCGCCATCCGCATTTCAAAGATATGCTATTTACGTTTTTAAATTGCGGGAAAATTGAATCGCAGGCAGCCTATGAATTCGGCAATATGAATTTGCTTAAACAAAATAATATCGGCGTCTGCAATCCCGTCTGCTTCGGCGAAAAATTTACCCTCGGCCTCGAAAGAAAATCATTTATCATTACCGAGTCGCTGCCCGGCCCCTGCCTTAAAGATTTTATCGCTCAAAACTGGACAAAGCTGCCTCAATCGGAAAAAGAACTGCTCATCGCCTCGCTCGCTCAATTCGTTCGCAAAGTCCACAAAGCCCACATCAGCCTGCCCGATTTGTATGTCTGGCATTTATTCCTAACCGAAGACAAAACCGCCGCCGGCCTCGGCAAATACGACTTTGCCGTCATCGACCTTAACCGAATGAAACGCAATACTAAAAGTAAGAATGAAAGAATTAAAAATCTCGGCAGATTATGGTTTAGTATGACTGATAAATATTTTGACAAGCAAATGCGCAGGCTGCTCGTCAGATATTATATCAGCGGCGCATCGGACAAAAGATTTGAAAAGTTCGCCCGCCGGGTAAAAAAATACGCTGCAAGAGTTTCCGCCAAAAGACACCCAGTCGCATATTAGCTGTTGTTCCATCGCTGGTTAAAACATACGAAACGGCCGATGCCGTGACTGCAAGCAGCCACTGTCTGTTGAACAGGTATGTGATGAAGCGGTATGCAGCCGTATTGGCGGCTGGTTTTCAATGCTATCTATTGCTATGGCTCGATAAGAAGGTCTTCGAGCATTCTGTCTATGGTAGCGTCGAGTTTTTCATCGGTTCTGTATAGCCCCCCGCATATCTGCCTTCGAACAGTTAAAACTTTCTCAAACCTAACTTCGGGCAGCTCGGCTATCTTGCTAAGCAATTGCCCGAGCGGGGACTGGGCATCGGCTTGCAACAATTCTTCTGTCTGGTGGTCATCTCCCACGCCTAATGTCTGGCGAGGATTAATCCGCGAAAACAGTCCGTTGGTGCTTATCTGTGTCTTGGCCTGATTCATGGCTTTTTACCTTTCTATTTTGGTTTTGGCTGGAGAAATCCGGTTCTCTTTACAAAACCCGGGGCATCTGATGATTTAACATCCCATACCACTATATGTTGTGTATCCGCTATTCCATTGCGGAACTGCATCATAACTTCCAGTACTGATATCGACCATATAAAAAACAAAACTTTAAAAAAAGTTTTACGTTTTTTTACGTTTTCAGGCAAATTTGCAAACATTTAAAAGCAGTGCGTTGGCCATCTATTGTGATTTTGCCGCTATTTAGCCTTTTTTCTTTTAATTTGCGGAGGTTTAGCCGACAGGGCAAAATAGGCAACATACAATATGTTGTAGTGGGGTAGTGAATTTTAATAGACTGCGGTATGATTTTGGTGATTTTTTTGAGGTGGGCGGGTGGAATTATTGATATTTTGCTTAAAATGAGGTTAAATGGCTTGACAAAATGGTTTAAATCATTATTTATATACGCTCCTCATAGATTTGAATTCGGGGCCGTAGCTCAATTGGTTAGAGCGTCGGACTGTCGATCCGAAGGTTGAGGGTTCGAGCCCCTTCGGCCTCGTTGCTGTAAAGCCTTGTAAAATAAACATTTACAAGGCTTTTTGTTTGGATAAAAACAGTCCCAAAGTAACCATTCACAGTCTTAAAAAATAATTTTCAAAAATTACAATAAAAGACAGGGCAAACGCATCTAAATTTTTATCGTTGATTTTAGCGTATTAAAGGTGTTTT
This sequence comes from Planctomycetes bacterium GWC2_45_44, assembly GCA_001824555.1. GTDB lineage: Bacteria > Planctomycetota > Phycisphaerae > Sedimentisphaerales > UBA12454 > GWC2-45-44. Next base: position 11,658 of record MHXU01000158.1, read on the forward strand.
TGGCATTCATACAGAACGACCAAAAATTTCAAAACGGCTTTTTTAAGATAATAACAAGGGGTTGAGAAATTAGATGCGTTTGCCCTGCAATAAAAGACTTGTGCCGTATACAATTGTCTGTTATATGATAAATATGACAGAACAGGACTCCTTTTGAAGCTGACGAAATCGACCGAACGGTCATCCATAAAATATCAGTTGAAGAAATACGCCGTCGCGGATTAACTCCGATAGACAAAACAGAATCAGTACTTCAGCAGATAGACCTGCCGGAGAAACTGTTCAACGTCATTGACCATCGTGTGCAATTATACGTTGATCCCAATGGTGAAATAGTTAAAGCAACATTACCAAAGGACATTCGCAAAGCGGGATTATTTTCAACTCGAATGACAGCATTGACAGCCTATCTCAAAGCCCGCGGTCATATGAGCTATTCGACTTTGCAGTCGTTCTTCAATGACATAATGAACCTTGACATAAGTCAGGGGTTTCTGGCGAAGATATGCACCCAAAAGCTCTCGTTTGTTGATGGTGTTGATAAATGATACTTCTTGTTTTTAGAGCAAGAGGGTGTTTGTCCGACGAATAATCTCAGCGAGCAGGCTATACGTTTTGTTGTGATAGATAGACGAGTTACACAGGGTACAAGGAGTTGGGCAGGCATGCGTTTTTGCGAATGGGCAATGGACGGTTGTCGCTACTTGTGCCAGACATAAACGCAGCGTTTATGATTTCTTCATTGATGCCCTCAACGCTACCTATGCCGGCACACCGTATCCAAAGCTTATTCCAGAAAAACTGTGAATGGTTACGACGCAGCATTACAGTAGCGTACCAGTCGAAAATGTAAAATTCGTGCGACACAATAGAGAGGTTTTGTCCACAGTTTAGCCTATGTGGCCACAGAATAGCTGAGAGTAGATATTTAGAACGATGTCCTCGCCCCAATTCCTACGCATACTGATTAAATAACCACCATCTCGACAACGCCTCGTGTTATGTCTCAGTCCACAGCGGACATTATGTTTGTGAGAAATGCAGGCTAAACACGAAAATAAAATCGCGTGGACAGCAGAGCTGTCCACCCGCTCTGATACATAGGAATGAAGGAAAGTGGGAATGTGTGAAAGGTGGGAAAAAACGTCCAACATTGAAATTCAACACTTAACATCCACACAAAAAGTCGGCAAAATTTTTAGTTTGATATTTATTTCATAAAAACTACACTGTTGCGCTGATAACTAATAGCCAGTAGCCAGATTTCGTAACATTTTATCTGAATGTAAAAAAACCGCGTGGGCTTCCGCCGCCGCTAAAGCTATGGCGGACAAGAAAGCCCACCCTACAAAACTAATAGTCAATAGCCAGTAGCCAGATTTTTGATATTTTGCGCCAAAGTGGCGTTTTTGGGAGTTTTGAATGATTTTTTTCAGACGTATAAAAAAATATGTAGCACCGCAGTGGTATAGAATCGCTATTGTAGTCATGGCCGCGACAATGGTCGGGCTGCTGTTCGCGATGAGCTTTATGACGGTAATTCCGCTGCTGAAGGTGATGATGGGCGAAGAAGGTCTGCACGGCTGGGTTGACCGTCAGGGCTGCAAGTGGCGATATGAGATGAATTTTGCCGTGCCGGACAAGACGGACATAATGAACAATCCCGACCTGTCGTACGAGCTGGAAGTAATCAGCGTCGGCAAGAACAGTTTGGCGCAGCAGGCGGGTTTGAAGGTCAAAGACAACATCATCGGCATCGGCGAAAATGACCCGAACCGTCCGCAGAAATCATTGGATATGATGAAAGAGCTTGCGGACTGTAACAATAATGAAAATTTCATTCTTTATGTTTTGAGAAATGCCGGCGGAAATGTTCGAACTGAAAAAATCAGTCTGGCTGTGCCGAAGCGATTTATGTTTGAGGATGCGGGGTTCATAAAGAAATGGAAGTGGGGCTTTAGATGGGAAATAATCGAGAGGGCAAGAAAAATAACAGCCCTTCTGCCTCGCAACAATAACGCTCTGGCGCAAAAGAAGGCTATATCGTTCATTATTATAGCGTTGATAGGCGTGTCGATATTGCGGTGTCTGGCGAGCTATACGCAGAAATATATGGGGGCAAAAGTCGTGCAGACCGCGACGGCTCATTTGCGCGAGGATATGTTCGAGCGGGCGATGAATATGCCGGTGTCGTATTTCACAGTGAACGGCACAAGCGACGCTATTAGCAGAATGATAGGCGACGTCAACGGCATCGGCAAAGGCATTCGGGTTCTTTTGGGCAAAAGTCTTCAGGAGCCGATGAAAGCGATTTTTATGCTCGGCTGCGCGCTTTATCTGGACTATAAACTTACACTTATATTTCTGGCGGCTGCGCCGGCTACGATTTATGTAATGGCGACGTTCGGTAAGCGGGTCAGAAAATTCGCGAAGAAGGGACTCCAGACCACTTCGAGTATGCTGGGCAAACTTCAGGAATCGGTTGCGGCGTTGCGCGTCGTAAAAGTCTATAACCAGCAGGAGCGCGAAAGCGCGGCGTATAAGGCATTGAGTCAAAAAAATCTCAAGCAGACAATGCGCAGCGCAAAGGCGGACGCGGCGACAAGCCCGATAATGGATATTTTGGGAATGCTTGCCGGCTCGGCGGCTTTGTTAGTCGGAATCGATATGGTAACAAACTCGAATATGGAGCCGAGCGTGTTTTTTATGATACTGCTCGCGCTAGGCGTATCGGCGGAATCCGTCAGAAAGACCAGCGATGTCTGGAACAGTATTCAGGATTCAAATGCGTCGATGGACAGGGTGTTTCAGATAATGGATTATCCCGACGAATACGAGAAACCAAATTCAAAGGAATTGGTTAGTATCAAGGACAAGATAGAGTTTAAGGATATTGTGTTCACCTATCCGAACAGTCCTGAACCTGTTTTAAGGAAGGTAAATCTGTCGGTTAAGGTAGGCCGAAATATCGCGGTGGTCGGCTCGAACGGTTCGGGCAAGACGACGCTGATAAATTTGCTGCCGAGATTTTTCAGTCCGGACAGCGGTCAAATTTTAATCGACGGGGTCGATATAGCGGACTGTACATTGAAATCTCTGCGAAGCCACATCGCAATGGTTACTCAAAACGTCGTAACCTTTCACGATACAATCGCGGCCAATATCGCTTACGGCAAATCCGACGCGACGATGGACGAAATTATAGCTGCGGCGAAACGTTCTTACGCTCATGAATTTATCGAGCCTCTGCCGATGGGGTATGAGACGGTTCTCGGCGAACACGGGGTCGGGCTAAGCGGCGGCCAACTTCAGCGAATTGTTATCGCAAGGGCGATTTTGAAAAACCCGTCGATATTCATTTTTGACGAGGCGATGAGCCAGGTTGACGCTGACAGCGAATCGAAGATACACGATGCCATCGAAGCGATTATGCACGACAGGACATCGTTTGTCATCGCTCACAGATTCAGTACGATTATTTCGGCGGACGTTATCGTCGTTATGGATAAGGGACAGATTGTCGCGCAGGGCAGCCACGATGAACTAATGAAAACCTGCGGCATTTATCATAATTTGTATGAGACACAACTGATGCCGGCGGAGTAGGGGAAAGTGAAAAACTAAAAGTGAATAGTGAAAAGTTGTGGAATCGGCTGAAAAGATATCAAAAATAAAAAATTAAATATCAAAATTGTCGAATCGCCTGCGGCGATGGAATTTTAAATAGAATTTTAAACGAGATTGCTTCGGCTTCGGCCTCGCAATGACGATGAACCCCGTCATACAAGATGGCGGGGCTAAACCTGAATAATAAAAGCACCGCGGCAACTGCAATCATAAAACTATGGCCAAATCACTGTATATAATAGATGGACACGCGCATATTTATGCGGCGTTTTACGCTCCGATGAGCCAGAAACTTTCCAGTCCCGCAGGTGAGCCGACAAAGGCGACATATATTTTTACCAGTATGCTCCTGCGACTGCTGCAATCGAAAAAGCCCGATATGCTCGTAGTTGCGATGGATAGTAAAGAGCCGAGCTTCAGAAGAGAAATTTATCCCGAATATAAGGCGCATCGTCCGCCAATGCCCGATGAAATGCCTGTGCAGATAAAGCGTATCGAGCAGATTTTAGAGGCGATGAATATTCCAATCATTCGCAAAAGCACATTCGAGGCTGACGATATAATCGGCACGCTGGCGGCGAAGTCGGTCAAAAAAGGTTTTGACACCTATATCTGCTCCAAAGATAAGGATATGATTCAGCTCCTGGATAAGGGTGTGCGGATTTATGATATAAGAGCAGACGCGACGACGGACGCGAAGACGTTTTTAGATGAGACGGGGCTTGAGCCTTCGCAGTTTATTGATGTTTTGGCGTTGCAGGGTGATGCGGCTGATAATGTGCCGGGCGTGCCTGATGTCGGGCCAAAGACAGCGATGGAATGGGTGAAAAAATATGGCTCGGTTGAAAATCTTTACGCACACGCTGATGAAATCAAAGGCAAGCGAGGCGATAATCTGCGAAACTCCAAAGATTTGGCGATGTTGAGCAGAGAACTTGTGGCGATAAATTGTGAAATGCCGATTGAGCTCGATGAAGAAAATTTCGCGGTAAAGGAATTTAATACTGAAAAGCTGAAAGCGGTTTTTGATGAGCTTGGTTTCAGCAGGCTCTTGACGCAGTTGAATCTGGGGACACCCTTATCGTCCGGCGAAAAGAAACAATCTGGAAAAACGGAAGAAAAAAAGCAGGATAGTCTTTTTGAGACTGCTCCTGTTGTTGATTCGATAAAAACCGTCAGGCACGAATATCATTTGATTGATACGCTCGAAAAGTTAGACGAGTTCGCCAAAGAATTGAAAAAGCAAACGCTGTTCGCTGTTGATACCGAAACGACATCGATATCGGCTCATCGGGCGGAATTAGTTGGAATGAGTTTTTGCTGGGAGGCGCATAAGGCGTATTATCTGGCGGTAAGAGCGTCTATGGGAGCAAAGTGTCTTGGGGCGGCGGCGGTTAAGGAAAAGCTGGCGGCGATTTTAGCTGATGAGAATGTCAAAAAAATCGGCCAAAACGCAAAGTACGATATGATTGTTCTGCACAACGCGGGTATGCCTGTGCGGGGGCTTGTGTTCGATACGATGATTGCGTCTTATGTTCTCAATGAGCGGCGGAGTCATTCGCTCGATAATATGGCTCTGGATTTTTTGAATTACCGCGATATTCCGATTTCCGACCTTATCGGCAAAGGCAAAAATCAAATGACGTTCGATATGGTCGATACGGCAACGGCGTGCGATTACGCGGCGGAGGACGCTGATGTTACATTTCAGCTTTATGAACATCTCGATGCGAAACTTAAAAAAGAACCAACGCTGAAAAAACTTTTTGACGAGATTGAAATTCCGCTCGCTGATGTTTTGACGAAAATGGAACTGGCCGGCGTTAAGGTAGATGTGCCGATTCTGAAAAAACTTTCCATAGAAATAAATCAGCAGCTTGACGAGTCAGCGGAAAAGGTTTATGCGATGGCGGGGGAGCGGTTTAATGTCGATTCGCCAAAGCAGCTTTCCAACGTGCTGTTTGAAAAGCTCGGTCTGAAATCGGTTCGCAATACGAAAACCGGACAAAGCACCGATGCCGACGCGCTTGAAGAAATGGCGGGCGAACATCCGATTGTCGAACATATTTTGTTGTATCGGCAGTTGAGCAAATTAAAAAACACCTATACTGACAAGCTCGGCACGCTGATAAATCCGCGCACGGGCAGAGTTCATACCAGTTTTAATCAGACGCTCACGGCGACAGGCAGATTGAGTTCGTCGGACCCGAATTTGCAGAATATTCCAATAAAGACACAAATCGGCAGGCAGATTCGCTCGGCGTTTATAGCGGAGAAAAAGACGGACAGAATTATCAGTTTGGATTATTCGCAAATCGAGCTTCGCGTTTTGGCGCATCTTTCGCGGGATAAGGCTCTGATTAAGGCGTTCGAGGACGACAGGGATATTCACAGTTTCGTCGCTTCGCAGATTTATAATATAGATATTTCTGAAGTAACCTCCGAAATGCGTTCGCGATGCAAGGCGGTGAATTTCGGGCTGATTTACGGACAGGGCGCGTTCGGTCTGAGCAAAACTACGGGAATGAGCGTTGCTGAAGCGAAAAAATTCATCGACGATTATTTTGACAGATATAATTCCGTTCTACAATTCAAAAAAGATTCCATAGAAATGGTGAAAAATACCGGCTTTGCAGAGACTATCTGCGGCAGAAGAAGAAATATCAGCGGTCTTGAAAGCGGCAACGGCAATGTCCGTTCGCAGGCGGAAAGATTGGCGATAAATACGCTTATACAGGGTTCGGCGGCGGATTTGATAAAAATCGCGATGATTAAAATTCAGAATAGAATTGAAAGTGAAAAACTGCCGGCAAAAATGATTTTGCAGATTCACGATGAATTGGTTTTTGAGGCTGACGGCAAAGAAGCGGAAAAACTTGTGAAGATTTTCGCTGACGAAATGACCGGCGCGATAAGGCTCGATGTGCCGATGAAAGTTGACGCGAATATCGGGCAAAGCTGGCTTGCGGAATAATTTCACCACAGAGACGCAGAGAAAAAAGAGATATATAATTGAAGATTGAAGATTGAAAAATTGTGGAATCGCCTGCGGCGATGAGAAGTTTATTTTCAACAACAGAAAACACAAATGGTTAAAATGTTACGAAATTAGCAATTATGCGACATTTATTTAAAGACACTAATTTGGCCAGGCTCGGTCTGGCTGCTTTTTTTATGGGTTCGACACTGCAATTTATCGGTTTGGCGGTGCCTTTTGTGGTGAAAGCTATGAAAGGGAGCGATACCGCTGTCGGCGGATGTTTTCTTGGGCAGATGGGTGTATATGTTTTTTTCTGCATCATGGCCGGTCTGATTGTCGATAAGTATAATCCCCGCAAAATTATGCTCGTCAGTTCTTTTGCCCAGATTTTAGTTGTCGCCGGTTTCATCGCTACGGTCTGGTTTGGCGCAAAAAGCCGTTTGTGCGTCAGCCCTGTAATGCTTTTAACTATTCTTATGTCGCTTATGGGTATTGTTACCGCTTTTTTTTGGCCTGTTATGTCCGGCTGGATTTCAACAGGACACGAAGGAAAGGAGCTATCAAAGCGATTTGGTTTTTTCAACATATCCTGGGGGTTGTCCACGATTGTTTTGCCTGTTATCGCCGGCTATCTTGTGGAAATAAATTATGTTTTGCCCATGGCTGCTGCCGGGGTAACATCTGTTTTATGTTTTGCCGCGATACTGTCAAGCAGCTACACCGGCAAATCATCGGCACATAAGCAGAACAATCCCGAACAAATTAATGCCGGCGAAATCGAATACGGGAAAACGGCTTTTATCTGGATGGCCAGAGTTGCGATTTTAGCTACGGCGGCCTGCATCGGACTGTTCAGGAGTCAGTTGGGTATTTTTTATAAATTTCAGCTTGGATTTACAGAATCCAACTACGGCTGGGCGATGGCGATTATGTGCGTTGCGTATGTTTCAATGTTTTACTCTATGGGAAGCAGTCATTGGTGGCATTATAAAAAAATACCGTTTGTTGTCAGTTCGCTCGTTATTTTTATATCTATGCTGATTGTTTTCCTTTCAGGAAACATAGCGTTGCAGTTTCTCGCTGCCGCCCTTGGCGGAATCAGCTACGGCTTTGTTTACAGTTCTCATCAGTACTATGGCGTTTCAGGCGGCAAAAATCGTTCAAGGCTTATGGCTATTCATGAAATTTTTGTCGGCGGCGGACTGTCAATCGGCTCTTTATTCGGCGGAATGCTTAGCGATGCCTTTGGCAGATATTCGCCTTATAAATATGCCTGTGGTTTTATTATTGCCGCTGCTGTTGCGCAAGCGGCGATATGGTTTTTCCTGCGTAAAAAATAGGCCGAATGCAAAAAAAGGCAGCTATGGAGGACAAGAAAGCCCACCCAAACTTGAAACGCGTGGACAGAAAATCTGTCCACCCTACACGCTACAAAACTAACAAAAAGATAGCCACAGAGAACACAGAGGACACAGAGATATTATTATTGAAGAATGAAGATTGAAAAATGTTACGTTTTTTTATGTTCTTTTCGCTTGACCCCTTCGGATTATAATATATATAATTGGCCGTTTGCGGTTTAGTTGCATTTTTGGAGTATAGAATTGGAAAGAGCGATAAGCAAAGCACAAGCCCTTGTCGAGGCGATGGAGTACATCCGCCTGTTCAGGGGTAAAATAGTAGTTGTAAAGCTGGGCGGCAGCGTGTTAGACGACCTCGAATTGCAGAAAAAACTGCTGAAAGATGTCGTTTTTATGGCGACGGTCGGGATTCAGCCGGTTCTTGTTCACGGCGGCGGCAAAGCCATAACCCGCGCGATGAACGAGTCTGGCATCGAAGCTCAATGGGTCAACGGCAGACGCTATACCGATGAACGCACAATGACGATTGTCGAACATACCCTGATTCACGACATAAATACGCCGATGTGCGAGACGATAAAACAGTTAGGCTGTAACGCGATGGGACTCCATTCGCTAAGCAGCTGTGTACTGTTCGGCGAGCCTTTGCGGTTAGTTGACGCTGCGGGCAAAAAAATCGACCTCGGTTTAGTCGGCGAAGTAAAATCCGTCAACGGCCAATTGCTCAAAACCATTTGCGCAAGCGGGACAATCCCCGTCATCGCGCCGATTGCGATTGACCGGGCGGGCGGCAAATTGAATATCAACGCCGACACCGCGGCTGGCAAGGTCGCCTCGGCCATTGGAGCGGAGAAAATCGTTTCCGTCAGCGATACTCACGGCATTCGCACCGATGTCAATAATCCTGACACTCGAATCTCCAGCGCAACGGAAGCGGAGATAAAGAAAATGATTGAGACGGGTGTTATTACAGCAGGTATGCTGCCGAAGGTCGAGGCCTGCATTGTCGCTCTGGAAGGCGGCGTGGGCAAAGCTCATATCATCGACGGCAGAATCGAGCATTCGCTGCTTTTGGAAATTTACACCGAAGAAGGCATCGGAACGCAGATAACAAAATAAAAAATTAAAAATCAAAAATCAAAATTGTGGAATCGGCCTGATGGCCGATGAGTTTTTATATTGAAGGAAGATAAATAGAAATGACAACGCAAGAAGTGATTGAGATGTTTGGTAAGTATGTGATTGGCAATTACAGTCGTCTGCCGCGGGTTATCGCCAAAGGCAAAGGCAGCTATATATACGACCTTGACGGGAATAAAATTCTCGATTTATTTCCGGGCTGGGCGGTGAGCGGCATCGGCCACTGTCATCCGAAAGTCGTAAAAGCCATTCAGCAACAGGCAAAAATTCTGCTGCACATGGATAATACATTTTATACCGAATTGCAGGGCAGGCTCGCTCAAATGTTGAGTGAACGGGCGTTTGGCGGCAAATGCTTTTTCTGTAACAGTGGCGCAGAGGCCAACGAATCTGCGCTGAAGCTGGCTCGGATTTCTACTGAAAAGAAAAAATATAAATATATTACGACGCTTGGCAGTTTTCACGGCAGAACATTCGGCGCGATGACCGCCACGGCTCAACCGAAAAAATTTGAGCCTTTTCAGCCGGTTGTGCCGGGTTTTGTTTATGTGCCTTTTAATGATATTGACGCGATGACCAAAGCGTTCGACAATGAAGTCGCCGGCGTGATGCTCGAGCCTATTCAGGGTGAGGGCGGCGTTAATGTCGCGACGACTGAATATATGCGGGCGATTCGTCAGCTCTGCGATAAAAACGGCGCACGAATGATTCTCGATGAAGTTCAAACCGGAATGGGCAGAACAGGCAAATGGTTCGGCTATCAGCATTTCGACGTTGTGCCTGATATTATTACACTTGCAAAGACGCTCGGCGGCGGCGCAGCTATCGGCGCTATGATGGCTAAGCCGGAAATCGCCGCTGCGCTCGTGCCTGGTACGCATGCTTCGACATTCGGCGGAAACTGTATCGCCTGTGCAGCGGGTATCGCGACGATTGAAGCGATTGACGAAGAAGCGATGATTGAGAATTCTATAAAGATGGGTAAATACGCTTTTGATAAACTCAATCAGTTGAAAAAGAAGTATGATGTAATCGACCATATTCGGGGCAAAGGCCTGATGATTGGCATTCAGTTGAAGTCGCCCGGAGCGGATATTGTTGCCAAATGCCTCGAAAAGGGCCTGCGGATAAATTGTACGCAGGATACGGTTTTGCGTTTTATGCCGGCGATGAATGTCAAGGCGAGCGAAATTGACAAGGCTGTGAAAATTCTTGATAACGTAATGAGCGATAAAGGTGCATAATGAAAGATTTTCTTTCGGTAAGCAGTTGCAGTGTCGATGAACTTCTCGAACTTCTCGATTTGAGCGACAAACTCAAAAGACTGTACCAAAAGGGCAAACAGGACAAATGCCTTTCCGGCAGGACTCTGGTTATGCTCTTTGAGAAACCATCGCTGCGAACACGAATAAGCTTTCAGACTGCAATGACCCAGCTCGGCGGCAATGCGATTTATGTCAAGCCTGAAGACATTGGCGGAATCGGCAAACGCGAGCCGATTAAGGATATGGCGCGCGTTTTGAGCAGATACGCCGAGGGTATTATGGCTCGGACTTTTGCGCACGAAACGGTCATAGAGCTTGCGAAATTTGCCGATATTCCGGTTATAAACGCGCTGACCGACTGGTCGCATCCCTGCCAGGCGATGGCGGACGTAATGACCATTCGTGAGCATTTTGGAAAATTAAAAGGCGTTAAAATCGCATACATCGGCGATGGCAACAATGTTACTCGCTCGCTCGCTTTCGCCTGCGCAAAATTGGGAATGAAACTTGTGATTGCTTCGCCGAAGGGCTACGAGCTTGACGAGCAGTCGATAGACCGTGCCAATGAAATAGCTGCTGATACGACCGTGCAAACCGACAATCCCAAGCAGGCCGTTAAGGATGCTGATGTGATTTACACTGATACCTGGGTTAGTATGGGTCAGGAAGATGAGAAGGCAAAGAGGGTCGCTGATTTTCAGGGTTTTGCTGTTGACGGCTCGCTTATGGCGGCCGCTCCGAACGCGAAAATTATGCACTGTTTGCCTGCCTATCGCGGCTTTGAGATTAGCGATGAGGCGATGGAATGTCCCAATTCGATTGTTTTTGACCAGGCCGAGAACCGCCTGCACTTCCAGCGTGCTTTATTGAAAATGTTGATGAGTTGATGAAAATCCTCATTGCGACAACAAATCCCGGCAAGATGAAAGAGCTTTCGGCTATGCTTGATGCTGATGTTGAATGGCTTAGTCTTGCGGATTTTCCCAATATAAATGAAGTGGAAGAAGACGGCAAGACTTTCGCAGAGAACGCACGCAAAAAAGCGCTCGGCTACGCAAAGCAAACCGGCCTTTGGACAATCGCTGATGATTCCGGCCTGATGGTTGACGCGCTCGACGGTGCGCCTGGCGTAAATTCAGCGCGTTTCAGTGGTGCAAAAGAAAAAAACCGAGAAATGCTCGACCACAAAAATATGGCTAAACTTTTAGACCTTCTAAAAGATGTGCCTGATAAAAAAAGAACCGCGAGATTTGTTTGTTCGATATGTTTAGCAACACCGGAAAAAGTTCTTATCGAAACGCAGGGACTGCTCGAAGGCGTTATTGGTCGCGTCCAAAAAGGAAGCAACGGCTTTGGTTATGACCCGCTATTCGTTGTGCCGGCATCAAGCAAAACCGTTGCTCAACTGTCAAATGAAGAAAAAAACCAAATTTCGCACAGAGCCAACGCCATCAGAAACTTCAACAACCTGCTCGCGCCGCTCCTACCCTAATGCATCGGATAACCAGGAAAACCTGGAAATTCCGGCATTTGGTACGGGTTCATCGGCCTCGTTCCGGCCGGTGCGAAAATTGCCAACAGAATCATCAACGCGATAAAGGCTCCGGCAATTACTACTGCCCAGAAAATCTGATTATGCATTAGTTTTGCCGACGAGAGCAGTAAATCGTGTTCCCAATGGTGTATTCTTTGGTCAAATCTCTTAATGTCAAAGGTCATATTCATTTTTTAGCCCTCCTAATCGTTTAATATCTCATATTTCCTATAAATAATACGAATTAAATACCCCTTTGTGCAAATATCCCGCCGAAAAATCTATAAAACGGCGATTTATGCTCGTTATTTGGGTATAAAACCATTTTTTCTTGACAATAATCAACCCAGCCTGTATCTCTCCTTATCTTATGGCAAAAAAGAATTCAGCATCGAAAAATCTTGTTATCGTTGAATCGCCCGCAAAGGCGAAGACTATAAATAAATATCTCGGCGATGATTTCGTCGTTCACGCCTCAATGGGACACGTTCGCGACCTGCCCTCGACCGGCCTGTGTGTGGACCTCGAAAATAATTTTGAGCCGACATACGAAATCACCGAAGGCAGAAAAAAATTGGTCGGCACATTGAAAGCCGCGGCCAAAAACTGCAATATGCTCTATCTGGCGACCGACTTGGACCGCGAGGGAGAGGCGATTGCCTGGCACCTGGCGCAGACGCTCGGCGTGCCGGAAGAAAGAACCAATCGCGTCATCTTCAACGCCATCACCAAAAAAGCAATTCAGGATGCCTTCGCCGCTCCCGGCAAAATCGACATTGACAAAGTCAACGCTCAACAGGCCAGAAGAATTCTCGACCGTATTGTCGGCTATCAAATTAGTCCGCTGCTGTGGAAAAAAGTCGCTCGCGGCCTGTCGGCAGGCAGGGTTCAGTCGGTTGCCGTAAAAATGGTCGTCGAACGCGAACGCGAAATTCGCGCGTTTGTGCCAATTGAATACTGGCTCATACCCGCGGTGTTCACCAATCAGCTTGCTCTGCAAAATCAATTGACCAAACAATGGCAGGAATTTATCGGCCAAAAAGACCAGAAGGATAAAGGCCCGACTATTGCCGAGCAAAACAACTGGCTCGCCGAGCATAGCGCGTTTAACGCGGAGTTATCATCAATCGACGGCAAAACTTTTTCCACTGATAATGCAGAGCAGGCGAAGAAAATTCATCAGGCTCTGCAATCTGCGGCCTTTGTCGTAACGGACATTATCGAAAAAAGCTCAAGTTCGCGTCCTGCTCCGCCGTTCATTACATCGACTCTTCAGCAGTCCGCATCCAACAGGCTCGGCTTTGCCGCCAAGAGAACAATGCGAATCGCCCAGCAATTATACGAAGGCATTGATTTGGGCTCGATGGGAACGCTCGGCCTGATTACATATATGAGAACCGACAGCACGCATTTGTCCGCGGAGGCTCTGACCGATGCGCGAAGATACATCGGCAATAACATCGGTAAAAATTATCTGCCGGAAAAACCGAATTTCTATTCGTCCGGCAAAAACGCGCAGCAGGCTCACGAAGCCGTAAGGCCGACCGATGTTGATATTGTGCCTGAACAAATAAAAGATATGCTCACCGATGAGCAGTATAAACTTTATCAGATGATTTGGCGAAGATTCGTCGCATCGCAAATGGCCGCGGCGCAGTGGAACACAACGACGCTTGAAATTACCGCTGATACGAAGGCCGGCAAATGTCTTTACAAAGCGCAGGGCAGAACGCTCGTCTTTGACGGCTTTACCAAAATCTGGCACACTGGTTCAGCCGACCAGCAGCTTGTCGCAGTGAAGAAGGGCGACAAGGTTGCCGCGATTGATATCGACGCGCAGCAGCATTTTACAAAACCGCCGGCTCGATATAATGAGGCATCGCTTGTCAAGGCTCTCGAAAAAGAGGGCATCGGCAGGCCGAGTACTTACGCTTCGATTATCAGCACGATTCAGGACAGGGGCTACGTCGAGCAGAAAGACAGGCAATTTTCGCCGACCGACATTGGCGAAGTTGTTACCGATAAGCTCAATGAGTTCTTCCCGCAGATAATGGATATGGCTTTCACGCGGTATATGGAAGAACAGCTCGATAAAATTGAAGAACAGCATTTAGACTGGGTGAAAGTTCTGCACGAGTTTTATGACCCGTTCAAACTTACGCTCGCCAAAGCGACTGACGAAATGAAACACGCCAAGGCCGAGATTACGCCAAGCGAATATACCTGTCCGAAGTGCAATAAGCCGATGGTGTACAGGTTCGGCAAGAACGGAAAATTTTTGAGTTGTTCGGATTATCCAACGTGCAAATTCGCTTCTCCCTGCGACAAGGAAGGCAAAATGGTTGTTGCCGAAGTTACCGAACACAAATGCCCAAACTGCGGCAAACCGATGGTCAAAAAGACCAGCAGGTTCGGCGCGTTTCTCGGCTGTTCGGATTATCCGACCTGCAAGACAGCGTTAAAGATAGATAAGGATGGCAACATAGCTCCGCCCAAACCGCCGGCAGAACCGACAGGTCTGAAATGTTACAAATGCGAAAAGGGCGAATTAGTTATAAGGCAGAGCAAAAAGGGACCATTCCTCGGCTGTAATAAATTTCCAAGATGCAGAACGATTGTGAGTTTTAAGCAGCTTGAGAATTTAAAGGATTTGCAGGCAAAAGGCCAGTGGCCGCCAAAGACCCTTGCCGAGGCCGATACTCTTTTAGGCAGAGACAAAAAATCAGCGGCGAAAACAAAAACTCCCGCTGCTGAAAAAGAACCGGCGGAAAAGAAGAACGCAAAACCAAAAAAGAAATCTGAAGAATAGGCTCTGTGGCTAAAACAAATTCACTCGAATTTAAAGCCGCACTTATCGGCTGTAACAGATTCGGATGAGATTCGCGGATACTTCAGGCAGTTCAGCGGTCGGCATTTATATATGGAGCAGGAGCTTTTGTTTTCGGCATCGTATCTAAGAAACGGGCAATTGACAAGAAGCTTGCAGCATTGACCGCAGCGGAGACAACTGCCTGTGCGTTTCTTTGAGATGGGCAGTACCGATGTGGCTGTCCTTTTTAGAGTTTTTATCATAGCTATTTTCGCCGGCATATTATGCAGTTTCTCACTTCCAATATAATATCAAACCTGTCGTCAACTATCAACTGATTTTCAAAATCGGCACACAATCATTTTTCAAAGTTGAAGTTAGAATTTTGCATCCGGTTTTTGTAACGACAACATCGTCTTCGATTCTTATTCCGAATTTGCCGGGCAGATAAACCGCAGGTTCGATGGTGATTACGTTTCCCTGTTTAAAATTATCCTTCGAGAGAACCGAAATCGTCGGCGATTCGTGAACTTCCAATCCCAGGCCGTGGCCTGTTCCGTGGCCATAAACGGGCAGTTTGGCGGATTTGATAATTCCCCTGGCGGTATTGTCAGTATCGATGAGCGGTTTGTTTGCTTTGACGGTTTTGAACGCTGACCGCTGGGCGGCGAAAACGGTTTTATAAACTTTTTCGTAGAGTTTGTCTGCTTTGCCGACGGCGAAACATCTTGTAATATCGCAGCAATAGCCTTTGAATTTTGCGCCGAAGTCAATCAGTATCATATCGTTTTTTTTCAGTTTTCGGTCTGTCGGTCTGTGATGGGGCATAGCGGAGTTTGAGCCGAACGCGACGATTGTTTCAAAGGCGGGCGATGCGTCGGATTTTTTCATTTCGTAATCGAGCATTGCTGCAAGTTCGATTTCTTTTATGCCGGAGTAAATTTTAGGCAAAATGTTATCCAAAGCTTTCTTTGCGATTTTTCCGGCTTTACTCATTGTCGCGATTTCGGCAGAATCCTTAACTTGTCGAACAGCTTCGACGAGATTGCCGACAGATTTCAGATGAACAGGGAGTTTTTTCTTTAAACTGTCGAAAATTCTGATTTCAACTTTGCTTTCAATACATACGATTTTAATATTTTTAATTTTTTTCAGTGTCTGGCATATAGCGTCCGGCATTGACGTTTTTCGTTCGATGATTTTACATAGCGGGCATTGCTTTTTTGCCTGCAGGGTGTATCTGCTGTCGGTGATGAGAAAAAGATTTTTGCCGGTTACGATGAGCCAACT
Source organism: Planctomycetes bacterium GWC2_45_44 (assembly GCA_001824555.1). GTDB lineage: Bacteria > Planctomycetota > Phycisphaerae > Sedimentisphaerales > UBA12454 > GWC2-45-44. Next base: position 27,664 of record MHXU01000158.1, read on the forward strand.
ATCGTCGCCCTGGAAGCCGCTTAAATATCTGACGTTCGAGGCGTTTGCCACAATGGCGGCGTTGAAATTCTTTTCGGCCAGCGTTTGGCGTACCCGGCAAAGCCGATTTTTCAAAATCTGATTTTTTATGTGCATTTTTTGCTCGATTCTGGTATCTATACCCGCTTATAATTATCGTTAGAATACTATTATTAGAGTAATTTTTCGACATTTTTTTACAGAAAAACCTAAAAAATATGCTTCCAATAAGAACAGACATAACCCCGCATCGTGTGCCGTACACGAATTATGCATTGATAGCCGTCAATATCGTCATATTCCTAATCACTTATGTCGGCGGCGAACAGAATCTCCGCGGCTGGGCATCGGGCTTTATGCTCACCCCTGCCTATCCGTTTCTTTGGCAGTTCATCACTTACGCATTCCTGCACGGCAGTGTTATGCACATCCTCGGCAATATGTATTTTCTATATATTTTCGGCAACAATGTCAACGACCGGCTTGGCAATCTCGGCTACCTGTGCTTCTATTTAGCGGGAGCGATTTTCAGCGCAATCGGGCACATTCTCGTGGCATCACTTCACGGCGGCGGAATAGCTACGCCCGTACTCGGTGCAAGCGGAGCAATCGCCGCGGTTACAGGAGCTTATTTAGTTCTTTTCCCACAATCACTGATTACAATTATTTACTGGTTCTTTTTCATCGGTACGATGGAAGTGCCGGCCATATTCCTGATAATATTCAAAATGATATTTATAGACAACATAATCAACAGGGGCGTACAGAATGTCGCTTACGATGCGCATCTGGCGGGCTACGCTTTCGGTATTCTTTCGATTATGCTGTTTTTGATTGTGAAAATTATCCCCGGCGACCAGTTCGACCTCTGGGCGATGATTGCGCGCTGGAACAGAAGGCGAGAATATCGCAGCGCGGTCTCTGAAACCGG
>MHXU01000159.1 GCA_001824555.1 Planctomycetes bacterium GWC2_45_44
TTCACAAATTCCGCGCCAATCCCAGGGGTTAAATTCGCCGGTTTAAATATGCAGGTGTTGCCTGTCATCAGTGCAGGAGTAATCTTTCGACAAGGCACGTTAAAGGGAAAATTCCATGGCGAAATCACTGCGACAACTCCCAGCGGCCTGCGCATACTGTATGCCATCACGCCATTCTGCCCGGAAGGCATAACTTCGCCTGCCATTCGCAATCCTTCGCCAATCTGAAACTCCATCTCCTTAATAGCAGATTCTATTTCACCTTTGGATTCTTTCAGAGTTTTGCCGTTTTCAGCGGTGATTACTGCGGCAATCTGCTCAACCCTGCTTTTCATTACTTGCAGGACTTTGGCAAAATACTCTGCCCGCTGATAAACAGTTAGTCTGCTCCATGAAGCAAACGCCGCGGCGGCAGCCTCGATTGCAGAAGCAACATCTGCAACAGATGATTTGGGCCAAATGCCGGTTATTTCGGTCAAGTCCGCCGGATTACGCTGCTCATATTCCTGACCACAGGAACTATCCTGCCATTGACCATTGATAAAATTTTGATGTAATTGAGCCATTGAACTCCTTTAAGAGTAACTGATGAGATACACCATTAAATGCAAACCATTATTGGGTATTATTCTGAGCCGGCAAACGCGGTCGTTTTACCTAAACCCTCCGGCCCCATGCTTTGATAACCCGCATCAATCGGAAGGTCTGTGCCTGTGATAAACGAGGCATCATCGCTTAAAAGAAACAAAGTTGGACCTGCACATTCAACCGGCTCACCACAACGGCCAAACATGTGATATTCACCCCATACAGGGTCCCATTTTGGGCGACCACCGCCTGCCGATTCTGCCGCCTTGCACACTTCACGCGTCCATATCCAGCCCGGACTGACACTATTTACCCGAATATCATACTTTGCCAGATCAAGTGCCATACATTTAGTCATAGTGTTCACAGCGCCTTTTGCAGCGTTATAAGTCCAGCGATTGACTTGAGCCACAAACGCTGAGATACTTGACATATTAACAATTGCTCCTCCGCCCTGCTGTTTCATTGGGTCGAGAACATTTTGCACCATTCTTGCGTATCCTATAGGCCCAACCGTAAAGACACGCAACCAATCCTCCGTCGTGGCATCAAGTCCTTTTGCTGTGAAAGAGAAAGCATTGTTGACAAGATAGTTTATCTTGCTCCATTTGGCCAGAGTTTGCTTGACTATATTTTTGCAAAATGTTTCATCAGCCATATCACCTTTGCAAAAAAGAACGTCATGGCCGGCCGAACTTAAGTCTTTAGCGGTAGCATGTCCGATATCGCTTATGCCGCTAAAGGCCACACATGCTCCCTCCCTGCACAACTCTTCCATAATTGCTCTGCCGATACCTGAAGAACCGCCGGTTACGATGGCGACTTTATTTTTGAAACGATCTTTTATTGCTTGCCTTTCTTTCATTTTTTACCTCTGAGATCAAAATTTCTTATTTATAAGCTTTCATGTTCTCAATCGCCATTGCTCTTATAGGCGAACCATCGCGTCCTTTTATTTTTAATGGTGCTGCTATGAAAAATACACTGTTATTCTTAAGTTTGTCCAAATACGCCAATCCCTCAACCACAACAATTTCTGCTCCAAGCAGAATTTTGTGAACTTTCTCCCACTCTACGGGATGGACTCCCGGCGTTTCAAGACCTATCATCGCAATTTTTTTTCTTGCCAACCACATAGCAAGTTGAGGGCTGATCATGGGGCCATCAGAAAAATACTTCTTTTGGGGAAATTTCCGCCACCAATCAGTTCGTAACAATATGCGGGAACCTGCGCCTATTCTTGACTTGTATGGTTCGAAGTCCAAAGGCATGAGATTGTATTTTGGTTTGATATGTGTAAAATTAAGGATTTCTGCCTTCCCTACGCATTTGGTCAAATCCAGTTTATCTACTGTGCGGCCGGAATCAAAAAAGTGGTATGGCGCATCAAGGTGCGTGCCATGATGCGTGCTTATAATCAACTGCGTTATGTTGTATTTCATTGAGTCAATTGTATGGTACACAGTAACGGCACATTTGGGGTCCAGCGGCATAGTTGGCGCATTGTTATAAATCGGAAGCGTAAGATCAATAATTCTACTCATCATGGTCTCCTTCAATCTTTTTGAGGTCTTCCTCGGCCATCATCAAGTGGTGATACATTGCATCACCGGCCTTATCGACGTTTTTTTCTACTATGGCTGCAAGAATAGCCTCATGGCCTATAATAGCCCTGTCCACGCCGTTCAATCGCATTGTTTGTGTTCTGGATTTCCGCAAAAGTTCAGCCAACGGAGATAACATAATTTCGAATACTCTATTTCCGCTTGCCTTAACCAGAATGTTGTGAAAGTCCACGTCTTTTTCAATACAAAGCTTGAGATTTTTCCGGTTATTCTTCAGATATAAGATAGTCTGTCGCATTGCTTCAATGTGTGTGGGTTCAGCCCTGACTGCCGCAAATCGAGCTATGTTACATTCGAGACTCAGTCTTGCTTCCACCAGTTCCAGAAGGCTTTTTCCCGATCTTCGCAAATTGAGTGAGATCACATCAGCGGCGGCATCGGACGATAACTTGGCTATCGTTGGTCTTTTCCCCCTGGCAATCTCAATGAGACCTTTGGCTTGAGCTGCCCGCAGCGCCTCCCTGAGACTGAAACGGCTCACACGCAGTTTCGCGGCTAACTCTCGTTCTGCCGGAAGTCGGGTGCCGGGCACGAGATCGCCGTTAATAATATAATCCTGCAGAACGATTATTAATTGTTCAATTTTGTCACCACCAGGGAGCGGTGCTAAATTAATGCTTGTTTGTTTCATAGCGTTATGGTAAGATATGTGGATAAGTTTGTCAAAGGAATTTTTATGATAGTTGAATTCCCATATTCGGAATTTGAACCACTTAAAATATCAGAAGTTCATAAACCACAGGTGTTTGAGATGCCAAATGTCCAGTTTAGGACTACGGGGGCCGAGTTAGTAAAACTTGCCCTCACAGAACCTATCGGGTCAAAACGGCTGTCTGAATTAGCTATCTGGAAAAAGAAAGTATTGATTGTCGTTGATGACATTTCCCGCCCGACACCGGTTAGTCAATTTGTGCATCTTATTATTGAAGAACTTCAACATGCCGGTATTTCAAAGGATAAGATTGAATTTTTGATGGCATTAGGTACACATCGGGCAATGACACAGGAAGAAATGACCACAAAGTTAGGGACAGAAATTACCTCCTGCTATCAGGTACATAATCATCAGTGGGATAACCCAGACTGCCTTAGCCATATAGGGGACACTAACGAAGGTATTCCCGTATGGATAAACAAGCTGGTACGAGAGTCCGATCTGGTTGTAGGGCTTGGCTCAATTATGCCTATTGAGGTCTGTGGTTTTACTGGAGGCGGTAAAATACTTGTGCCTGGTGTCAGCGGTCAGGTCACAGTGGACCAAATGCATTGGACTCGAATAGATGTGCCTGCACATCATATCACAGGAAAATCCGAAAATCCGATAAGGGCATCAATAGATTCTCTGGCCAGAAAAGCAGGACTCAACTTTATAGTAAACGTCGTCCTAAACTCACAAAATCAAATCGTGGGAGCAGTGGCCGGAGACATGGTAACAGCACACCGGAAAGGATGTGAAATTGCCAGAAAAGTATTCGGCGTTCAAATTCCACATGAATTTGACATCGTAATTGCCGATGGTTATCCATTTGACATTGAATTCTGGCAGGTTAATAAAGCTTTAGATACTGCCGGAATCGTAGTCAAAAAAGGTGGGGTCGTAATAATTGTTTCGCCCTGCTACGAAGGTTTCAGTCAAACTCACAATGAGATACTTGAATTCGGCTATACCTCTATAGAAAACATTAAGAAACTTGTTCAATGTGGCAAAATACTTCATAAAGTTGTCGGTGTCCATATGATACAGGTTAGTTCGGTTGCAATCGAGAAAGCTAAGGTTATTCTCGTATCTACCGGAATATCGAAAGAAAATACAGAAAAAGCTGGGCTTATGTGGGCCCAAACACCGCAAAATGCCTTTGAAAATGCACTATTATTGGTTGGCAAAAGTCCTTCGATTGCTGTTTTAAAAAATGCATCACAAATGTTACCTTTAATGAGAAAGTAAAAAATGGAACTGAAAGACAAAGTTACAATCATAACGGGAGCTGCAGGCGGCATTGGCAAAACCACCAGTGAAGAATTTGCCAAAGCTGGTGCAAAATTGGTATTAGTGGATTACAACAAAAAGGCATTGAAAAAATTGGCAAAAGAAATTCGACAAACTCATGTAGATGTTATAGAAATACAGGCTGATGTATCCAATGAGCAGGAAGTAAAAAAAGCCGTTTACAACGCCTTGGGAAAATTCAATAAAATCGACATTCTCATAAATAATGCTGGTATCTGCAAGATGATCCCCATCCTTGAAATATCGGCAGATGAGTGGGACCATTTCATGGCGGTTAATCTCAAAAGTGTCTTTCTGTTCAGTAAGGAAGTATTCAGATATATGAAAGAAGTAAAATATGGCAAGATTATAAATATAGGCTCCGCCGCTGGAAAAATTGGTGGATTAGCTGCAGGCGCACATTACTCTGCAAGCAAAGCGGCTGTGATGTGTTTTACTAAAAGCCTGGCTCTTCAGGCCGCTCCATTTAAGATAAATGTTAATTGTGTATGCCCCGGTCCAACAAAAACAGATATAACCTTGGCCTGGGGAGATAAGACAAATATTGAATTTGCGGAAAAGATTCCTTTTAAGGAATATGCTGAATCTATCGACATTGCCAATGCAATCTTGTTTTTAGCCTCTGATAAATCGAAATATATTACCGGTGAGATACTCGATGTCAACGGTGGCCTTGTTATGGACTAACAAGTTTTTAGAGTGGACTCAACTATAATTTTGAAGAAATCATAATTAATAAAGGAATATTTCTGTGAGAGATGTGCAATCAACTTCAGATTCTGTTTCTGAAATGAATATCGAAATATCAAGCGTCATTCCTGCAAATCTAAGGTGCGAATATATAGAAAACCCCATTGGTATCGATAAGATTACACCAAGATTAAGTTGGATACTCCAAACGGATCGCCGTGGACAAAAACAAACGGCTTACCAGGTGATAGTGGCATCGTCATCAGAGTTGCTTAAAAAAGATAAAGGTGACCTCTGGGATAGCAAAAAGACCAAGTCAGACAAATCAAACCATATAGAGTACGCCGGTCAGATGCTCAAATCACGGATGCAATGTTTCTGGAAAGTTCGAATTTGGGACAAGGATAATAGGCAAAGCTGCTGGAGTGAGCCCGCAATGTGGACAATTGGTTTGTTGAGTTCGCAGGATTGGGAAGCTCACTGGATCAGTTTTCCATATCGAGGCCAGGATAAAACTTCGCCTATGCTGAGAAAAGAGTTCAATCTGACAAATAAAATCCGACATGCGGTGCTGTATCTCACCGCACGTGGGTTGTACGAGGTACGAATTAACGGCCAGCGAGTGGGAAACCATTTGCTGTCGCCTGAGTGGACAAGTTATGGTAAACGCATCCAATACCAAACATATGATGTAACTGAGTTGCTTTGTACAGGCTGCAACACCATAGGAGCTATGCTTGGTGAAGGCTGGTATGCCGGATCAATCCAACAGTGGCCGCCGAAAGAGCATCTGTATGGCGAAGAGCTGGAGTTGCTCGCACAACTCGAGGTGCAAACCGAAAATGGCAAGGTTAGTATGGTTGTGAGTGACAAGACATGGAAAACAACGATAGAAGGGCCAATTTTGTCGTCAGGTATTTACGCAGGGGAGACTTATGATGCAAATAAGGAGCAGCCCGGCTGGGACAGCTCAGGATTTAATGATAGCAAATGGAAAGCGGTGAAGGTAAATAATGATCTTGGCCAAGCCAGACTGGTGGCACAGTTTAACGAACCGATTTGTGTAACTCAGGAGATAAAACCGGTTGCCGTGACTGAGCCCAAAGCAGGTATCTATGTCTTTGATCTTGGTCAGAATATGGTAGGTTGGACTCGAGTACGATTCAAGGCACCGATGGGTACAAAAATAATATTCAAACATAATGAAAGGTTGAACCCGGACGGCACAGTGTATATGGATAATCTGCGGGCGGGCCGCCTCTCGAAAGAGTTACGGCGTCAAACTAACGAATATATCTGCAGTGGTAAGGGCGAAGAAGTATTCGAACCACACTTTACTTATCATGGATTTCGTTATGTGGAGGTAAATGGTCTCAAGTATCAGCCAGAACCTGACGACCTTACAGGAAAAGTTTTTCATTCGAACGCACCTTTTGCAGGGCAATTTGAATGCTCTGATGAATTGCTCAATAGAATATGGCAAAATGTTTTCTGGAGTCTGCGTGGCAATTTGATGAGTGTTCCCACCGACTGCCCACAGCGTGATGAACGCATGGGTTGGATGGGAGATGCTCAAATCTTTTGCCAAACCGCCAATTTCTGCATGGGTATGGCCGCTTTCTGGAACAAGTGGATCAGGGACATTCGTGATGACCAGTTGGAGGACGGCCAGTATCCAAGTTATGTGCCTTATCCAGATGCAGAAAACAGACATGTGGGCAGGTCCGCTTGGGCTGATGCGGGTACAATAGTGCCTTGGTACTTGTATCTGAATTACGCTGACATGCGTCTCTTGCAAGAGCACTTTGAATCGGCTCGGCGTTGGGTGGATCATATATGTGCCGAGAATCCAAACCTTATCTCGGCTAAAGAGAGTCATGGCGTGGATCATCTGAACCTTGGTGGTACTATTCCTGAAAAACTCTTTTCCACAGCTTTTTTTGCACGGTCAACGGAGATTGTCGCCAGGATGGCCGCTGTTTTAGGCAAAGATGATGAGGCCAGGGAGTATGACAAGCTGCACGAGGCAATCAAATCTGCCTTTATATATGAATTCTTACAAGAAGACGGCAAGGTGACTGGAGATTCGCAGGGTGCCTACGCTCTGGCACTGGCATTCGATTTAGTGCCTGAAAACCAGCGCCAATGCGTGGCCGGACACATGATTAAGGCACTGAAAAAAACCGATGGCAAACTAACAACGGGAGTTGTTACAACCCATCACTTGCTAATAGAGCTTTCCAGAAATGGGTATCACGAAGATGCCTGCCGCCTGGTTCAATCCCGTCAGATGCCTTCATGGGGGCTTATGGTTGAGCAGGGCGCAACCACCATCTGGGAACGGTGGGATGGATATGTACCGCATCAAGGGCTTGCCGATAGCGCGATGAACTCCTTTAATCACTTTGCGTTTGGTGCCGTGGGAGAATGGATGATGCGTGAACTGGCTGGAATTAACTTAGACCAAGACCATCCGGGTTACAAACACTTCATAATTCGCCCACATCCCAGCAATACGATAACCTGGACTTGCGCATGCTACAACTCCATATACGGTCAGATTGTCAGCGACTGGAAGCTGAAAGGAAGCAGTCTAAAACTAAATGTAACCATACCTGCCAATACCACTGCTACCGTGTATATACCGGCAAAAAACACCGACCGCGTTACCGAAAGCGGCAACGCGGTTGCTCAGGCCGAAGGGGTATGTTACTTGAGAACTGAAGGCGATACGGTTGTCTTTAAAGTTTCATCTGGCACATATCATTTCGCTTCGGAATAAATAAATTATTGAATAACAATTGCAGACAAAGAGCTTTTTAATGACAAGTCCTGCAACGCAGGCTTTTCGACTTCATCATAAATCTTCACAGAGTTGTAAGTAAAAAAACATTTTCTAAACCTTGTGGTCTCAGCTATTCTGCAAATCATCAACCATTGGTTTCTCTTAAATAGCTTTCTTTTGAGAATTTTTTGCGATATTCTAATGGGCTAAGTCCTTTTTCGTTCGCAAAATAACGAGCTATGTGATATCTGTCAGGGTAATTTAAAATTGCGGCAATTCTTGAAACAGACATGTTTGTCTCAATAAGTAATCTTGATGCCAACTCCACTCTCACACGACGAATCTCCTCTGCGATAGAACGTCTGAGAAATTTGCGGAATCGTCTTTCCAGTACACGCCGACTCAAACTGCCAGCAGATACAATGTCGTCAACGCATAACGACTTATTAGAATTTTGGCGAATAAATCTTACTGCAGCGGCTACATCTTCGTCATCAATCGCCACAATATCGGTTGAATGCCGGCATATCACTCTGGTCGGCTCCACCAAAATTGTTTTTTGTTTGACCGCTCTTCCTTTCATAACAGCGCCGAGCAGCCGGGCAGCTTCATAGCCGCCCTTCTCAAAATTCAGATGTACACTGGAAAGCGATGGGGTTGTTAATGTGCAGATGAGTTCGTCATTATCCACACCGATTACCGCCAAATCATCCGGAATCCTGATACCTGCTATCTTACACGCCTCAAACACTTGAAGACCGCGATCATCATTGCAGACCATCAGTCCGGCAGGTTTAGGCAGTGAACAGAGCCAATTTATCAGCATGCGTTTTTCCTTATCCCACGAAACCAACTTGCCGGATGCCGATTTATCAAAACAGGAAACAGTAAAGCCTTCTTCGTTGATTCGTTTGACAAAACTTGTACACCGTTGTTTCGACCATTCTATTTTTCCAAAACCACAGTATGCAAAATGGACTAAGCCGCAACTGAGTAAGTGTTCTGCTCCGATGTATCCTATGTTAACCGAATCAGTCCTAACGCTATGAACCCCTTTGCACTCCTCACGGTAGATGCCACTTACAACCGCAGGGATACCTTCCTTTCTGATTTCCTTAATTCCCTCCAATCCTCGCATTATGATACCATCGGCATCTAAATTCCTGAACCAGACTTGATTAGCCGGTCTGGTGTCGTCACTGAGATAAGGAAAAGGTTTAAAATAGAATTCCCATGACCCATGAACATTGGCATACCTGATGATACCACGCAGAAAATCCCGGTCAGACTGTCGGGCAGTATCCATTCTTAAAATAACCTTGAAAGTTTTTAGCATCTTCCAGCATCTCGTCAAATACGATAGTCGCAAATTGGTTACATTTTGACGTAAAATGGCTTTGATTGCAAGCTCAAAAACAAGTACTATTGTAGTAATGTGTTTTTATATAATTTAGAGTATGGGAGTAAATATGGAATATTTCCCAAATATTAAACAAATAACATACGAAGGGACAGATTCAAAGAACCCATTAGCCTTTAAACACTACGATTGTCGGCAAAAGATATTAGGCAAAACCATGGCCGATCACCTGCGATTTGCAGTGTGCTACTGGCACACCTTTAAAGGAACAGGCAGTGATCCTTTTGGTCCCGGTACAATTGTGCGTAACTATAACAGTTCCGATGACCCGATGCGTATTGCTGAAATGACAATGGAAGCTGCTTTCGAGTTTTTCACCAAACTCGGCGTTGATTTCTGGTGCTTTCACGACAGGGATATTTCGCCGGAAGCGCAGACACTAAAAGAAACAAACACACGACTCGACAAAATCGCTAAGCTGGCAAAGAAACTGCAAAGCGACAATAATATTAAATTGCTTTGGGGTACTACAAACGCTTTCAGCAATCGTAGATTTATGTCTGGAGCGGGAACTAATCCTTCGCCGCACGTTTTCGCATACGCAGCAAGCCAAGTCAAAAAAGCGATGGAAATAACAAAGGAACTCGGCGGTGCCGCATATCTGTTCTGGGGCGGAAGAGAAGGCTATGAAACACTTCTAAATACCGATATGAAGCGTGAATTGGAACATTTGGCGATTCTTTTGCAGATGGCTGTTGACTACAAAAAAGACATAGGATTCAATGGACAATTCTATATTGAGCCCAAACCAAAAGAACCAACAAAACACCAGTACGATTTCGATGCAGGCAATTGTTATGCGTTTTTGCAAAAATACAATCTGGCTAAACATTTCAAATTGAATATCGAGGCCAATCACGCTACTCTGGCAGGACACAGTTTCCAGCACGAGCTGCAATTCTGCATAGATAACGGATTGCTCGGCTCTGTCGATGCCAATCGCGGCGACTTATTCCTCGGATGGGATACGGATCAATTCCCAACAGATATTTACGAAACAACACTGGCAATGTACACTATTCTTCGCAGCGGCGGCTTTACCACCGGCGGTTTGAATTTCGACGCTAAGGTAAGACGACAATCTATTGACCCGACCGACTTATTCCACGCTCACATTGGAGCTATGGACGTATTTGCCAGAGGCCTGAAAAATGCCGCAAAAATGTTGACGGATGGTGTTTTTGAGGATGTAATTAAGCAGCGATACGCCGGCTGGAATGATGGTTTTGGCGCAAAAATAGAAAAGAAGACAGCGGGTCTTAAAGAATGTGAAAACTATATCCTTGAACACGGCGAGCCTGAACTTCAGAGCGGACGGCAGGAATTTCTGGAAAACATACTCAATTCCTATATATAGAAAGAAATAAAATGTATCTCATCGGCTATGACATTGGGACATCTTCGATAAAAGCCACGTTGATGGACGCACAGACCGGCTTAAAGGTCTGCTCAGCAACATCGCCGGATAAAGAAATGACAATTATATCGCCAAAGCCGGGATGGACAGAGCAAGACCCTATGCTATGGTGGGAGAATGTCAAAATCGCGACATCAAAATTACTGTCACAAAAACACATTGATACCGTCGACATCCACGCAATTGGTATCAGTTATCAAATGCACGGATTGGTATTGGTAGATAAGAACAAACAATTGCTGCGACCTGCAATTATATGGTGCGACAGCCGAGCGGTCGATATTGGAAATGCCGCCTTTGACGGCATCGGTAGAAAAATCTGCCAGGAGAGACTGCTGAATTCGCCGGGAAATTTTACCGCTTCAAAACTAAAATGGGTTAAGGAAAATGAGCCGGCGATTTACGACCGTGCTTACAAGGCAATGCTGCCAGGCGACTTTATCACTACGAAAATGTCCGGTGATATTTCAACCACACTATCAGGATTGTCAGAAGGGATATTGTGGGATTTTAAAGAAAACAAACCTGCTGACATAGTGCTGAACTATTATCAATTGCGACGAGATTTGATTCCTTCCATCGTGCCCACTTTTTCCGTACAGGGACAATTGTGCAAGGAAGCAGCCGATGAACTGGGATTAAAATTAGGCACAAAAATATCTTATAGAGCCGGCGATCAACCCAATAATGCTTTTTCATTGAACGTCTTAAATCCCGGTGAAATAGCCGCCACCGCAGGCACCAGCGGCGTTGTTTATGGTGTATCTGACAAACGAAATTACGATGTAAAATCAAGGGTAAATAGTTTTGCCCACGTCAATTACTCCGCCGAAAAACCAAGGTTAGGTGTGCTGTTGTGCATCAACGGAGCAGGAATCTTAAATAGCTGGCTCAAACACAATATGTCTGGCGGGTTGGATTATCCGCAGATGAACGCGATGGCGGCAACAGCACCAATCGGCTGTGATGGCCTTTGCATTTTGCCATACGGCAACGGTGCAGAGAGAACTCTGGAAAACAAAAATATTGGCGCTTCATTTCATAATCTCAATTTCAGTGTACATAATTTTTCGCACATCGCTCGCGCAAGTCAGGAAGGCATTGCCTTTGCTATGAATTATGGTGTAGAGATTATGCGTAAAATGGAAATCGAAGTGAAAACTGTACGAGCCGGAAATGCGAACATGTTTCTTAGTCCGGTATTCGGGCAAGCCTTTGCCAACACGACCGGATGCATAGTTGAATTGTACGACAGCGATGGCTCACAAGGTGCGGCACGAGCCGCTGGTATCGGCGCGGGAATATACAGTAACTTCGAAGATGCATTTGTAGGCCTTCGCCGCACAGATGCCATTGAACCTTGCGCCAATCTCCAACGCGATTACAGCGAAGCATATCTTAGATGGTGTGACATATTGCATGCTCGTCAAAACAATGTAACCGCCGAATAACCGGACAAATCATCATAAGTTGGCCACCGAGTTAG
>MHXU01000160.1 GCA_001824555.1 Planctomycetes bacterium GWC2_45_44
CTGGCGAAAAATAAATTGCCTTTAATAATCCCCTGCCATAGAGTTGTGCGTGCCGACGGCAAAATCGGAAATTTCAGCGCACCCGGCGGAACAAAATTAAAAAAAAGGATGCTCGAACACGAAAAGGGGATAGGGTTTGGGGTATAGAAATTTTCGAAAATTAGTGTAACAAATCGTATTTGAAAACATCATTAGATATAGATTACAAACTTACCAATAAGCGATAACTATTTTCTGGAGATGTTGTTATGAAAGATGTAAAATCAATCTTATTAGTCTGCTTGCTGTTAGTTTTTGCGGCGGTTGGCGGCGGGTTTCTTTCATCCCGGTGCAAAGGACTTAGCGCGACACAAAAAAACGAAGTCCGTAAAATAGCTGAAGATGTTTTCAATGAACAAATGGCGAAATTTAAATCCGGGCCGAGCGATATTGAAACATATAAAAATTTCCGCCCGCATTTTATTCAGGATGCCAACCAGATAATAAAAGTGGAGTGAACACAATGAAAAAAATAAGTACGCAAAATGCACCGGCGGCAGTCGGGCCATATTCACAGGCGATTGAAGCAGGGTCGTTTGTCTTTCTGGCGGGACAAATTCCGCTCGACCCGAAAACAAATCAATTAGTCGAAGGCGGAGTCGATGCGCAGACCAAACGGGTAATAGAAAATATAAAAGCTGTTTTGGCAGAAGCAGGAAGCGATTTGACGAAAATTGTTTCATCGACCGTCTATCTGACCGATATGGATAATTTCGCCAAGATGAATGAAGTCTATGCGAGCTATTTTGCCGAGCCTTATCCTGCGAGGGTTACGATTGCGGTTAAAAGCCTGCCGAAAAATGCGCTGGTGGAAATAGCCGTTATCGCGACGAAATAATTCACCGCCCGCCGCCGCTAAAGCTATGTCGGGCAGGCAGAGACACAGAGAGTTAAGAATGTGATTGCTATATGAAGAAACAGGAGTTCAAAGCGTCTGGCCAGATTCAGATGATAGCTAAATCCCTGGTTACTGTTTGTGGGATTTATATTGCCTTAATAGTGATAGGCTATTGGAGGATAGGGCCAACAGCAATATCAAGCCAAACCAAAATGTTCAATGTATTTTTTATATCTATCCAATTGCTCGTTCTTGGTATCGTTGTGGTTTTTATGATAGTCAATAACGACTGGCTGATAAAAAAAATCGTTCTGAATGAAGAGCCGATACCCGCCGAAAATCAGAAAAAATGGTTTGTGTCCTCTCTGCGAATCGGGCTTGTGCTTTGCGGGTTGATGCTTTTGGCCGGCTCGGCGGAGTCTTTAGTATATACTGCGAAAATAATTGTGGGTTTGCCGATTTGGGGCAGAAAATTATTTGCCGATATTTTTTACGACGGCAGGTTTGACTGGTCGCAGTTGTTAAAAAATTCATTCAATGTTTTTAAAACCGCTTTAATCGCGTATCTGATAATAGGCGCGCCGCAGTTCGTTCGATGGCAGACGAAACGGACATTTACACAAGGAGTAGAAAATGAATAAAATGCACACGCTCGCAAAAACGCTGATTACGATAGCCGCTGTTTATTGGCTTGTTCTGTTGGCGATTCAGATTGTTATTTATCCGCTGGCAATGCTTTCCTACGGATATGGGGGTCGCGGCTCGTGGGGGGGAATATTTGTGTTTATGATAGTGCAAATAGTTATTTTGCTGGTAGTATTGCAGGTTATTTACAAACGAAATAAAATTGCTGATAAAATTGTCGGCATCGAAGAAACCGCCTCGCCTCAATCGCAGGTTGAATGGATAGGTTTTTCATATCGGCTGATTTCTGTTATAGCTGGATTATATTGTTTTTATCGTGCCGCCGGTGTTGTTGGTATGCTGATATTTGATTTTTGGAGGCATAAAATGGCCAATAGCGGAATGGCGGCAGATAGCCAGATATACAGCCATTGTGTGATAACAGTGATTCTATTGACTGGCGGCGTTTATCTTCTCTGCGGCGCTCCGCATTTTGTCCGATGGCAGGTTAAGAAAACAAAAGAGATGTTTATGGACTGTGGTAAATAAAAAATTTGTAGGGTGGGCTCTTAGCCCACGCGGCAACTCCTATCTATGAAACTTAATCAGACTATTATTTTATTTTTGTGCGCGGCTGGTATGGCGTTTATTTCCGGCTGTTATTATCTTCGGCTGCAGGAAACAAAAAACCAGTTGGCGAATTTCGACAAGTATTACATCATTGAAGACAGCAATCAATTTTCCATTTCCGCAAAAAAGCCTACGCTGTGTCCCGATGATGTTATCCGTATTTTTAAATCCGAACCGGCCGCCAAAGAACAAACAACGACCGAAATGTATTATGATTATATCCTCGAAAAACAGTATCAGGCCGAGAAAAATGAACAGGGCGATTACAATATTAAATTGCGTTTTGTGTTCGTTAAAGACAAACTAAACAAGCTTTTGATAGACGAACGGCTTTTTGCGATAATACCGAAAAATGCCGTTATCGCTCTGGCAAAAGCGTTGGGGAGTGCGAAAGTCGATATGCAAAAGCGGAGTTTTTCGCTCACCGCCAACGCCGGCCATATACATTTGCCCGATGCCGATGAAGTTGTCGCATCGCTGGGCAAACCATCCTGGCAAAAAGACAATCGGTATGTTTATAACTATCTCCGCAACAGTCCAAACGCGAAAAACGCGAGCAAAAACATCCAGCCGGCCGATTTTGTTTTTGATAAGGACGGCAATTGCGTAAGATGCCGAAGCAGAGCGTTCGGTATTCCTTTTGAAATGGATATTGAAAAGCCGCTGCCATCGGACGCAAATACATCCGCCGATGCAGAGGCGTGTTCTGACGGACAGCCGGCACAAATAAAAATAAATATTAAAAGATAGGCGGTATGGCGAATTCGCATCTTGTGATTTTGAAAAAGCAGTATCTCGATAAGATACTCGACGGCAGCAAGACAATCGAGTCGAGACTTACAAAGGGTAAATGTCCGCCATTCGATTGCGTCTCGCCGGGCGATGTATTGTTTTTTAAGGAATCAGCCGGTATGGTCGTCGCCAAGGCGCAGGCGGCGACAGTAAAACAATTCAGCGAACTTACGCCACAGGCAATCGCAAAACTTAAAACTGAATACAACGCTCGAATCTGCGGCGATGATGAGTACTGGCAGCTTAAAGCGGACAGTAAATACGCGACGCTGATTAAATTAAAAAACGTGGAAACAATTCCGCCTCGGAGAATTTATAAAAAAGACTGGCGGGCATGGGTGGTTTTGAAAAAGCCGAATGATTTCGGGCTGCTGTAAAAAAGGCGCATAATCGCAAAATTTTTTAGTCGCTGATTTCGCGGATAATGGTATAATAACCGCTTTGTAGCTACCTTAAAATTTACTAATAAAAGGAGCCGTTATGGCAGAAGACAAAAAGGACAAAAAAATTATCGTTGATGAAGACTGGAAGAATCAGGCTCAAAAGGAAAAAGAGGCTCTGGAAGAAAAAAAACAGCAGCCGAAAGAGCAGCCCGATGAGCGTCAATTGCCGCCTGGCGATTTGAATTCCCTCGTAAGCCTGCTCGCCACACAGGCGATGTTCGCGATGGGATTTATCGCGACGGAAGAGGGCAAAGAGCTGGAGAAAAATCTTCCGCTTGCGAAATTCCATATTGATATGCTTGAAGCTCTCGAAACGAAAACGAAAGGCAATCTGACCGAACAGGAATCGAAACTGCTTAAAGATGCCTTGAGCCAGTTGCGAATGGGCTTTGTTGCCGCGGCGAAATAAATATGTCGGATATACTAAAACAAATAATTTCCGATAAGCGAATTGAAGTCCAGCAGCGGAAGAATGTTGTTTCGCTTGAATCGCTCAAAGAGCAGATTAAAAATCTGCCGAAATGCAGGAATTTTCACGCCGCCGCAAGCAAAAAAAATCCGCGCGGCATAAACGTAATCGCGGAAATTAAAAAAGCTTCGCCATCAGCAGGACTTATTCGGCCAAACTTTGACCCAGTTCAAATCGCGAATATTTATGAAAAATGCGGAGCAGACGCTATCAGCGTTTTAACTGACGAAAAATATTTTCAGGGCAAACTTGAATATCTTACCGCCGTCAAAAACAGTGTTTCTGTGCCGGTTTTGCGAAAAGATTTTATTATAGACGAATATCAGATTTATGAAGCTCGAGCGGCGGGAGCTGATGCGATACTGTTAATCGCTGAAGCATTCGAGCCGACGGACGGCAAAATCGTTGACCTGATGATTTGCGCTGCGGAATTGACGCTTTCGGTTCTTTTGGAAGTGCATAACGCCGAGTCGCTGCTGCGGGTTCGCAGTCTGATTGATTTTCCAAAGGCGCATTACGGTATAATAGGAATAAATAATCGCGACCTTGCGACGATGAAAGTTGATATAAACACAACAACGCGATTAGCCGAGCTTGCCGGAGACGTAAAAGGCATCGTTTCTGAAAGCGGAATCAAAACAAAGGCCGATGTTGAAAAAATTAAAAGAAGCGGAGCAACGGCAATCCTAATCGGCGAAACACTCTGCAAATCCGAAAGTATCGAAGAAAAATTCAAAGAATTATTTGGATAGAATTTTTACTATCCCCTCTACCCTAAACCCTATCCCTTATTTCCTAAATCGCTGAATCTTTTTCGATGACTTTCTGTCTCTGTGATTTTCGGAAATCGGTTAATTTAGCGGCGAGTTTTTCATCGCTCAACGCTAAAATCTGAACCGCAAATACCGCAGCGTTCACAGCTCCGGCCTTACCAATCGCCATACTCGCAACCGGCACACCAGGCGGCATTTGAACCGTCGAAAGCAGCGCATCGATTCCGGCAGGCCCTTCGGCAGCGGCCAAAGGCACGCCGATTATCGGCAGCGAACTTCGAGCAGCCATAGCCCCTGCCAAATGAGCAGCCATACCAGCGGCAGCGATAATTATTTTTATGCCGGTTTTCGCTGCGCCTGCGGCAAACTCGTCGGCGATGTCGGGCGTTCTGTGAGCAGAGATAATCCGAACGACAGGCTCAATTCCGAAATCTTTCAATTTATCAATACAGGCTTTCATTGTCGGCATATCGCTGTCCGAACCCATTACAACCGCTACGAGTTTATTTTCCGCCATTGTATTTCCCTTCAAAAACGCTACAATATCTTTATACTCGTTTGGAAGCGATTTTGCAAGTACGGAGATTTGCTATGAATACACGAAAACCGGCGGTGGCTGGGCAGTTTTATCCCGGCAGCCAAAAACAGTGCCGAACAGAAATAATTGATTGTCTCACCGACAGGCCTGTTTTGTGTAAATTGCCGGATACAATCGTTGCAGGCATTGTGCCGCACGCAGGCTGGACGTTCAGCGGCGACCTTGCAGGTATGGTTTTCGCCGCTATCGAAAAAATCGAAAAAACCATCGATACTTTTATCATTTTCGGCACAGCGCATAGCTACTTCGGCCAAAACGCGGCGGTCTATGACACGGGCGGCTGGCAAACTCCGCTCGGCGAAATAAAAATTGACGAAGAACTTGCCGCGGCGATTATCAAAAAAAGCCAATTCGCCAAATCAAACCTCGATGCCCACAAATACGAACACAGCATTGAAGTGCAGCTCCCGTTTATTCAGCATCTTTTCCCCAACGCCAAAATAGTTCCGCTCTTGACCCCGCCCGGCGATTTTGTGGTGCAGCTTGGAAAAGACATTGCCGAGTGTATTTTAAATTCCGCAGCCGGTAAAAAAATCGTCTGCATCGGCTCGACTGATTTAACGCATTACGGGCCGCGGTATGGCTTTAATCCGCAGGGCAACGGAGCATCCGCTATCGAATGGGCGAAAAATGTGAACGATAAATTTTTCATCGATGCCGCGCTCGATATGCAGACTGAAAAATTATTGACCAGTTCGATAGAAAAGGAGAACGCCTGCGGCCCGGGCGCAGCGGCGGCGGCTATTTCAGCGGCAAAATCGCTCGGCAAAACCAAGGGAATTTTATTAGCTCACACAAACAGCAGCGAAGTAATGGAAAAGAAATTCGGCCAAACCAGCAACGAAAGCGTCGGCTACGCCGCGATTGTGTACTAAATTTAGTAAGCCTTTAGCAGTCGATTAAAATATTGCAAAAATAAGATATTAATTGTCAAAAATAAAAAACTTGCGCTTTTGGCCGAAGTTTTTTTCGGGTAATTTGGCCAAAAATCACGATTTTTAGACTAAAAAACTGTTAGCGATATTAAAGGTCTGCAAGTTTTTTGTAAATTTTGTTAAATTTTGTTCAAAAAAATCAAATTTAACCACGGATTTCACGGATTTTCGCGGATTTTTTGTTGTTTTTGAGCAGTTTTGAGGTGTTTTTGACAAGTTTTATTAAGGAGTGAACAATTCGGGAATTATTCGCCACCGAGCCACAGAGAAAAGCAGATATAGAATAGCCACAGTTCACAGAGGACACAGAGATATAAAAAATAGCCGGTAGGTGGAATCGAAAAAAGAGTGAATAATGAATAGTGAAAAGTGAATAGTTGTGGAATCGGCGAAACCGATAGAATTTTAATGACCCCGCGGTTACCCTTGGGGCTCTGTTGTGGCTTTCTGTATTACATTAAAACTTGCGCGGTTTTGCTGAAAAT
>MHXU01000161.1 GCA_001824555.1 Planctomycetes bacterium GWC2_45_44
TACAGGCTCACGGTCAAATTCATAAAGCTCGTCGAGCTTCTCGGTTAAATGATGAGGGGACTGCGTATTTGACATATTCGATTTCCTTTCTGTTATAGCGGTTAACTTCTTGTTACATTCCAAACGTCTGACTTAAGTCATAAAACCAATCGCTTATCAGCTCTGACCTCTGTCAAAAATAGAAATACCGGGGCTTTCAGAACAAATGTATAGTCTGCTTAACTCCCTAAGCAGTTCTGCGAATCTTTAAATCAGTACCAGACAATAATCGCTTGATTGGTGATTGTTGAGGTTTACGAATTAATTCTATAATAGTCTCAGCAGCAATTTTTCCCATTTCTTGTGTTGGTTCAGCCACTGTCGTCAAGCCTATCATTGAGTGCGATGATTCACGTAGATCGCCCATTCCGATAACCGCAACGTCATCAGGTATTTTTAATCCCATTTTATTTAATTTGTCCAAAGTCAATAATGCAAGAGAATCATCCATCACATAAAGCGCATCTGGGTGGTCCATCCCTTTCTTAAATAAAACATCAATAACGCGATCTGGAGAAAGGCCTGCTTTTTCTAAACCAACCCAATCATTTCTTACTTGCAAACCCGCATCCTTTAGAACCTTAGAAAAAACCGAAGAACGGATATTAGTAGACCATGTGGGATAATCTGATCCAACCATTCCAATTTTTCGTCTACCAGTTTTTATCAGGTGCTGAACAGCAATTTCAGTTGCGGGACCAACATCCCAAGCAACAAAACTCACATCAGTCATTTCCAATAACGTGTCACCTGTAAATACAAAAGGTATACCTCTCTCTATCAGTTTTTTGTACCCACTTGCGCCCCAAGGTAAAGGACAGCAAATTACACCTTCATCACGACGCTCTATTATGGCAGTTATTTCTTTATCTTGGCGGGCAGCTTCTCTTAAGCTTACCCCGATAAATGCAGTATAAGCAGCAGCATCAAAAACAGGAATTCCCCCCTTGATTACACATTCAGCCCAATCGTAAGACAATTCCCCAAAGAGTAAGCTTATAACACCGGTGCGTCTACGGGAGAGATTTTGAGCCAACCGGTTTGGGACATAATTTAATTCATTAGCTACATCCTTAACCTTTTCAATAGTATCCTGAGAAATTTGTTTGCTCTTTGCTGTTCCTGATAAAACATAAGAAACTGTTGAGCGGGATATGTTTAATCGGTTAGCAATTTCAGACATAGTAACCGGTCTCTCTTTGACTGCCATTACAATTTTCTCCTTTGATGTATCTTAATTAAAGCTTCAAAAAAACTCATAACTATCCTTAGAATAACGACTTATTTACTATTTCTCGCAACATCTCACATCTTGATTATTATGTAAGTACTCTTAAGCAAACAACTTACAATCAAAACACAGGTGTTTTTTCATATATCACATTCAAACATCACACTAAAAGACCTTTTGGCCTTAAAACTCATTCAAGTCACAAAAATCATCGAATTCAACTCAAATCCACTCGCTTATTAGCTCTGGCCTATATCAAAATTTACTCCTTTTGCAGAAAAACTTGGACATTAGCCATAACTCACCCGTGTCAGTGTAGCAGGTAAAAGCCAAATAGTCAAGTTTTTTACTTAACGCAAACTTGATCTCAAAAAATCGAAGCTTATAAAGCAAATGTGCGGATGCTTTCAACCGCAGCCTTAGCATCCTGCAATTTAGAACCACCAACTTCTCTCTCAATAGCCAGAGCTCCAGTAAACCCTAACTTGGCCAGAGTTTTCAAAAACCTGTCACTTCCAACTCGCCCTTGTCCCCAAGGCATTTCTGTTCCCCAATCTCCAATAAATCGTGGTGGTAGTGCATCTTTAATATGCACATGCTTTATCCAAGGAGCAAGCTTAATCAGACCTGCAACAGGATCGCCCTTACCATATAAAATCATGTTCCCAGGATCGAAATTTACACCTACTGCAGGATGGTTCAATTGCTCTATAAATTGACAGAGTTGTTCAGATGTCTCTTGTCCAGTTTCCATCAACAACATAACATTATGATCTGCGGCAGAATCGGCAAGCAACCTGACCCTGTCATATAATTTGTCAGCATACTCCGAGGGACCTGGCTCGATATAACCAAAATGGAAAGACAAATATTTTACATCTAACTCGGAGGTAATCTTAATTCCAGTTAATACTCGTTTTTTATTAATTTCCCACCAATCATCCGGAGCAATCCCGCCTGTTGCTTTAATATTCTCCAGAGTCCTATAATCCTCTTGAGGAAAACCCACCATAGTTGCTGTAATCTCAAATCCTTGATCTTTGATTAAGGATGGGAAATTTTGAAAATCTTTGTCTAATACCGGAATCAAACTCAAATGCAAACTTTTTATGTCCAATTCCTTTTTCAATACATTTAATGCATCAAGATCATCACCAACGCACCAACTGCAAAAACCTACGCTCCATATACTTTTGTTCATTGCTAAATCCTCAAACAGTTAAAGTGTTACAGGCTTACCTAAACGCGCAGAATGCCTTTCGGAATCAATTATACGAACCGAATCCCATGATTGCTTTGGCGTAATTATTTCCTTAACGCATTTTCCTGAAATTATTTTTAAAAAATGCTCAATTTCAAGCAGATAGCCATGGCTATCCGCAAGTTTAGGCGGAAACATTTTGTTTTTAGAAGGACACACAATTAACGTTGGTGCCCGAGTGCTATTATAAACGATTGATGCATGTTCAAGAACAACATGAAAGCTCATCTCAAAACCAAAGCTTGGAGTCATCATCCAGCCACCCTCCGCAGTTATCGCCGTATCATTTCCGGGATAAATGTACCGGGTTAGAATGTGATCATAACCACCGCTTGGCCCTTTTATTCCATAGCTATAAACCGCTTTAGGCATACCAAATACGAATCTAACAAAATCAGAATCATGAATATGCAAATCTAAAACAGCACCTCCACTTTTTTTATGTTCCAGAAGCCAGTTGTCTTCACTCCAAGTTGGAGTTTGACTTAGCCTTCTGAAATTAGCCGCCAAAACTCGCCCGTATTCGCCAGAATCGATAATAGCCTTAGTCTCGACATACTCCGGCCAAAACCGAATACAATGCCCAACCTGAAGATGCTTGCCTGAAGATTTTGCCGCAGATATCATCTGCTTACATTCCTTAGATGTAAGCGCCATCGGTTTCTCACATAATACATTCACGCCGGCCTCTAGTGACCGAATCGAAAAATCAGCATGGAGATGGGTTGGAACAGCAATGGAAATCACATCTAATTTCTCATTTTTAAGCATATCTTCAAAATTTGTATATTGTCGTACTTGAGCTATATTGGAATTATTAGATTTGAGTTCTATATTGCCCTGTATTTTACCAAATTTTTCAAATTTGGCAGGATTGTTATCACATACTGCTACACACCTCACATTTTTTAATGAATTGTAAGAAGCAAAATGGACTTGACCAATCATTCCGCAGCCAACTATACCAACGTTTATCATGAAAACATCCTAAAGAAAACAAAAAAACAAGAACTCACACGAGTGAGTATACATTGGTTTCAATACAAATGTCAACAGTAATATATTTAGCATTAACATATCTTGTTTATCTTGACACACTAAGCTATAGGGGAAAAAATATTGGAAATACACTCTAATCATTTACCTGAATCAACCGGCAGTACCCGCAACAGTGTCGTAGATCGAGGGGACAGATCAATTTTTAAGTCGGACGTGGCGATATCGAGAACTTTTTCCTCAAACGCATCCTCCACCCGAGCAGTGAATGGGAGGTGGATAATTCGCGTGCCACCTGTTAAAGTATGGAGGCTAATCCAGCCATAGCCGGCATATAGAATATCATCACTTTCCACATAAATGTGGACACTGGCTTTGCGCCATATACAGCGCAATTCCGCTGGAGTCCACTGCACTTGGCCCTTTTTTATTTCGAGCGGAGCCCCCCCGGCCCAGCGGATATCTGTACCCTCAGGCATCGTCCAGAGTGTTGTAATCCCTTCTTTGTGCCATTCATCCATTTTTTTTATCTCTTTATCTGTCAATTCAAGCAATCCGAGGAGCCAAATTGCCTTGTAACGGCCAGCAGGAATTAGCATAATGTCACTTCGCAGGTATACGTCATAAGGTACGCCAGTCCGTCCCAAGACAAAACGATTGACCATTATTTGTTCAGTCAATTTCCCAAATGATGCATCATGGAAAGCAAGTTCCTCATCGGTAATAACGCAGACTTGAGCAGCCATTTGGGGACATGGTTGTCCTAATTCAAGACTGCCCAGTTCCTGTGTGCGTCGTAGAACAGCAAGCAGGCGTACATCGCTGAACCACCCACCCCACATATCAAACCACCAGCCACCATAACCGCCAGCTAACATTCGAGCTGCGTTCTTGCGTAAAAGAGCCACGGAGTCCTCTGCACTTTCCGGTCCGCGCCAGACCCCATCAGAATAGTACCCATTCGGGCAAATAGCTGGAGCCTGGTCCTTAAGCAAAGTGGTTTTGAAAGTTCGAGTATCATTTTCAGCCAACCAGAGCTTACCATGAAGCGAAACAGAGTTCAGAGCTGCCATAGGCAACCAATCCTCACCCAGCACACGATTGTATGTATTAGGACTAGAAATATAATCCAAATCTGGGCACGCAAGCAGACGACCCAAAGCAAAATGACCTTTGCGAGGATCGTTTAGGTAAAAATGGTAACCGTAAAAAGCACCGGTCAATAAGCGACCACCGCTGGCTTGCTTGACCACTTTACAAAAATGGGCAATATTGTCGGCCAAAACAGCCGAGTGGAAGCGGAAGGTGTCCACAATTTGCTTGGTTTGCTTGCCCGTTCGCCAAACCGGTGTTGCCTGTTTACCGCTAATATCAGCCAATTGGGCAGTGGCAAAACAAACATTCGGATCAGCCCAAGCCATACGCAACTTGGCCTGATCGCCATAATTTTCGAGTAGCCATTTGCGGAAAGCTACTGTCCGCCCAGGATTTCCGTCATAAAACAGGTTATAATACTGATAAACCCACTCCTCGGTTCCCCCTGCGGCAAGATGTATACCAATAAGGTTCTGGGAATACGGGGATTGCAATAACCAAGCTATGCAAGCACGTAAAGCATCATCCATCGCTACACGCCAAATCGGAGAAGTAAAACTCTGACGCAATGCCGAGCCATCCGGCTGGAAAGAGCAGGCTTCAGGATGAGCTCGCTCCCACCAAGAAGGTGGGTCCAAATCGAGGCGAATGATTACTCGAGCGTTAGGATAGACACTGAGCAAAGTTTTAAAATCGTTGGTCAGGCTATTAAAATCAAAGGTTTTTTCCCCAATCCAAATTCCTGGCCGGAATGGGCCTATACCAGATTCTATATTAATACCTCTATCACCGAGATAAGCTGGAAAACAATAAACCTGGATTCCTGCCTGCATAGCCTCGCGATAATATGGCTCACGTCCGAGGTACGACGTATAGCAGAATGGCACCGAAACTTGACCGTCAATAAACAAACTTGGCCTGCCATTATAATTGCGTACTTGCGCACCTTCATTTACTTTTAAAGGAACCTTGCTAACATTACTTGGAGTGTTAATCATCCGGCATTGCGAAGCATCTAAAATTACCTGCGATTCTGATCCACAAGCACTGTACAGAGACAACGAAATCAAAATAAGCGCGGCAGACAGTTTTAAAAACATGAATGCACTATGTTCCTGTAACCGTCGTCGCATACTTTGTTCCTTATTTTTCTGGTAATTTATATCATTTCAGCCACAAGGCCATACAATAACATCCTCATCCACCGAAAGGACATATTAGACTTCGGTGACGGTGTCTCGACAAATTGTTTACGAAAGCGTTTCAGTCTTTGAACTGGATTGCTCAATAACAAAAAAATCCAAATGAAACCCAGCTTCATCATTCACAAAATCAAACAATCATTTGTCTTTCTTATACTTCATCAGAACGCTCGATTTCATATTATAAAGCCCATCATAAAACAGGCAGAATAAATTACAATTATTCTCGCCATTCAGGAATATTTACCTTCTCACCATCCTGCAACTGACCAAGCCGGCTTTCAAGTTCCATAAGCCTCTGTTTCAGACCACCAAAACGATTCTGAATATCTTCGAAGCCATATACCTTGTTGCGTCTGTACCATTGGCGTCGGAACGACTCCAAAACCAAATCCAGTTTGCCGATAGTTGTCCGGCATAAGCCTATCGCCTTTGTGACCTTAGTAGAATCGCAAGAGTCAACAATGTCATCCAACTTCAAACCAACTTCAATGCGACTTTTCAAAAAAACCGCCAAATTGTACGCATGATTAAAATCTATAACTCCTGTATCAACTGCCAGCGGTTTTAATCTGACAAGTAATTCATTACATCTCGCAATCGCCTTCAACCAATACTGACTATCATTCTCTCGTGCTTGCTTCCATTGACAACCCAAAATCGGATCATCCCACATATAAGCAGCGAGATCGCATATATTGTTAAGATCGCAAGCCGTAATAACATCTTTATATACTCGGCTGGTTATCATCTGAAACTTCTGTTCCAGAGACTCCTCATTAAAACTATCCCCAGCCAACGCTTTCTCTGCAACCCACGCTAACCCCGCCATAGCTGAATCAAACTCACAATAAGCCCCACCATCACCCCACATTGTAAGCAAAAGCTCTTGTACATTAGTTTCCAGACAAGCGTCTATGCACGGACCAGCTGTACTCATGGTAATATTTTTGTCGTACCAGAACCTTGCCCATGTCCAAATCCCTGAAGCTACCAACGGGCCTTTGCCCAACTCACGATGCCGTTTGATCAGCTCAACGTAATATTGCTTATCTTCCTTGTAGTAATCCCAGAAAACAAACTCAACATCATCAGGTATGCTTTGTGCAACATGTTCGGGAATTTCTGCATGAGGATCGTAATTTTCGTATGGCTCCATGGAAGTTCGGAAATACATATCCGACCATATCATCGGCTTCAGGCTATACTTTTTACAAATTGCTACAACCTTATTCAGATGGCGATTATAAATTTCTTTTTGTTTTTTATACCCATGTCGGTGCAGGAACTCCCCAAGCCCCAAATCAAAAGTTTCATCCATACCGATGTGTATTCGCCGTGAAATTATGCAATCACTCATCTGCTTAACCATCTTTTCGATGAGTGCATAAGTCTCCGGATGATCAACAAGCAAAACCGCCGCAGTATCCTTAACGTTTTTATAAGCATCCCATTTCAGCAGGTGTGTCAAATGCCCCAAAGTTTGAATGCAACCGACCACTTCAATATTCAAACTAGCGGCATAAGCATCTATCTCCTTTAATTCCGCTGCCAAATACCGCCCTCGCAAATAACCAAAATACGGTTCACCGGAAAGTTCATAGGTGTCTTCGGTGTATAACATCAAAAGGTTATACCCCATCAGCGATAACTGTCGCAACCATCTTTTAACACTCTCAACTTTCATCACCGCATTGCGGCTGCAATCGAGCATCACACCAAGTTTTTTGAATACATTTTTTTCCTGGTATATTTGCCCTTCTTTTACCAAACCGGCCAAAATAGCACCAATACCGCGTGCTACTTGCAATGCCTCATTATATGTAATTACATATCGATCACCATCAAACCTCACTTCGAGCGACCGGCTTTGCGGAATTTTGACAAGGTCAATTGAAATATACCTATCAAATCCATTACAAAATTCATCTACAAAGATCTGACAGAATAATTTCATCTCGTCAGGAACAAGACCAAAAAGTATTCGACCCATAGCTATTATTCCCAAGTCTCACATATAACGACAAAACATTAAAAACACATCAGCAACGCTGCTAATAACCAAAACACCAATGAACTGCATAAGACCTTCTTCATTGCTTACATCTATGCATAGCTTTAAAAATCTCGTCGTCTAATAAAACCAAACAGATTTATTCTATTGGCGAATTTTTATCTCAAGCGTTGCTACTACCGCCAATACCACAAACGCCCCTTAACATTGTTTTTTGTGGGTCTTTATTATAATAAAACAAATCATTTAGGTTTCATTTAAAAAGAAGACTGCCTGTCATACTATCGACAACAGTTGTAGAACGTGGTTGTAAATCTAAATTTAATTTCATTCCATTTCGCAACACTATTTGACGGCTTCCTCCCTTTTCTGAATGTATACACAGCAATCCATTGCCTATATATGTTGTATCATGTTGTATATTGAAAATATGAGCACCACATTCAGAAAAGATGTATTGCATCACATCAGCAGAGTTTAACGGCAAAACGCAGTAATAAGAATTGTAATTTTTGAATTGCCTTTTTGCAAACGCAACCTCTTTTGTTCCTGTATAGAATCCAATAGGCTTAACATTGGAATCTTCAATAACAAAACTCGGATTAATTGGCAATTTCGTGCCGAAGTCTATTTTGCCCAACTTACCTATGTTCTCAATTTCAATTCGTGCAGTTTGCTGTGAATCCAACTTGCGGATTCTCATGCCTGTCACCGTAGAAATATAATTTACATCAAGATGATCCCCATTGACATATCCTGGGGCATAAATCCATATCAGGTTGCGGCCATCTCTTGCAATCTTTTCTTTGATGATTTTTTTTTGATGATCATTAAGTAAAAATGTATTGGCAAAAACGACCACTTTGTAT
Source organism: Planctomycetes bacterium GWC2_45_44 (assembly GCA_001824555.1). Classification (GTDB taxonomy): domain Bacteria; phylum Planctomycetota; class Phycisphaerae; order Sedimentisphaerales; family UBA12454; genus GWC2-45-44. Next base: position 8,708 of record MHXU01000161.1, read on the forward strand.
TTTTCCCAATTGATCCTTTCGAGATCTGCTAATCGTACCTCATCGAAAGCTACACCTGTGCGATAAGCCGCTGCTGACATTTCTTCAATAACCATCGGAGAAATTGGATCTTTATCTTTAGACCCCATATAATAAGCACACTGATCATCATAAATAAACAGTACATCTGCATCGCTTTCATATTGGCTGTTCAACTTGGCGAAAAATCTCTCCCTTATCCGGCCGACTTCTGTCATAAGATTGGGATCATCAAACCATCCACTTTTGCGTGTTGGTCCGAAATCAAACCAATATGCTCCCATGCCCTGAGTTAGTGTACGCATTGCATTGCGACGCATAACACTGATTGAATCAGCAACATTTTCCGGTGTAAATGGAGCCAGACGCCCAAAACAATCGCCCAGATAAGTTGGATGATCAATTTCATCAAGCCATAGTTTGCCATGCAGTCTGCAGGAAAGCATAATTCCACGACTTTGCCCGGTTCCGCCAACTTTTCGCGATTCAATTTCATAAGATATTGGAGCACTTAGAAAATCAATATCGGGCGAGGATAATATCCGTTCCATTTCTATATGGCCACCTGATGCCATCATACCAAACATATTAAAAAAATAACCATACAGAACACCCGTAATCACAGGTCGATGCCAAGACAATTTTGCTGTCTTACATACCTCTAAGATTACGTCTGCCACAATTTCTTGCTGACACTGATAATAATCGATAACATTACGTTCCATTGTAGGATCACGAAAAACACCTGCCGTGGTACTCTGACGTTCTTGTAGTTTTGGTACAGAAGCTGTTTGGATGCTAATTTCTGGATTACCCCAAGCTTTCTGAAGTGTTTGGTCATTCCCATATTTTCCCTTGAGCCATTTCCGAAATTCCCGTGTCATAGCCTTACCAGAATCAGGCTCTTCAGGGAATCCCCAATAGTGCCATTCACCAAATGTTCCTGTGGCAAAATGTAATCCGATTATATGTTCCCCTTCTACGCTATCACTCAACTCATTACAAATCCTTTTGAGGACACACATTGTATCGTAACGCCATTTTTTTGATGCAAAACTCATTCTAAGAACACGATCAGTATCCATTCCATGCATTTTGACAGGCCCAGAAGTGTACTCGACTGATTCATCTAAATTTTTTTGATTATACCATGGCGGGGCATCTACATGCACTCTCAATATAATAGCAGCATCAGGACACATCATGATTAGTCCACGAATTTGTTTTTTTATAAGACTCAAGTCTATACTATTGTCCAGACACCAAACGTCCTTGAAATATGCATATAAACTAAAAACCCTATAACCCTGTTCATAAAACATGGCGAGGTTTCTTGAGGGAGCTTCTTCCCAAGTAAAACGGCCTTCTTCTGTGAGAGCATAGGCTATTGAACTTACCGGTTCATCATTAATAAATATGGTCGGTTTTCCTTTATGTTCTGCAACCTTAGCGAATTTCACATTCGCCTCAACAAAACAGGTACTCAAACATAAAAAAAGAACCATGCTTATATTTTTTGCCCAATTAAAACTCATCTTTCAACTCCAAATTTAACTCATTTAACAAGAGAACACATTTGACATAGAAGACATAACCCTTTTTCACTCACACGGGTAAGTATAGCTGATTAACATATAATGTCAATTGATATTCAACCTCTTCGATAGAATTACGATAAACGCTCGTAAAACACATAGTGAATTCAAGTCCTATTACAAAAAAGCATAGCGGCCTGTGGCCGCTATGCCAAATTAAACGCCTTTTCTAAAATTAAGCAAGTCGCTTAATTCCAGTAACCCAATAGATAAAAGTTTACCGTATCACCTGAATTCTGCAAGTACTGCTGAATATTCGAGCTACTGTCCGCTTCAACATGCATCATACCACAATCCCTTGCTGTAGAAGCTGAGCTTTTGTGAAGATTGAAAAGCCTGCTCAAAGATGAGCCGGTACGACGAACACCTACATTGTTGCTATTGGCCGTACTGGCATTAGCTATGAGCATCTCGCAAATCGCATTGGCGGGAACACTCTGACCGCTTAGACTGCGAGAAGTCCATGCAGCGTTTGAACTCGGCTTGCCTACGTCAGTAAACTTTTCAGTGTACGTTCCTGGAGCAGTCGTCCAGTAGCCAAGCAGTGTGAATGTTACCGAGGTATTACCTTTCCAAACTTCGATCTTCTTGTTGGCATCAGCCTGAGCCTGCATTACAAGGCAGTCGGCGGCACTGGAAGTTGAGGCATGGAGAGTAAGTTTTCTATCCAGAGCTGAGCCGTTTCCACGAATACCCGCAATATATGCGGTAGTGGCTTTTTTAGAAGCCATAACTTCTACCACCTGGTTGGCGCCTACGCCATAGGCGCTAAGGTCAGCAGAATCAACCCAACTACCGGTCGTGCCTATAGTCAATGCTTGGTACTTCTCGGTATAATCTCCGCTAATGTTCCAGATGCCGACCAAATAGAAGTGAACATCGGCAGTACTCGCTGCATAAGCCTGTATCTTTTTATTGGCATCGGTCTTTACCGTCATGGTAGTCATATCCCAGCCAGCTGTCGTAGCTGCGTGAAGGACTATCTTTCTGGCAAGAGACGAGCCCTTGATTCTTACGCCGGCATCCCTTGCAGTGGATGTGCTGCTGTTCCTGATGCCGATTTCGACTACTTGGTTGGCAAGAACACCGTAACTCGATAAATCAACATCCGTCCACGCGCTGGCAGTTCCTATCGTGATGTCCTGGAATTTCTCGGTGTACATATTTTTTACGACTTTGTAGTTATTATTTTGAGTTACTGTCATATTCCAGTAAAAATTAGGATCATGCTCCCAATTCGTGTTATACCAAACCTCGGCATCACCACTACCATACATATCATTAGATTCTGC
>MHXU01000162.1 GCA_001824555.1 Planctomycetes bacterium GWC2_45_44
AAACTAAAGGACTGGCAAATCGCCGAAGCAGCCGAACTTAACGCAAAACCAATCGAGCAAATCGCCGCCGAGCTTGGCATCAACCCGGACGAGCTTATTCCCGCAGGCAGGCTGCTGGCCAAAATCGACTGCAAAAAAATCCTCGCTCGAATCAAAACTCCCCAGCGAGCCAAATACATCGACGTAACAGCAATCACACCCACGCCTCTCGGCGAAGGCAAAACCACAACGACAATCGGCCTCGTCCAGGGTCTGGGCAAACTCGGCAAAAAAGTCGCCGGCGCAATCAGACAACCGTCAGGCGGCCCCACTTTTAACATCAAAGGTTCAGCCGCAGGCGGCGGATTAAGCCAATGCCTTCCGCTAACACCATTCTCGATTCGCCTCACTGGCGACATCGACTCAATCACAAACGCAAACAATCTCGCTATGGTCGCTCTGACCAGCAGAATGCAGCACGAAAACAATTACGACGACGCACGCTTGGCCAAAAGCGGCCTAAAGCGTCTCGACATCGACCCAAACCAAATTCAAATGCGATGGGTTATGGACTTCTGCGCACAGGCGCTTCGCGACATAACCATCGGCAAGGGTGGGAAAATGGACGGCTTCGAGATGAACTCCGGCTTTGCTATTTCCGTCTCCAGCGAAGTTATGGCGATTCTCGCCGTGTCGAACGATTTAGCTGATATGCGAAAACGAATGGGCAAAATCGTCGTTGCTTACGACAAAAAAGGCAACGATGTTACCACCGCCGACCTCGAAGTTGACGGCGCGATGACCGCCTGGATGCTCGAAGCTCTCAATCCGAATCTGCTCCAGACAATCGAAGGCCAGCCCGTTTTCGTACACGCCGGCCCATTCGCAAACATCGCAATCGGCCAAAGTTCAATCATCGCCGACAAAATCGGAACAAAATTAGTTGACTACCACGTTACAGAAAGCGGATTCGGCGCAGACATCGGCTTCGAAAAATTCTGGAACTTAAAATGCCGAATGAGCGGCCTGACTCCTCACGCAGTCGTTATCGTAGCAACCGTAAGAGCGTTAAAAATGCATGGCGGAGGCCCGGCCGTCAAACCAGGCATCGCATTGAGCGAAGAATACACAAAGGAAAATCTCGGACTTTTAGAAAAAGGCTGCGAAAATTTAATCGCGCACATCGAAACCGTTAAGAAAAGCGGCGTAAAACCAGTCGTCTGCATTAACAGCTTTTACACCGACACAAAAGCTGAAATCGCGTTAGTTAAAAAAATCTCCGAACAAAACGGAGCTTATGCCGCGTTGAGCGAACACTGGCTCAAAGGCGGAGACGGAGCGATAGAACTTGCAGAAGCGGTAATCTCGGCAAGCGAGGAAAAAAATAACTTCAAATTCCTCTACGAACTTACGACCCCGCTGCGAAAGAGAATTGAACTCATCGCAAAAGAGGTGTACGGTGCTGACGGCGTTGAATACACGCCACAGGCTCTCGAAAAAGCAAAGAAGCTCGAAGCCGACCCCGAAGTGCAAAAACTCGGAACCTGTATGGTCAAAACGCACCTGTCAATTTCACACGACCCGAATCTCAAAGGCAGGCCAAAGGGCTGGACACTTCCAATCAGAGATGTTATGGTATTCAAAGGCGCGGGCTTTGTTGTCCCTGTCGCAGGCGAAATAAAACTTATGCCCGGCACAGCCTCGAATCCCGGCTTTAGAAACATCGATGTCGATGTCGAAACCGGAAAAGTTAAAGGTTTATTTTAACAGAGCCGCGACAGTAATGGAGCGGTCAGTTCAGAGCCCAAGCGACAGCGCAGGGTGAAAAATTGGAGTATAAAATGAGCGCAAAAATTATCGACGGCAAACAAATCGCGGCGGATATCAGGGCTGAATTAAAGGCCGAAGTGGCAAACCTAAAAACAAAAGGCATCGTCCCCGGCATTGGCGTAATTCTCGTCGGTGCAGACCCTGCCAGCATTTCTTATGTAACCGCCAAAGAAAAAGCCTGCGAAGAAATCGGCATTTATTCCGACGACAACCGCCTGCCCGCAGAAACAAGCGAAAAGGATTTGCTCGCCTTAGTCAACAAAATGAACAACGACCCGAAAATCAACGGCATACTCGTCCAGCTCCCCCTGCCTAAACACATTGACGAACAAAAAATTCTGCTCGCAATCGCTCCCGCCAAAGACGTTGACGGCTTTCATCCCGTCAGCGTCGGCAAAATGTGCATCGGCCAAAAAACTTTCCTGCCCTGCACCCCGCACGGCGTTGTGCAACTGCTCGTCCGCGCAGGCGTAAAACTCGATGGCGCAGAAGTCGTCATTGTCGGCAGAAGCAACATCGTCGGAAAGCCGCTTGCAAATATGCTCATTCAAAAATCCCCGACCGGCAACGCCACCGTTACCGTCTGCCATACAAGAACAAAAGACATCGCCTACCACACCAAACGCGCTGATATTGTCATCGCCGCAGCAGGCAGACCGAACACGATTACCGCTGATATGGTTAAACCAGGCGTTGTAATTATTGATGTTGGCGTGAACAGAATTGCCGATGCTACAAAGAAAAATGGTTTCAGACTTGTCGGCGACGTTGATTTTGAGGGATTGAAAGAGAAGGCGAGCTTAATCACCCCCGTCCCCGGCGGAGTAGGGCCTATGACTATCACAATGTTATTATATAACACAGTTGAGAGTGCGAAAATGGCAAATGGAAATTAAATAGATAATGGTTTTACGAAACTCCAGATTTGCGGCGAAAGGCCGGACTTGACTGGATTATTATTCACATATTTAATCGCAATCTTCAAAAATTCTTCACTATCAATAAACACCTTCCAAAATCCGCGTGTCCATGGACTGTCATTTAAATTCAATGCCTTTGTCGCAGCGCCTTTTAACTGATTGACAACATATTCGATATTATATCCTGACCGCAAAATCAAAATATGGACATGGTCGTTCATTATCGTACAGGCGGCAACCTCAATATTAAACCGATTAACAACTTTCGCGAACGCGCCGGCAATGACCGGTCTTGTATTGTCATTAATAAAATATGCCTCTCTGTTTAAGGTTGGAACTGCCTGTAAATAATATTTCAGAATCTGATGTTTCGGCGGCGGCGTTTGTCTGCCGTATTTTATTTCGCCTAATTTACAGAGGTCATCATTGTAAATTTCCTTTGAATACGAACCTCGCGGGTCATTCGGCAGCCATGTACCATAAGTTGTAAAAATCGCATGATATGCAATTATCATCCTGTAATCTCCGTCGTTTAGCAGTCGCCGCCACGGCGACTAAATTATGCAACACTCGCCTCCATACCGGAGGCGGCTAAACAAAATGATAACTTAGAAAATGTGAAATACAAAATAAATTTTTCGTCGTTTAGCAGCCGCCGGAACGGCGGCTAACTACCGTTCGTCATACCGACAACCGATAACCAGTTATTACACCAAAAGTTATCATTAATAATATTTATCTCCGTCGTTTAGCCGTCGTCGGCACGACGACGAAATTCCTTATGTCGTTCCCACGCCGACATGAATCCACATTGTTCCACTGTTTAGCAGCCGCCGGAACGGCGGCTAAATACCGTTCGTCATACCGACAAACGGAAGTTCCGACCTATTCATCTTATTAAAAAATGGCCAACGGCGTTTAATTATCACCACAAGAACTCAGAGAACATAAAATATCAAAACGCAAAATGACATGTCAAATTTTGAATATGTCTCCTATCGATATATTTTATCAACTCGGTGTTTTTGGTATTTCTTCTTGTTCATAAATTTTAGATTTTTCAACTTCGACCCAATGGCTATGTGAAAAAGTTGGTTTTTCTCGTTCAAATTCCTTTAATAATTCGTGTCGCACTTCCTTCCATAGAATCAATAACTTTCCACGTGTTTCATCTGCAACATTGGGATTAAAATTATCGCCGTATTCAAGTTTTTCTACCAAAAAATAAATATCCTTTAGAGGTTCGAACGGATAGAAGCCTTTGTCATTACATCCATTAGGAAGATTATAAAATAAACTACGAATCTCATCAATAGCGATACTAAGCTTCAGGAGTGTTATTGCATATTCTTTCTGGTCTGGTTTTGACAATTTAGTGTATTGGATAGAATTACAGATAGCGTCAACAAGTTTAGACCAAAAAGATCGAAGTTGTTGAAGAAAGGCTGAACGACGTTGCATACAAAATCCAAGCCATGTAACTGGTGCAGATATTAACAATGGTAAAAGATCCTTGAATGTTGTAAATATAATTCTGTTATCCCCCTTTTCAAAAACTGCAATAAGAATACCTATTATAACTAATAGGACAAAATAAATAACAGCACTTCTAAAATATATTTGGAAAGTTTTCTTTGTCATTTTTTATCCTTGAATTGACATTACATTCTCATTGCACTTATTTTTTATACCTTCTTCTGAAATAGAAGCCTTAGCCACATTTCCTCGTGCTATACAATTTTTTCAAATAATTCAGACTTATTTTATCTTTTACATATTTGATGTCAATGGAAATTAGAATCCACGAAATGCGCATCTAAAAACAAAATCTATCGGCCTTTTCATTATTCATTTTTCACTCCCGTGCTGATAACCGATAACTGATAACTGAGTTACTCTTTTGCCTTTCGGCAAAACCCGAATTATTTCATCTTGAAAAAAACTTGTCAAAAACCTCTCAAAATCGTGCAAAACTCATTGTTTTCGTGTTAATTCGTGTTAATTCGTGGCTATTTTTGATTTTTTTTGAACGAAATTTAACAAAATTTGCAAAAAACTTGCGCCTCTTTAATATCCAGAATCGTTTTTTATGTCCAAAAACCCCGTTTTCCCCCAATTTCGCCCTAAAAAAAATCGGCCAAACGCGCAAGTTTTCAAAAATCGATTTTTTTAGTCCTCAATTTTCCTAAAAAAACTCAAATAAAAAACGGTCAGCCCTGCCCCATACCGGCCTGCTGCTCAAGTATCTCGACTAATCTGCCGAGCAGATGGGACATATAATAAGTTTTAGATTCCGTGCTTTTTACCGATTCTGCCCACTCCATAGCAATCGGAAGCATTATCGCATCGGTCTGGTTTTCTTCAAATTCCCTGCAAAGCTGGGCAACCGCCTCCAACACGCTTACGGACGGCTTAAGAACCTGCGTGTTCTGCGCATTGGTTCCGTCGCAGTGCCGAGTTCCTGTTACAATATGCTCTCTGCACGCCAGAGGTCTGGATTTATAAATGTCGCACATATTTTCCGCAAGAAACGGACAGGTCAAATTCAGCCCGGCATACCAGTTGGAAACATCCTGCTTTGAGTTTTTTTCAGAAAAATCAGGCGGCTTTGTCGCAAGAAGTTTTCTGCGGGCAAATTCAATCGAACGATGCAAAACTTTTTGCTCATATCCCGGCATTCGGCTTATTTCCTCATTGAGCCAGAGAGCTTCAGCAACCGAAAGCGGTATAAGATTTTTACAGCACAAATTGCAGCCTTTTTTGCACGGAATATGCAGACCGAGGCTCTCGGCCGAGGCGAGCGTTGTGCTGATAATTTTATCGCAAATCGCCTGTGCCACAGGAATAATATCGCAGATTCTTATCGGGACATCCAGAAAACCTATGGTCAGATTCAGCTCTTTGCCGAAAATGGTTATGTTCAGGCAAACCCTGGCTGTATCACGACAGAGCTGCTCATTAAAATCAGCAGATTCATCGAGCAGAAAAACCGCGTTTTCTGTCTGTAAATGCGCTTTGTCCAAGTCGGCTGCGTACATATTCAACTATATTATCGTAGATGAAAGGCTGTCGCTTAATCCAAAAAAGATGTGAAAATGCGGTTTTTAAATTAAGACCGATAAAAGTTGAGTATAAGGTTTGCTTGTGCCTTATTTTACTTGGAGATTCTTCTTGTGATTTCGGCTAACTGTGATTGGAGCTTGTCATCGGTTTGTTCCATTTCGCTGATTTTTCCGCAGGCGTGCATAACCGTTGTATGGTCTCTGCCGCCGAGGTGGCCGCCGATTTCTTCAAGGCTGTGATTCGTCAGGCTTCGGGCAAGATACATACAAACCTGCCGGGGCATTGTGATACTTTGGCTTCGCTTTTTGCTTTGCAAATCGGCCGGGCGGACATCGTAATATGACGTAACCGCTTTTATGATGTCGGTTATTGTGATGTTTTTATCCGCGGATTCTTTGTCGCCCAGAGCCTTTCTGGCCAGTTCGAGGGTAATTTCTTCGCCTGCCGCCATCGCGTAAAGACTTGTCAGGGCGCCTTCAATCTCGCGTATGTTGGCCTTGACTTTCGATGCGATATACTCGGCAATCTCATCGGAGACTGCCATTCCGCGAAGTCGAGATTTTTTCTGCACGATTGCGACTCTCGTCTCATAGCTCGGCGCGTCTATTCTGACGACCAGACCCCATTTGAATCTGCTGATAAGTCTTTCGGGCAGGGATGGTATTTCGCCTGGCGCGGAATCTGCGCTCAAAACGATTTGTCTGCGATTATCGTACAGGGCGTTGAACGTATGAAAAAATTCTTCCTGACTTTGTTCCCGCTCTCTCAAAAACTGAACATCGTCAATCACAAGCAAATCAACTGTTCTGTAAAGATTTTTAAATTCCGTCAGCGTTCCCTGCTCAATGGCGGTGATGAAACGGTTGACGAATTCCTCGCAGCTTAAAAATTGTATCTTGGCGTTTTCGATGTTTGCTTTTGTTTCTCTGCATATCGCGTGGAGCAGATGCGTTTTGCCAAGTCCGACGCTGCCGTAAATGAACAGCGGATTATATGTTGTGCCGGGCGTTTTGCTGACGGCGATGCAGCTTGCGTGTGCCAGCCGATTGCCCGGGCCTACGACGAAACTGTCGAAAGTATAATCCGGGTGCAGGCGGAGTTCGCCGGCGGCGGGGAAAGTAATGTTATTTTTTTCGGTTTTTGTACCTACGCCGAATGTTATGCTCACGAGATGGCCGGTAATTTGCTGTGCGGCTCTCGTAAAACTGCCAATGCAGTTATCCTGCAAAAAACCCGCGCTTTCGGAATCAGGGCAGCCGATATCGAGCATTCCCCCGCCGAAATTTTTTACGGTAAGGCTGTTGAACCAGTTTCGACTGTTGGCAGGGTCGAGAACCTTAACCCGTTCGACAATCGCTTCAAATATCTCTCTTGAATTTTGTGCCATATAGAAAAAGTCATCTGCCGAAAGCAGATTCCACAATTTTTAATTTTAAATTTCTTCCGAAGTGCCGTCCCTGACGACAAAAATCTACCGCTTTAAACCGATTTTGTCAAAGGAAAAGCAATTTTTGATTTTTAATCTGTCATTTTGATTTTTTATTTTTGATATTTAATTTTTCCCCATCTGTGCTAAAATATCGCCTTTAATGCAATTAAGAAATTCGGAGTTATTATATGGGCATTTTTACCAAGACGCTGGACTATATTAAAGGTCATCTGGGCAAGACCCGCGACAAAATCAAATCGTCGCTGGCAAGCGTCCTGACTTTCGGCAGGGATATTGACGATTCACTTTTAGACAAACTTGAAGAAACTCTCATCAGCGACGACATCGGCGTTGAGACAACCGAAAAACTCATTACCGACCTGCGAACAGCTTACAAAAGCAAAAAAATCGCAAAGACAGACGATGTCATTCCTTTCTTAAAGGACTGTATGAAGGATTATTGGCCAAAGCAGAACCGCAAACTCAATACAGCGGCTGCCGGCACAACGGTAATTCTCGTATCCGGCGTGAACGGCTCCGGCAAAACCACCAGCATTGCCAAACTCGCCTATACATTGAGTCGCAACGGCGAAAAAGTCATCGTTGCCGC
>MHXU01000163.1 GCA_001824555.1 Planctomycetes bacterium GWC2_45_44
TTATTGCTATCGCGTTTGACGATTTGTAGATGTTTATACCGGCTTCGCTTACCCGCGGAGTATGGCACGAATTATTTTTGGAATCAGTATAATTTAGGAGCAATTATGAAAGCTAAGAAAGTAATGATTGACGGCAACACGGCTGTTGCCCATGTGGCGCACGCCACAAACGAAGTAATCGCGATTTATCCGATTACGCCCAGCTCTGTGATGGGCGAAATTTCCGATATTAAAACCGCCAAAGGCGAGAAGAATATCTGGGGAACAATTCCAAGCGTAACGGAAATGCAGTCTGAAGGCGGAGCAAGCGGCGCAGTTCACGGCGCTTTAGCGGCAGGGGCATTGACGACGACATTCACCGCATCGCAGGGTCTTTTGCTGATGATTCCGAATATGTATAAAATTGCAGGCGAATTAACGCCGACGGTTTTCCACGTTTCGGCTCGTTCGCTGGCCTGTCAGGCGTTGTCAATCTTCGGCGACCATTCAGATGTGATGGCCTGTCGTCAGACCGGCTTTGCGATGCTCTGTTCGAGCAACGTACAGGAAGCGATGGATTTCGCACTTATATCACAACAGGCGACATTAAAATCACGCATTCCGTTTTTGCATTTCTTCGATGGTTTCCGCACAAGTCACGAAGTTCAGAAAATCGATGAAATCAGCTATGACCAGATGCGAGAGATGATTGATAATGAATTAGTTTTTGCGCATAAGCTAAGAGCATTAACTCCCGACCGGCCGATGCTTGGCGGAACAAGCCAGAATCCGGATGTTTATTTCCAGGGTCGTGAGACTGTTAATAAATTTTATGATGTAACGCCGGGGATCGTTGAAGAGACGATGAAAAAATTCGAGAAGATAGTCGGCAGGAAATATAATCTGTTCGATTATGTCGGCGCGCCCGATGCTGAAAAAGTTATTATTATGATGGGTTCAGGTTCCGATACGGTTCAGGAAACAGTTGAATATCTTAACAGTAAAGGCCAAAAGGTCGGTGTTTTGATTGTCAGGCTGTACAGGCCTTTCAGCAATAAGCATTTCATAGCAGCTCTGCCGAAGAGCGTAAAGAAAATCGCTGTTCTGGACAGAACAAAAGAGCCTGGTTCAATCGGCGAGCCGCTTTATATGGACATCAGAACGGCAATCGGCGAAACAATGAGCGATGGTACGGCGCCATTTAAAGAATATCCGACGATTATCGGTGGAAGATACGGATTGGGTTCAAAGGAATTTACGCCCGCGATGGCGAAGGCTGTGTTCGACAATCTCGACGCGAAATCGCCCAAAAAGCATTTCTGCGTCGGTATCGTTGACGATGTAACCAATAGCAGTCTGGCTGTCGATGATTCGTTTGTCGTGCCGCAGGAAGGTCTTTATACGGCGATGTTTTTCGGTCTCGGTTCGGACGGCACGGTCGGAGCGAATAAAAACTCCATTAAAATCATCGGCGACCTGACAGATAACAACGCACAGGGTTATTTTGTCTATGATTCCAAAAAGGCAGGCTCGAAAACGGTATCGCATCTGCGGTTCGGCAAGAATATTATTCGCAGGCCTTACCTGATTCGTCAGGCTGATTTTATCGCCTGTCATAATCCGACGTTCCTTGAAAAATACGATATGCTTTCGACGGCAAAAACCGGCGCGACGTTCCTGCTTACAAGTATGCACAAAGTGGATTCGATATGGAACACTCTGCCAAAAGAAGTGCAAAAGCAAATTATCGACAAGAAGATGAAATTCTATTGTATTGACGCTGTTTCTGTTGCACATAAGCTTGGTCTTGGCGCGAGAATCAACGTGATTATGCAGACGGCGTTCTTTAAAATCAGCGGCATTATTCCGATAGACGACGCTGTTAAGGCGATTAAGAAAGCAATCGAAAAGAGCTACGGCAGCAAAGGACAGAAAGTTCTCGATATGAACTACGCTGCCGTTGACGCTGCTTTGAGCGAGATTACGGAGGTTAAAGTTCCAGCCGCTGTAACCAGCACAGTTGGAATGCCGCCTGCAGTACCGAACAACGCACCGACATTCGTTAAAGAAGTCCTCGGCCAGATTATCGCTGATAAGGGCGACGAGATTCCGGTCAGCAAAATGCCTGCCGATGGAAAGTTTCCGACTGGCACAACTCAATATGAAAAGAGAAATATCGCGGTCGATATTCCTGTATGGGAGCCTGATGTTTGTATTCAGTGCGCCCAGTGTTCGCTGGCCTGTCCTCACGCGGCGATAAGAGTTAAGGCTTATGACGCGAAATACGCCGAGAAAGCCCCGAAGACATTTAAGTGCGCAGAGGCTAAGGGCAAGGAATTTGCCGGTATGAAATGGACTGTTCAGATTGCTCCGGAAGACTGCACCGGCTGCGGCAACTGCGTTATGGTTTGCCCCGCGCTGCAGAAGGACGCGAACAAACAGCCGACCGGCAAAAAGGCCATCAATATGGCTTTGCAGGAACCGCTGCGAATGAGCGAACGCGAAAATTATGAATACTTCCTGTCGATACCGAATACTGACCCATCGCTGTATAAACTTAATACGGTTAAGGGCAGTCAGCTTTCGCAGCCTTTGTTTGAATACTCCGGCGCTTGTGCGGGCTGCGGCGAAACGCCTTATATAAAATTGCTTACGCAATTATTTGGCGACAGGGCATTGATTGGCAACGCGACGGGCTGCTCGTCGATTTACGGCGGAAACCTGCCGACGACTCCTTACAGCAAATTGGCGAACGGCAGAGGTCCAGCCTGGAGCAACAGCCTGTTTGAAGACAACGCTGAATTCGCAATGGGTATGAGACTTACCGTTGATAAGTTTGCCGAGTTCGCGGTTGAATTAGTTGACCAAGCCGCTGCAAAGGGCTGTTTGGACAGCAATCTTGCGGGCGAAATTAAGGCCGCCGCTATTGCTAACGATTCGGCAATGGCTGAAATCGAAAAACAAAGAGGCCGAGTTGAAAAACTCAAGGCAGTGTGCAAAGGCAAAGATTGCCCGGAATGCAAACAGCTTTTGAGCGTTGCCGATTATCTGGTTCGCAAGAGCGTATGGGCGGTTGGCGGCGACGGCTGGGCTTATGACATCGGCTACGGCGGACTTGACCACGTTCTGGCAAGCGGCAAAAACATTAACATTCTCGTACTCGATACGGAAGTTTATTCAAACACCGGCGGACAAGCGTCTAAGTCAACACCGAGAGCCGCTGTCGCGCAATTCGCGGCGGGCGGAAAAACGGTCGGCAAGAAAGACCTCACAATGCTCGCTATGACTTATGGCAGCATTTATGTCGCGAAAATAGCGATGGGTGCAAGTCCGGTTCAGGCGGTAAAGGCATTCACGGAGGCTGAAAGCTATAACGGGCCATCGCTGATTGTCGCTTACTCGCATTGTATTGCTCACGGCTATGACCTTGTTCAGGGCTACGAACACCAGAAGCAGGCAGTTGCCTGCGGACATTGGCCGCTGTACAGGTATAATCCTGATTTGAAGGCGCAGGGTCAGAATCCGCTCCAGCTCGATTCAAAAGAGCCGACGGTAAAATTTGAAGATTATGCTTACAGCGAAAACAGATATCGCACGCTGAAAGGCTCAAAGCCTGAAGTTGCGGCAGAATTGATGAAACAGGCAACACAGGATGCCGCTGAAAGATTTAGTCTCATTCAGCAGTTGGCTGCTCTTCAGTGCGGACAATGTCAGAAATAGTTATCAGAAACTCGGTTATCAGTTATCAGTTTTTACGGATTGATAACTGATAACTTTTTTAAAGGTGAGTATATGAAGAAAGTTGTTGCTGTTTTTGTTTTGTTTGTTTTGTTGGCTGGTTTATTTGGCTGTCAGGGAAATAAATCATCGAAGAAGGGCGGCCTTGCGCAAAAAGCCGATTTCAAGTTTTCGTGCGTAGCAAAGTTTCTTACCGCTGACGGTTTATCGAAGACCACGGGGGCGAATGCCGGGTGGTATTTGACCGAGCAGAACTGCGAACTGTATTTTGAATCTGCCGGCGGAAAGCAGAACCGAAAGCCTGTGATGACGGTGGAGGCAAACGAGCCGGGCGGCAACGCGTTCTGGACGGTGAGCGAAGATAAACTTGCCATTCGGAAAAAACCCAGGGCCATTGCCGACAAAAAAGTCTTTGAATTGATGACCAATGAGGCGGTGTCATCGGCTATGCTGGGGCTTTTTTTGGCGGAGACAAAGCCTGCCAATATAGTTTCCGGGCAGGGCGGCATTTTCCTGTTCCAGGGCAAAAAATACAGTTTTGCCGGTTTTTTCGGTAAAAATACGAGCTTTTATAGAGCGGGAAAAGACGGCAAAGTTTGCGTAGCTGTTACCGAAGGCAAAAAAAGATATGTTTTGTTTGGTTATAATTATATAAAACTCGAAAATGGCGGCAGCGTGCCATCTAAGATAGATGTCTATGGCTATGAAAATCCCAACGAAATAGCCCAATATATTATATTTGCAAATTAGACATCTGCGTCCTATAATGACGTGGTTATTTTTACTGCTGCAGGTTTTCCCCTGAACAAATGGGATGTTTTGCGGGTATAGAGGCGATAGTGCTTCATTTCACGGATGGTTTAAATCTTATGTTTGATGGGTAATCTGCGGCGTATTGGTATCGCAACATTGTTTAAGTGAGCGTATGACGGTGCGTTTTTTTCTGATACACAGCCTGTTTAACCCTTTGTTTTTACAGAAGATAACGGTTATTGCCGATAATAATAAGTAGCCAATAGCCAGTAGTCAATAGAAGGAATTGCTTATTGGCTAATGTGTTAAGCGGCGTTCAATTTGAGCCGATGTTAAGGAGCGAAGGCGGATTTTGTGTCTGCTTTTGTAGAAAGTTTCAGCTCTCATATTAGGATAACAGATATGACACGAGTGAACAAAAGCCAGATGGTTGTTGCGGCTGTTTTAATAGCTGTCATTTTAGTCGGGTGCAGCAAGGACCATCTCGACCCAACGCAGATAGGCAGGTTCAGACCATCGCCTGCGGTAAATGTAATTCTCGATACTCTGGGTGTTTCCGAAGAAACGGCATCCGCTTATGAAGGCGTGGAAGACCCGACGCCTGCAGACGTAATAGTGCGCGAGCAGGATTACGCATTCAGCTCCGGCGACGTTATCAGAATTTCCATTTTTGAACTTCTTCAGGAAAGCCAGCCTTATGTTGATGATTTTATCGTTACCGAAAGCGGCAATATATCAATACCTGAAATAGGCCAGTTGCAGGCGGGCGGATTGACGGAAACACAGCTCGAAGAGGAAATAAGAAAATCGCTTTCTCCGGGCATTTTGAAGAATCCGTCAGTTACGGTTTCTCTGCAGAATTCTCTTAGCAGGACATTCACTGTAATAGGCGATGGTATTGCCACCCCCGGTAGATACCCGATTCCGCGTTATGATTTCAGGCTCACCGATGCTATCGCGGTTGCAGGCTCTGCCAGACAGTTTAACGTAAGCTATATATACGTTTCGCGTAAGATTACCGGCACCGAGCAGTCGGAAGACGAACTCGGCGGCGGAGACGAAATAGGCCTTAGGCCTGTCGATGCCGATGGCAACACGGGAGTTTCCGGCGATGTTAATGCCGCGGATAAAGACCTGCTTGAAGTGATCGAGCCTTCGTTCACTAAGGCTGGACGAGCCGGTTCGATTATGGCCTCTGCGGAAATGGTCAACGAAAACGAACTTGAAACTCTGGCCAGTCCGGACGGCGTTGCTCCCAAACAGGAGCCTGCTCTTAAGGTCAGCAATGAAATTCCACAGCCGGCGCAGTCACAGAGCGGAGTTGAATGGGTGTTTAAAGACGGCAAGTGGATGCCTGTTGAAGTAGATGGCCAGACGGTCGATTCTTTGCCGCAGATACCGCAGGAGCAGCAGTCAGCGAAGGCCGAGCCAAAAACACCATCCAAAAATTATGGCTGGAAGGATATACAGTCAGGCGGCACGCAGACTCGCGTTATACGAATTCCGAAAGATAAATTGTTCGGCGGCGACCCGCGGTATAACATTGTTATAAAGCCGCAGGATACCATAGCGGCTCAACTTGATATTGTCGGCGAGTTCTATGTACTTGGCAACGTAAATAATCAGGGTATAATAAACATAACCGGCAGGCCGATGACGCTGAAAATGGCTATTGCGGCGGCGGGCGGTCTGGGACAGTTAGCCTGGCCGAAAAAATGCGAAGTTGTTCGCAGGACAGGCGAAAAGAAAGAAGAAATAGTTATGGTTGACCTTGAGAAGATTGCCAACGGCACGCAGCCGGACTTCTTCATCAAGCCAAACGACGTTATAAATGTCGGCACTCACGGTCTTTCGAGATATATGTATGTTTTGCGTAACGCTTTCAGAGCTACTTACGGCTTTGGATTTATTTACGACAGGAACTTTGGCACCAGACACATGGGATTTGATAACCCGCTTATACAGAACACTGATTAAGAGTAAGGAAGAAGAATTTTTGAATAACAGGATGTTGAGTTGAATTCTATGGATGGAAAACAATTATCGGAGCAGGAATTAAACTGGTCATCTCTCGGGGTGCATACATACATAAAAATCGCTGTCCTTGCGGCGGCTATTTATGGTGTTTTTCACGTTGAGATTTATTCCATTGTTAGCAAATGGGTAACCGACAGCAGCTGGTCGCACGGTTTTATTATTCCCCTTTTCAGCCTGTATTTTATCAATCAGCAGAAAAAGGAACTGCTCGCGGTAAAAGCCAAAACAAACTGGCTTGGTCTGGCGTTTTTACTCTGCTGTCTTGTTTTTTATGTATTGGTTACATACCGCTATAAATTCGGTTATTTCAAAAGTATTACAGTTATTCCCACAATCGGCTCGATAGTTTTGTTTATTGGCGGATGGCGGCTTGTCAAATATCTGTGGCTGCCTGTCGTATATCTGATTTTTGCCATACCGCTGCCAAACGAAGTTTATGAGAGAATGACTATTCCGCTGCGTCAATTAGCCGCTATGATTTCTTCGCAGATATTAAGTTTAGTCAGCGGTCTTGAGGCAACCTCGGTGGGCGTTATGATTGACGTGGTTTATAAGGGAGTCAGGCTTGAGCCTGCGCTTGACGTAGCCGAAGCGTGCAGCGGAATGAGACTGCTGATGGCATTTTTTGCTCTCGGCGTGGCGATGGCATATCTCCATTATCGTCCGATTTGGCAAAGGCTGGTTTTGCTGGCAAGTACGCTGCCGATAGCGATTTTGTGCAATATCGTAAGAGTAACCATCACGGGATTTATTTATATCCTCTGGGATCCGAAGTACGCACAGGGGGTTTATCACGATACGCTTGGGCTTTTGATGCTGCCGCTGGCGTTCGGGCTTTACGGTCTGCTGGCGTGGTTTATGGCGAATCTGACTGTTGACGAAAGTCAATCGCAAAAGCAGGAAGAACTTATTATACGCAGAAAGGATTCGCAGGGATAATGAAGGATTCTTTGATTAAAAAATATTATCAGCCGGCATTTTTGGTTAGCGTTGCGGTTCTTGTAGTATTTGCCGGCGGAATGAATTACTACAAGGCAAAGTATGGCGTTACACTGATTAAAAAAGCTCTGCCTTTAAAGCAGCCGTTTGAGATGCTCGATGAAAAACTGCTTGCGCCGTACAAAGTTCTCGAAAAATCCAAAATTGAAAATCTGGATGTGCTTGAGTCGCTTGGCACAGAAGAATATATGCAGTGGTTCGTTGAAGATACGACAGTTGAGGAGTTAAGCCCTGTAAAGCAGTGTTCTATTTTTGTAACGTATTACACGGGTAATCCTGACCAGGTGCCGCATGTGCCGGAGGCTTGTTATACCGGCGGGGGCAACGAGATCAAAGAAAATTCGTCGCTGGATTTGAATGTCGGCGATGTTAATGACGCTAAAATACCGGCAAAAGTTCCGGCTACCTGTCTTGTTTTCGGCAAAAAAACAACCGAGATATGGCAGGCATCGGCGGTTTTTCCGGTGATTTACTTTTTCAAGGTCAACGGCCAGTACAAAGGAGGCCGGAGAACCACACAAATTGCTTTGGGGAATTTTACGAGCGAGTATTCATATTTCTCCAAAGTTGAAATAAAATTCAATGGCAGAGCGGGGTATCCCGATAAAAAACAGGCGATTGAAGCAACGGAAAAATTGCTGAAGGTTTTACTGCCGGTTCTCGAAAAAAACATCTGGCCTGAATGGAAATAAGGCCGGCTTGAAAGTTTAAAATTTAAAGTTAAAAGTGTAAAATTGCGGATTCGGCTTAACGGCCGGGACTGTTTTTTTATTAGTTTGAATAAATAAGTCTTTTTTGACAGTTAAAGGATTATAACAGATGGCTAAAAGGTTAAATAAGAAAGTTGCGATTATCGGTTCACTTGTTCTTGCGATGCTGATTATGGCGGCGATAGTCGTGATGCTTAAGATGAGCAGAAATCCGGAAAAATATTTAGCCGATGCGAGAGCGGCGGCTTCCAAAGCGGAACCGGATTATAAAGCGGTGGAAAAGGCATACAAACAGGCCTTTGCTTATACCAAAAACAAACAGGGCAAAATCGACATTCTGTTTGAGCTTGCGGATATGTATCTCGGTATGAACGAGTGGCAGAAAGTCTATGGCTGCTGGAATCAGGTGATAAATTATGACCCGCAGAATACAAAAGCACGTCTCGCCATGCTCGATTACAGTTATCAGCTTGCCGAAAGCGGCAACTGGAATATATGGAAAGACATAGAATCAAATGTTTCCGAACTGATTGACAAAAAACTCGATACAAGCCCAAGAATATATCGCATAAAGGGGCAGGCTCTTTTGGAGCTTGTAAGGCACGGACAGGCGACGGACAAAGAGGCAGGAATTACCAGCGCGATTGAAACCCTGCAAAGTGTGATGCAGCAGGAAGCGAATAATGTTGATGTGTATCAGTATTTGGCTGACGCGATAAATCTCAAGGGGCAGATACTCGCGGCGAAAGGCGTTTTAAACGCTGACATCAATGCCCGTCAGGAAGCCGTCAAAGTTTTGCTCAAGGGAGTGCAGAGCCTTCCGAATGAGCCAAAGGCATATATAAACCTCTACGGCGCGAAACTGGCGCAGGCGGGGCAGAATGCCGAAGAGTTAAAGAAAATTGAAACTGATATTCTTAATCTTACTGAAAAGTTCAAGAATAACCCGCTTCCATATTTCGCGGTTGTTCAGTTGTACAGCAAAGAACCTAAAAATATGGACAAGGCGATTGCCGCTGCCCAGAAGGCGCAGCAGCTTGACGGCAATAATGTCAACTACGCGCTGACGCTGGCAGATCTTCATTACAGACGATATTCCATTTCCAAAAACGAAACGGATTTCCAAGTCGCGATGGATATCGCGACTGCCGCCTTGAGTTTTCCAGACAGCCTCGATGTGAAAGGTCCGAATGCCAGAATAAGTTTCATAAACAGGTATTCGCTGCACACTTTCCTGGCAAACTGTTTTATTGAAAAAGCGGCAGCTTCCGCAGCCGGGACGGCGGAAAAAACAAAATGGTTAGAAAAGGCCGAGCAGGAAGTTCACGAGATGGATCAGTTATTAGGCAGCGCCGACAATCCTTATGCGATTATGTGGCACGGCAGACTTCTGCTTGTCGAGGGAAAGACTAACGAAGCGATAATTCAAATGGTTGCCGCTTACGATAAAATGACCGCCGGCGAGCAGGCACAGGGCGATATACAACTCGGCAGGCTTTCCTGTGATTTGGCAAAAGTTTTCGCGAACTCGTCGGAAATCGGAGCAGTCATTAAATATTATTCCACCGCGTTCAGAAGCGGCGTTCATTTGGTTAAGCCTGAAATTCTTCTTGATTTTGCCTCCGTGCTGATGCGCGTGCAGGACTGGAAGAACGCACTTGATTCGATAGACTTTTTTGAAAAGAATTACGGCGCAAGCGACAAGAGCCGAATCCTTAGAGTTGGCGTTTATATCGGCGCAAATATGTACGATGAAGCGCAGGAATCAATCGGCAAATTGCCACAGGACGACCCGAATACCATCAGGTTGAGGCTTGCATATCTTAAAAATAAAATGAGCAGTACGGGCTGGGGGCTTGTGAGAAGTTCCGACGCTTCCAAACAGGCCGGTCAGGATGCGAATACCATTAAATTGAAGGCTGAATATGACAGTCTGAAAGCCCAGCACGATAAGGTATCCGAACAGTTGGCATCGCTCGGCGCAAAAAAACTGACAGAATCGGAAGTTTCGGATTTGCTTAGACGATATATCGGCGAATCGCAAAACGACAAAGCCAAAAAACTCGCAGACAGTTTCATTCCGGACAATCCGAACAGCGTAAATGTGAGACTGTATCGGCTTATGCTCGATGAGCCTTCGCCGGCAAACGTGCCTGGCGCAAGAGCTGAAGAGCTGATGGTCAAAGCCATTGAGTCGCTTAGCGAACCGGCAGCCAGAGCGATGATGCTTGGGCAGTTTTATTTGAGCAAGGGTCAAAGCGATAAGGCAATTGAGTCTTATAGCCAGGTTCTTGATATATCCGGGGCAAATGCGCAGGCTGTGGCGAGCATTTTTGATCTGTCTATAAGCGCCAGCGATATGAAAATGGCGCAGAAAATGGCGGATATCGCAGGCGAGAAAAATCTTGATTTGTGCGACGGCGAATATTTCAAAGCCAGGCTTTTGTTTGCTCAAAAAGATTATCCGGGAGCGATTGAGAGAATCAATAACTGTTTTGCGAAAAGACCGGTTTTCTCGCAGGGATATATGCTGAAAAGTCAGATTGAAACGGCAATGGACAAATCCGCAGATGCCATTGAAGACGCTAAAAAGGCATACCAGTCAAATCCGACAGACGGCCAGATTGCAAAAAATTACGCGTCCATTTTATATGAGCGCAATCGAAAATTGGGTTCTGCCGTTTCGGACGAGCAGCGCATTGAAACCAGAGCCGCCCTTGACGCGGCCATTCGCGCCAATCCGTCAGACCTCGGTTTGAGTAATTTTTATGCGGAGTACATAAGCGATACCGAGCCTCTGCGAGCTATCGCGATATGTCAGCAAATACAGAGAGTTTCGCCGACCGTCGATAATGCCCTCAAACTGGCAGGTCTGGCTACGCGGCTTGCTGAAAGGAACAGGACTCAATCGCAGGCGAGTACTTTCATCGCTATTGCGCAGGATGCTTACCAAAAGGCTTACGCGGCGTTGCCGACCGACAGCAGGGTTTTGAGCGAATACAGCGAGTTTTTAAGAGTCACCGGAAAAACCGATGAGGCGCAAAAGATACTCGCGGGTAATGATGCGCTCCTGTGGCGATACTATATAAGAGGCGGCAAAGTTGATGAGGCACAGCAGATTTTGACGAAGCTGTACGAGGCAAATCCGCAGGATGTCAATACGATAAAAGGCCTTATACTTACGTCGAGAACAAAAAGAGACCAGGCTGGGATTCTGAAATACACGGCAGAACTGCTTAAAATAGACAAATCCATAGATAATCAAATACTTCAGATTGAGACATACCTTGAAGCCGGTCTGACGGACGATGCCCAGAAGAAACTTGACAGCATCAGGGAAAAATATCCTGACGAGCCGAGAGCCATATTTTTACAGGCCTGGCTGTTGGCAAGACAGGGCAAACTTGACGATGCGCTTGTGCTTGCAAACAGAAATGTCGAGCTTGACAAGAACAACGCAAGAGTTTGGCAGTTGCGGGGACAAATCCATTTTGCGCTGAATAAGTTGAATGAGGCTCTTGACGATTTACAAAAGAGCAAGGCTATTCAGGATAACGCCGAAGTGCGTGTGGATGTCGCCAGAGTTTATGTCAGGACTGCCAGAGAGGAGCAGGCGATTGTGGAGCTTAAGACCGCTGTTGACCAGTTCGGCTCGGCTGTGGCCAGAAATATGCTCGAAGAGATTTATCTGAAATTAGGGAAAAAGGACAGTCTTGACAAATTCTACGCCGAGACGATTCAGTTATATCCCAACGGCAGTTATTGGTATGACAGGGCTGGTGAATTCGCTCTGACTAAAAAGGAATTTGACAAGGCTTATAAACTGTTTGATACCGCTTTTCAGAACAGTCTTAAATTGAATAGCGAATCTCCCGATATTCAGGCCTTTGACGGTAAATTAAGAGCGTTGCTTGAAGCTAAAAAATACGACCAGGTTCTCGCTGAGGCGACAAAGTATCTCGAAGGGCCTATTGCGACGATTGCTTATTCGAGAATGGCCAGAGCCAAAGCCGATACCGGCGATAAAAATACCGCGACGCAGTATTTCCGCAGGGCTTTGGAAAAGGCCGGTACAAACGAAGAATTTATTATTGAAACTATCAGGCAAATGAATCAGGTGGTCGGGTTTGACGAAACGGTCAAGTGGTGCAATGAAAGAATTCAGACCCAGCCCGATTCGCTCGCTATAAATCTTGCGCTGCTTAACCTGTATAGAATGTCCGAAGAGTACAACAAGGCTTTGATTTATGCCGATGCGTGCATAAAGCTTACGGCCGATAATGAGCAGGCAAATATCGTGCATAAGCTAAATAAAGCTAATACTCTTCAAATGGCTTTCAAAAAGACCGGCGACAACGATTATTTGAAAAAGACCATTCAGGAGTATGAAAGTATTCTTAAAAAACAGCCGACAAATGCTACAGTGCTTAATAATCTTGCCTATATCCTCGCGGATACAGGTACGGATGTGAGCAGGGCTTTGGATTATGCCAAAAAAACTTATGAAGCTCTGCCGAGCAATGCCAATGTGCTTGACACTTATGGCTATGTTCTTTTGAAAAGCGGCGATGCCAAACAGGCTGACGAGGTTCTGCAAAGGGCTTTACAGCAGTTTGAACAGGATAAGATAAATGCACCGATGGAGGTGTATGACCATATAGGATTGGCCAAGGAACAATTAAAGCAGGATGCTGAGGCTTTAACAGCCTATAAAAGAGCTTTGGAATTATCAGATGAAAGCGTTTCTAAAGATGTCAAAGACAGGATATCAGCATCAATTAAAAAACTATCCGGCCAATAGCCGAGCCGGCAGGGTTGTTCTGAAAACTCCTGTTATGGGACTTTTATTCTCGGCAGGAGTTAAAATATGATAAATAACAGACAACCAGCGGTACCAGGCCAGAACAGAACGGGTTTTCCCGCCGGTTCTTTGGCCAGTCCAGGCATTACGCCCAAGGAAATATTAGACATACTTAGGCGGCACCTGTTCCTGATAATAACAATGACCATACTCGGTGCCGTCGTCGGTGTCGGGCTGTGTCTTGTTTTGCAGAGGACTGCGCCAAAATATACAGCCAGAACATACATCGAAGTCTTAAGTCCCGGCCGGACTGACCCTACCGTAATCGGCGGTGCTCTTGCCGGCAAAGACATCGCTTATGAATTCAGATTTTCAAAAGCTGCGCTCATAAAGCAGCAGAATATGCTGCAGCAGTTGATTCGAAGAGATGCCATTCAAGCGACAAAATGGTTTAGAAGCTTCAATGATGACATAGCAAAGATTATCAAAGACCTCGAAGATAATTTTGGGGCGGTTCCAGACAGAAACAGCAGCTATATCTTAGTTAGTATGACCTGCGGCGACCCCAAAGAGGCGGCTCTCATCGTTAATGAAATGGTTGACCTGTTCATTAGTTCGCAGAGGACGAACGCAGAAACGGATGCAGGCCAGAAGTTAAGGGAATTAGGCCAGCAGGAAAACGACCTCCGCGATAAACTAAGAACTATAACCAGCTCACTGGCGGACATCAGGAGAACAACAGGCATTACGCAGCTCGAAAGCGGCAACAGCGAAGGAGAGTTCCGTAATACAATCACGCAGAAACTTGGAAATCTTGAAATCGAAAAGATAAAAGTCGAAGCGGATATGGAGCAGATTAAGGCAAGCGTTGAAAACTATCAGGAAAGAACAACAGTTTCTGATGTTGTGCAGCGAGATACCGAAAACGACCAGGTTGTGATGCAGTTAATGCAGCGAATTTCATCTTATGAGGCTGAACTTGCGAGGAAACTGACGACTCTCGGCGAAAATCACAGAGAAGTGCAGCAGTTGCGTGAACTTTTGCGGCAGACGGTTGCCGAAAAAGACGCTCGAAGCAGCGCTAAATCCCAGCAGATTAGAAATTCAGACGTTACTGTGGCCAGGGATCAGCTTGCGGTATTGACCAATCGGCTTGCAAAACTCGCGGAGTTAAGAGATAAAACAGAAAATGAACAGAGAGACCTTGATAACGCCAGATCGCAATACGACCAGTTCGTTTCTGACCGTGAAGAAGCCAAGACCAAACTCTTTTCCATTCAGGAACAGATAAGCAAATACAATCTTATAAAGCAGGATGCGGAGTCCTCAAAGGTAAAAGCCATCGGCCAGGCGCCGGAGCCTCTTGAAATTAGTTCGCCCAAATTGCTGTTCTTTGCACCGGGCGGAACTTTTCTCGGCTTTATGCTGGGTATCGGTTTGGCATTCTTAATCGAATTGCTCAACGACCTGATAAGGACGCCGAGCGATGTTATGAAGTTTGTGAATATCCCGCTGCTTGGTATGGTTGTGCATAAGAATTTGGATGCCATTACAAGAAAGGCGGATATGTGGACGGTCGCAAGACTTCTGCCATTCTCGATTATGAGCGAATGCTATAGACAGATAAAGGCGAATTTAAGGCTTTCTGCGCAGGCGGAATCTCAAAAAGTAATTTTAGTCGCCAGCGGAAGCGCCGAAGAAGGCAGAACTACCGTCGCGGCCAATATGGCGACAACTTTCGCGGCCGGCGAAAAACGTGTACTCTTTATCGACGCGAATTTCCGCAGACCGACATCATACAAAATATTCCCAGACTCAAATGAAATAGGCGAGCTTGATGTACACAACGAGGGGTTGAGCGGTTATCTTACCGGCCTGCACTCTATCGAGCAGACTATTCGTCAGACAGGCCTGGAAGGTATGGACGTAATTGACAGCGGCGCTCTCCCTGAAAACCCAGCCGAACTTTTGAGCGGCGGCAAAATGACCGAACTAATCAAATACGCGCAGGTGCATTATGACCGTGTGATAATCGACGGCCCTCCAATGATTGTAAGCGATGCCAAAGCGCTTGCCTCGCAGGCGGATGGCACTATATTGGTATTCAATACCGCCATTACCCGACGCGGCACCGCAAAGAGAATAGTCAGAGAATTGAAAGAAAACAATACGAATATCCTTGGCGCTGTGCTTATCGGCGTAAGGCTGCTCAAGGGCGGATACTTCCACGAATTGCTCGAATCTTATACCGAGTATCAGGGTTCGCACAAGGGGCAGACCGCACAAAAGGCTTAAGGACAGGCAAAGATTGAGAAATTAAAACGGCGACCGCCGGCTCATTAAGCGGTTGCCGTTTTTTATAAAAAAGCGTTGTAGAATTAGATTGCCTTAAAATTGCGCTCGGTGTAAATTGCCGATATGCAGGGCAAAAAAAATATAATCGGTCTGATGGGCGGCATTGCGTCCGGCAAAAGTACCGTTGCCGCAGAACTGGCAAAACTCGGTTGTGCCGTTATTGATGCCGATGTTATCGCGAAGCAGTTTTTGCTTGATGAGGAGATAAAAAAACAGCTGCGTCAGAAGTTTGGCGATGATGTTTTTGACGAACGAGGCCAAATCGACAGGAAAAAATTCGCCAAAAAGGTTTTTACCTGCCGTCAGACGGTTGAATTGGTCAATTCCATAATACATCCGCCGGTTTTACGGAAGGTTGAGCAGTTAATAGAGGCTTATCAACTCCAGCCGGACATAAGGGCAATAGTTCTGGATATTCCTTTACTTGTTGAATCGGGCTGGGAGAAAAGATGCGATAAACTGATTTTTATCGACTGTTGCGAGCCGATTCGACTCAAAAGAGCTGAAAAACGTGGTGTTTTTGACGTAAATGAGCTAAAAAAAAGAGAAATTTTTCAGATTTCTCTGGACAACAAGAGAAAAATTGCTAATTATATTGTTGAAAATAATGACCTTTCAGAGCTGATTAAACAGATCGGAAATATATTTCCCGCGTTATTGTCTTAGCTTTGCAGCTTTGGTTTATGGGTTGCGGGAAACTCAAGCAGCACACAAATTTGAACATTTAATAAAGATAACAAATCTGGTGTCAATTTCCGTATAGTATATCCGGGTTTGTTTTCATTACAGGTATAACAACGTATTTAGCCCTCTGATTTATCAGGGGGTTCATTGGCCTTTCAAAAGGAGTAATCAATGGCTAAAGCGGCTGCAAAATCAGATTCAAGAG
>MHXU01000164.1 GCA_001824555.1 Planctomycetes bacterium GWC2_45_44
AGTTTCGCTCATAATTATATCTCCGAATAACACTATGAGCCGATTATCAACTTTTCAAAGAACCTCGCAAGATGCAGTTGGCCGGAAAGTTACGATGACTCGCGGAGAGCAGCGGATGATCCACGGGAGGCAGCAGATGACTGATTGCTGGACAAAACTGCGTTTTTAGCCTAAAAAGCCGGAAATTAGAACTAAAAGAGCATTATTCACCACGAGGAACTAAGGTGGGGTTGTCAGGAAGAACCAGACTGCCGATACAGTTCCCGTCCTCAAAAGGAACCGGCGAAGTGGAAAATGTTGAAAAGTCGCCGCTTTCTACCGGCCACTTTGGAAATTCGTCTGCCCAGGAGATACCCAAAACAGTTAAAAACAATACAACTGCTGTACAAATAGACTTAAAACTTGCATGGTTACAGTCCCTTATAACAAGGCTTATTTCCTCGCTTCTGTCATCTACGGCGTCATCGGTATCCCGTCCAGTGAGATACCCTTTGCGGCAGCGATAGGCACGAATTCTTTTATAATGTCCGCGACAGAATCCGAAAAAGGCCAATCGCGTTTGGCAGATGCTTTTTCTTTTTGCAGGTCATCCCACCGCATTCCAACTACCCACATAACCGGCAACTGCGCCTCTTTAACACGGCGCAGAAATAATGGCTCCGCTTTGGCGGCAGCTTCGGCATTTCTTAGATGCTGCCAGCTCCCGGCAAGCGTTTCAAATGACAAAAATTTGCGTTCGTCGAAAGATGCGCCTATACCCAGTTTTTCACCGGTTGCACCGATTGCATCGTGCATCAGGTTAATATAAGAAATAATATCTTTGCCGCCCGGGCCATAGTAGCCATTAACAAATTCTTCTATAAGTTTCTGATTGTCAAGAGATGGATCCCACATAAGTTTTGCCAGTACCCATGTCCGCAATTCTGCGAACTCCACGCCCGGCACTACGGGAAATTCCTGAAATATGCCCTTTACACCATTAGCAACCAAAAATCTGATATTTGAAGCCAGTACTCGCAGATTTGGCTGCGGCATAAGCGGATAGCTAAAGTTTCCTCCGGGGTAATCCCAGATATATAGCCGATTACATATTTTTGACCAGCCCATGATATCATCACGAAATTCCTTGTTAATGTCATCTTCGAATGGAACACTATAAGAACATCTGATAGAACATAACTGAACGATTACGCTAGGACGAGGTTTGACGTATTTTGGCGGCTTTTGTGTGTAATGATAAGCCAGAGTAACGACAGAAACATTGGGGAAATCTTTTTCAAGACCCTCGGCAACATCATTGACAAAATGTATCAGAACTCCCGCAGGGCTTTCTTCTTCTTTTTCAACAGCCATACACTTATAACACTCGCAATGTTCTGGCGGTCCCGCATCGTCAGTTTGCGCGACAGATATCAGCGTCGCATGCGGATTCCAACCCAAAGCTAACTTTGCATTCTTTATCATTTCTCTAAGCATCTCTTCGTTCGTCAGGCACAGGGACGATTGCGGATAGTTAGGCGTAGAAGCGGTTCGCTTTCCATTTATCAAGGTGTACCATTCAGGGTGGTCATTGAAGTACACTTCCGGCGGTATCAGCGTCCACATACCGTGTCCACTCCATTTTTGATTCCGAATAAAAGCAGCCTTCCTTCCGCCACGTTGCATGTCCTGCTGCACATTACTAAGACCATCATCAATAAATAGACGATGACAATTGCCATTATACTTGTTGCGCACAGAAAAATCAGGGTCAGAAGAATTATATGCGTCAGTCTCGCGATACTCCAGAACCGGAACATAACGACGGTTTAAATTTTCCACTGCGAGCGTTGCTTTTTTAGGAATATCGCTTTCTGTTGCAGTCCACCAGCGGCATCCGGCGTAATCTTCCAGAAATGTATAAACCGCATACAGTGTGCCGCGAGGTTCGCCACCTGCCAAAATGAGGTTATCTCCCACAGTGCGAATTATGATACCTTCTTCGCCGAGACCTTCTGTACTGAAGTTTGGGTCTGCCAGTTTGCCTGCCGCCGGCCCCACTAAAATACTGCCTTTGCCCGGAATAATATCGTGCCTGATTTCAAAAGTTCCACCGGTTACCTGACGCAGAAAACTCGCAAGTTCGGCAGCAGCATGCCGCTGCGGCGCACTTGCGCTCTTGTCAATAACAATGGAAACTCGTGCTGTACCATTTTCTGCGAGGGTTAAGGCTTTGGCGCAGTCTGAAATCCCGAAAAACAAAGACAATACAGATGCCAACAAAAACAGCTTTTTACATTTCATTGTAATTCTCCAAAAATTCTAAAAATGAGTCTATAAAAGGGCACCGCCCTCTATTATTTCAGACACTGTATATAACCATAACTCCCTTAATAATACGACTGGCACGAAACCACTTTCCAATAAGCTATGATTGAAAGGTAAAAAGCATAGCGGCCATAAGCCGCTATGCCGAATTAAATACTTTTTCTAAAATTAAGCAATCCCTTAATTCCAACAGCCCAGCAGTTTTAACTTAGTACTGTACGACTACCAATGCGTCGTTACAATCAAACCCTCAAATTCTCATACGTTAAGGTTTGATTGCGATACTCATCATACCCTTGTACGCCGATGACCCAAGTGTAACAGCAGTGTTGCCGTAAGCCCCGGTTGCCGCCCTAATACCTGTGGCTATCCCGAGACCGCCGCCATTGCCTGCGGTCACGGTATTGTCGGTACGCTCAGTAATACTTGTCAGGTTGGCGTTTGTCCAACTCGATAAGTTTGCCGTGCCGGTAGCGTCCGGGAGACTGGCGGCAATGGCAGTTACGACAAGAGTATTAGTAACCGTTGTGGTCGCACCTGGAATGGAGCCGCTGGTGTCTGATGCAGCCTCAACACCGCCCGCTGTAACATCCCATGGGTTGCCGGAAGCAACAGCGCCACGAATAGCTATCATCCTGCCAGTCTGATGGTTACCTGAATCAGATGTGGTCGGAGCGCCTTGTGTCCCGTTATACCTCGACCAGAATGCCGTAAGTCTGGCACCGGTGGTGCCAGCGGCTGTTCCGGTTCCCTGCGGCGAGTTGGTAACCTGAGTCCACGTCCCACCGTTCTGATCAGAAATCGTGACGGCCTGATTGGCAGTCTCAAGAAACAGCAGCAAAATGTCGTTTGTGGCGATGCCGGCAGGAAGCGCCGGTGTTATCGCTGTTGTGTTGGACGTAACAGCGCCTGCTGCAACGAATGTTGGTGGAGCTTTAATAGTAGTGAAGCTCCAAACCGTGCCCTTTGTAGTACTGCCGTCAAATTCATCTATACGCCAATAATACGTAGTATTTGAAGACATCGTGCCAGGGTCATAAGTCGTACCGGCCTGGTTACCCTTATATTCGCTTGAAGCATGAGTAGCATTAGTAACATTAGCCAGATTGGCGCCGAAATAGACATCATGCGAAGCTGCGCCTGCACCCGCTGTCCAGCTTAAATCGGCATTTATGTCAATGTTGGTTGCGGCATTGGAAGGACTGGGACTGACGGCCAGCGGGATTTCAAAACGCACTTCACTCAAACCAGACTCAACATAACTGCCGCCGGTGTAATTATGGTTAGGTGATGCCGCAGTAGTGATGTTTATATACTTCGCCGATGCACCGGCAAAATCCACCGTTAGATCCGCCGGATGATTGCTCACACCGTTGGCGCATGGAATTGCATTATTGTAAATGGTCGTCCATACAGCGCCGTCTGTGGAATACTGGATGGTGGCATTCTTAGTGCCCATAGTGTACCAGCTCGGTTCATTATAATTCCATATCTTCATAGCGCTTAGCGGACGAATCCGGTCGAATGTGAATTGCATCCAGTGAGGAGCCGATACGCTCCCGCCGGATACCCACATATTGCTGTAGTCGTTATCATGAAGGTCTCCGGTCATTCCCGAATTGTCAATAACTTTTACAGCCTGACGCGTCTGATGCTGACTGGAAGCCGTAACTGTAACTGTGGTTCCTAAAGCCATAATATCATCAATATAGCCAACACCGTCACTGTTACACGGATCATAAAAGCCAATATCACTGAATCCGCCTGACCAGCCGCCCGCAGCCTGATAGACAAGCAAACTGTCTGCATATACTTTTACGCCGGTGCCATCAAACTGAAACTCGACTTTCTGCCAATGATGGTCCGCGAGGCTGGGGCAGTTGGTGTAATATCCCGAGACGCTGTTGGCCGTATCATCAACATAGAAATTAGCAGAAGTGCCTTCGGCATAAATGGCTATCGTAGAACCGGCTGCATTCATCGCCCTGAACCCAAAGTAATGGTTTGCTTCACCATACAAAAAGTTGCTCATAAATGCCGAGACTGAGCCGGGGTTGTTAGACGTGAAAACCTGCTGTGTGGCCATCTCGCTGCCGGCTCCAAAACATACACACTTCCCCGCACCTTTCACGCCATGGTCATAAGCACCGGCTCCCGTCAGCATCGGGCAAACACCTCCATGTCCGTCATACACCGCCTCTAATGAGTCTTGGTCCGCATATGTGTCAAACCGGTCATCTACAATAATACCCTCCGTTTGCCCTTTGATGCCCGTACCCATAGCACAGTGCAAACTTAAATCATTCGGATAATCAATAGCGCCAACAGTAGAGCCATATATTTCATTACCGAGCATGTAATACAATAAACCGATTACATCGGAGTTATTACAGGCAGTTTGATACCACCAATTCGCCTGCTCCAGCGTAGGCCTGACACCGCCATTATGGCCTCCATCTGACATACTGCTCCCAAAGATTAAAATGGGTTTTCCTGGCGCCTGGTCACGTATCCCGGAAAGAATGGCATTCATAGCAGTATCATACTGGGTTTTCGTTGTAAATTCCGTCTCAAGGTAATAATGACATGTCACAAAATCCAGGTTACGCGGCACGGTATTAGCGTCTCTGGGATTATCCATAGCCATGGTAAGGGGAACCCCGTCATTGAAGAAATCTCGCGCGGCGGCAACCAGGTCTTCCATCTGGGCTCGGCTCCAACCCTTTGGTTCCGGCTCGTCGATAAGCTGATGGGCAAACATAAAATTTTCGTATCCGGCATAATACGATTTCAATTCGGCAAACTTCTGCGGCCACAATTCCGGGCTGCCTGGCGAGAACTCACCGGAGTATAACATGGTTTTGTAACCGAGATTAGCGGCATCGATAATCGCTCGCCGCAAGTCGGATTGACCATATTGCCCTATCATCGTATGCATTATGTTAGTGTAATCGGCAAGACGAGTTCCGCCAACCTGCCCAAAAACGGGAAAAACCGTCCTTTCCATATAAGCCCCGTAAGCTATCGTATCTGTATAGTAATAGCCAAAATTCTGGAGGGTGAAATCGGCAGGCTCTCCGATAAACCGCACCTCGCTTAGACCTGCACAGTTATAAACCCCTCCGCTCCAGTTATGTTCCGGAAATGCATATGTCCAGATTTTGACATATCGTGCCGTGACACCACTAAAATCGATAATCTTATCTACTGGATGTGCAGCACTTCCGTCAGCCTGGGAAATGATGCCATCGTATACGCCACCGTACGATCCACCATTGGGTTTACACTCTATATAGACGTGTTTCATCCCCAAAAATGTGGCTGAAGTCACATTAAAGTTCCATATCCACATTTCAGAAATGTTATAATTTTGGCCCAGATCATATTCCACCCAGTGCGATCCGCCGCCGACATTGTCGCTTAACCCCATGGTGGTGGCAACACTACCGTGAGTGCCATTTACTCCATGTGTAGTATCATCTGACATACCTGCGTTATCAAAGGTATGATTCCATAAATAACCGTCTCCAGTGCTCTGGCTTGAATAAGTGCAACTTGCAACGGGAATGCGCTTCGCCTGAACTACAGTTCCCTCAGGAGTTCCAGACACTGGGTAGAATCGCACCTCGCTTAGACCTGCACAGTTATAAACCCCTCCGCTCCAGTTATGTTCCGGAAATGCATATGTCCAGATTTTGACATATCGTGCTGTGACACCACTAAAATCGATAATCTTGTCCACTGTATTTGTTGCGCTTCCATCAGCCTGAGGAATTTGGCCATCATATATACCACCGTATGCTCCGCCATCCGGCTTGTACTGGATATACACTTCTTTCATTCCCAAAGGTGTGTACTCATTATAGTTCCATATCCACATTTCAGAGATGTTATAATTTCGGCCCAGATCATATTCCACCCAGTGTACCGGAGCAACATTGGCCGTTAAACTCATGTCAGTGTATATAGCATCATGTGTATCTGCGGCGCTGTGAGTGTCACCAGACACTCCTGAATTATCCATTACATGACTCCACAGACAGACAGCATCCTGACTAGAATAAGCAACACTCGCAATTGGAATATGCGTGGTAGCTTCGCTATTCGAGCACACCATAAAAAAAAATGCCGATATGCAGAGGACAAAAAGAGGTACACATAACAAACTTTTATTAAAACTTTTCATGCTGAACTCCTTTACAATTAAGTTTTTGTTTCCGAACAGTTATGGAACAAAGACAACTATTACATATAGCAAATCACCGCGTAAATACCCTTTATATTAGTGCCAATTCATAATTAATCACCTCCCTCCGACACATCGCATTCCAAATTTTTACAGAGATTTTCCTAATCATCTTTTTGATTCAATTGTGCAGTCTTACTGCCCAGATTGAAACCGCTAATAGTGAAAAACAAGCCCTGTTCATAAAATACCCTCACCTTTCTCAACAATATTATTTTTGGACACATTTCTTATCCGACGATCGTCGCCGAGGCGGTTTCCGACCACGGGCCTTTCTCGCCGCCGTTTAGAGCCCATCGCAGCATGTAATGCGCAACCTTACTCGCGTTTGCGCCATCGTATTCGACCACATAGGGCTTGCCGTATCGAGCGCGACAAACGAATACGCTGTCGCCTCTGCCGGCGCCGGCTCACCCTGCGCAGCGACCTTAACCCATATCTCGCAACCCATCGCGCCCTTCGGCTTTGCGCGGCTTGTCGGGTTTGCCTCATCGACAAAACGTATCTCATGGCGAAGCCGCTGGCTGGTGTCGATCATCGCCAGAGGCTGCGTTGCACCGCTCATCGCATCCATCGTGCGGAGCGCATCTTTGACGGTAATGCCAAGCGCCGCTTTTTCAGAGTCATCGACCGAAGGCGATGCCTGAAGCCGCCGCACCAGTGCGCGAATCGCCGTCTCGAGCGTATCGCGTTTGGCATCTTTGGCAACTCGTGCCGCGCGGGCATCGTTCTGCCTGGCAGTGTTGGCGGTAAGCGCGGTGTCATAGTCCATCATCGCAGTTCCTATCGGCGTCATATCACCCGGCGCAAGACCAAGGGCGGCAATGTTGGTGTTAGCATAGCTGGAAAAATTCTGCGCCCATGCCAAAAAATCGGTGTCAGATCGCGGGATAAAATCAGTACTCATGTTGTTGTCTTTCGTTTAAAAATGGTAACCATTCACGGGTATTTTTATGGCATTGGGCAACACACCCAATACCAAATACCCATCTCTTAAATTTTCAATTCAATATTAAATCTGGCTAAACTCCGTCCCTGTGGGCCACAATCAAGCCTCTCTTCAGCATCCATTTCTCTCACAAAACCTGCTGGCCCGAACGGCTGCTAAAAATGCTTACCTACGTTGAACGCCCACAGCAGAAACCGCGCCTGTGACGCAGAAACGCATATTTTATAGATCCTCGGAGGCCATGGACTCTCCAACGCAAGTCCCGCCGCCCTCTACGGAACTTCCGTTGCTGGCAACGCAAGACCCGCTGCGTTCTACACACCCTCCGCTGCCGGCAGCGAAAGCCCCGTTGCCTTCTACGTATCTTCCGTGGCCTCCTGCGGAATTTCCGCTGGAGCCAGCGGATAATCCGCCCAGACCAACGCAACCTCCGCCGGACAATACCGCCGCATCGCACACCCACACCCACACCCGTCGCGGAAAGGTTTTGCCATGACTTTCACGAAAGCCTTCACCAGTTAGTTCTTCCCTGTTGAGTTGAAGCCGGCTTATCTTTCTCTTTGCTAACATCCATTGCCATAATTCTAACCTGTTTCCAGATACCGGCTGCAGCGTCGTCTTTCGCAACTCTTACCATAAGATGATGTGTACTTTTCAAATCTATATCCGAAGGCAATGGTAGAGAGAAAGGCTTATCCCACATTGCGCCAACGGATTCTTTTTGTTCCCCTATCTTAACACCATCCAGACACACATCGACAAGTCCATCAACAGCGCCAAAATAAAGATATAATCCTGACCCTGCATTTATTTTCACATTTGTCGGAAAATCAAAGCTGACATGATACCACGCGACGCCATGATAGCCGCTGCCCGGAGCTTGCGAAGTCCAGTCCCGGCTCGTACTTATCTTCACCCATGAGTCATCAACACCTTTTTCAAACCATTTATCGCGAATTCCCGTATCAGTGGGATCCTTTTTGAAATCCCATAAATCAGGCAGTTCAATCACGACTGATTCTTCATCAATGATTGGCGGATAATAAAAAGTCTTGAGCTGCTGCACACTCGGGAGCTTGATCATGATGTTATATTTACTCCTGAGTGAATTAGCCCTGTCAAATGCCAGGCGGGCAATTCTTTCAGTCTCCTTTGTCTTTACTTTCTCATTCAAAGTATGGACATATGTTAAATACGCATGGCCGAAACGGGCGTAAGCCACTCTCTTGGCAAGGTTGTTGTCATCTTCGACCTTTGCTGCGGCATCTTCAAGCATTTTTTGCCCCTGCTCCAGTGCCGATAGTGAAATGTCCAGGTGTTGATGGGGATGCCAGCCTTTTTCTTTCCATGCAGTACTTTTCAAAATCTCGCCGTCCATCAGCATGTTATAGTTATACATCTCATCTGCGACCGGGCCGTAGAATTTGTTACAGACATCGCGAATCACTTCTTTATAATCCGTATTGACGTCCCATACCGTCCTGGCCAGGACATTGTAGAGCATGGTGGAAACCATAATATTGTTTTCTGTTTCACCCAAAAGAATTTTACAATTGTACTGGCGGTTAAGTGTCTTGAGAACGTCCGTGGTGTTATAAAACCAGAACAGTGTTACGTCAGGATGATCCCATTCCAAGTAATTGTACCAGGCCAGAGTCGCTCCTGCATCTTTCCAGCCCTGAAGTTGTTCCCTCCACTCCTTCCAGACGTTCTTCGGTTCATCCCAGTATGCTTCTGAAATTTTCAAGGTCTCATCCTTGTCCAGAATACTCCTGCCCAGGGGCCCTGGCAGCATATTGGCATACTTAATGAAAACATTTTTGTGTACCTTCTCTTTTACAGGGGACTGGCGGGTGTAGCCATAGGCATACATTTCGATGAATTTATCTGGATATACTTTAGATACCCGCTCTGCCACTTCGTTGGCATAATTCAAGGCTCGATCAGTCATGCCGGAGATGTTACCTTCAGTACTGTTCTTAGACCAGTCCAGACCGGGAGGATCCAGTTTTTTGCAATCTTCACATTCACACCAGAAACTGGGGCCATCCATAGGACTTAATGGAAACGCTCGCGTCTGGGGATTGTTTTTGAAATAATCAAGAACCAGGTTAACCGTATAGTCTCTTAGACCTTTATTCGAGACACAAAGCTGATTGACAAACATCGGCGGCAGAGTACAGACCGGCACTCGTTTTCCATTAACAAGAGCATACCATTCGGGATGATCTTTGAAGTATTTCTGATGAGGTGCGATTGTTCCGCCGTAGGAATGTCCGAGAATTTGTACCCAGCCATGCCCCCGATGAGCGCCAAAGTCGTATGACTTATCTTCCGCCAACCAAATCGCATTCAAACGATTTCGCAGGAACCA
Source organism: Planctomycetes bacterium GWC2_45_44 (assembly GCA_001824555.1). Lineage (GTDB taxonomy): Bacteria > Planctomycetota > Phycisphaerae > Sedimentisphaerales > UBA12454 > GWC2-45-44. The sequence goes on from MHXU01000164.1 coordinate 9,877, forward strand.
GTCAAAGTAGTCGTCCATATTGATGGGAGCCCAGCCCCGCTCTTCGCCGCCTCCGGGAAAGAAATCCTGCCCCATGACCATGAACCCACGGCAATCATAGTCTGGCGACTCCACCCTGCTCTTGCAGGCAATCAGGGTTTTTCGCTGTGGAACGATTTCACCAAGATCACCGGGAATAACCCAGCGAATCCCCTGCTGACTGAGAAAATCATAGATAGCATAAAGAGTGCTTTCATCAGTTTTGCCGGCCAGGGTAATTTTGTTTTCCTGTGAACGGATAATATAGGAATCGTCCGGAAGGCCTTTGAGCTTTTTCAGTTGTTCCTGATCCGCAGCCCGTCCTATGTAAATCACTCTGCCATCATAAGTTTTATCTCGTCCCTTCAAACCCGGTATCAGGCCGGTCATCTTGAAAATATACCGCTGAAGTTCATAACAGGCGAATTGCTCCGCGAGGGTGGGGTTGTCAGGAAGAATCAGGCTGCCGATGCAGTTTCCGTCCTCGAAAGGAACCGGCGAAGTGGAAAATGTTGAAAAGTCGCCGCTTTCTACCGGCCACTTTGGAAATTCGTCTGCTTGCGATTGTGCAAGACTCCAAACAGACAATAATGCCGCTATAAACAATACTACTTTGAGTTTTCGTATGTTAGCCATTAAATTTTTGCCATCCTTTCTGAAATTTGACAAGCCCGCTTGCAGAGAGTAAGGAAACCTGCAATTATCCATTTATATAAACACATCGCCCCACTTACCAAAGCGGGGCGATGTGAATCAAACAAAGAAACACCCCACATCCCTGTGAGTTGTGGTCATTTATTTCCTGCGACGAAGCAGCAGACCGCCCAGACCAACGCAACCTCCGCCAATTGTTTAGGAAACACAGACCTAATTATTCTTTCTTCAATTCTGCTAAAATTTTCCTTATCGCCTGTTTTTCCTGCTCTTGAAAGCCGGAAAATGGCCTGGCAACAAAATCACTGCAAATTCCCATCTGATTGAGGGCGCATTTAATGCCGGTTATCGTACTCGAATCGTATTTGCCGACACAATAAACAGTTGAGCATATATCTACAACTTTGCTTTGCAATTTCAGAACAGTATCAATATCCCTCGCAGCAGCAGCGTTATACAAATCAACATAAAGCGATGGAAACATATTTGCGCCGCCGTTGACTCCGCCGTTGGAGCCTAATAATACCGACTCAGCCATCAGTTCGCAGGGTCCGACAAATGTAGAAAAATCCGGCCGATTTCTAAGAAGCCGGCGTACCTTATGAAAATACACCATATTGTAAGAGCTGTCCTTAAATCCGGCGACTTTAGGATTTTCAGACATTTCTAACACTGTTTCCGGAGCAATGGAAACTTTGGTACAACCAGGCATATTATAAATATATACAGGCAGCGGCTGCTCTGATGCGATATGTCCGAAATATTCTATAAGTTCCGGCTGAGACGCTGTGAAATAATACGGCGGTGCAATAACAACACCATTTGCTCCACATTCATGCGAATACTGTGCAAGCTTTATGGATTCC
>MHXU01000165.1:0-184 GCA_001824555.1 Planctomycetes bacterium GWC2_45_44
CAAGGGCATACCGCAGGCAGATAGACGACGCAATGAAAGGCAGAAGCAGGCCACTCACAAAAGAGGAAACCGACAGCCTCAGGATGGGCTTCAACCGCGACTTTACCCCTGGCTTCTTTTCAGCACCGCAGATCATAGATGAGAGGATGCCCATGAACCGAGGCATCTATCTTGGCGAAGTCAT
>MHXU01000165.1:360-11213 GCA_001824555.1 Planctomycetes bacterium GWC2_45_44
ATGAAGATTTGAAGAAAAACGTCGGCTGTTTACTTCGCAAGAACGCCATTACGGCACGAGTTATTTTCGATCCAGTATGGATGCCGCGAATTAACCCTGATCCTTTGGCAAGTACTGCCGAGTTGAAAGTTCAAGCTGACGAAGCCCGCAAATTGGAATATCAGATTAAATGCGAACTGGATGCCTTGAATTCAGACATTCTGAAGCTGGTCGATGAATTCAATTCTGAATTTAGCTCTGCTATTCCAGTGCGGCCATGCGGTACGGAAGATCCGCGATGGAGCTGGAACCGGCTTGGTGATTTTGACATGCTTTCGATGGCCCTTGGTGGGCCGGAACCTGTGTGGGATAAGTGGAATGGCTGCTATTGGCCAAGCAATCGTAGAATTCTGAGCTGGGTTAAATCCGTTTCAGATGTGAGCAGAATTTCAGTACCGAATTGGTATGTACAACCCGCATTCATACAGATGCTGCAATCACGCCAGAGGTGGTACGAGGCATTTCCGGACAACCCGCCCGGAAATATTGCCGGAGGCACATGGAATCAGCCAGCCGACCGAAAACCAGCAAGATTCACAAGCTACATGTCATTCATTGACATGGGACCCCACCTTTTCGGCGCAGATGAATTTATGATGATACTTGCCAGCGATAATGAACTTGCCGCGGCTCTGATGGACAAATTCTTTGAGATCAGTAGCTCCTTAGGTAATTCCATGCAGGCTCTGTGCGGTGGAAAACCCGAGTGCGTCGTGGGATTCGGAGGGGACTACGCCTGCATGCTCTCTCCGGGACTATATGAGAAATACAGCATTGTTTGGGACGTGAAGTTACTCGAACATTTCCGAAAATTTTATGCCGCTTCGGATGACACTCTGTGTAATCTTCATTCCTGCGGACCTTCCCGGCATCTCTATCCGAATTGGAAGAGCCACCCGCTTCGCAAAAATATTACTACAATGCAAACGCGTCTTTTACCGGAATATGTGAAGACACTAAGACAAAGTTTGCCAGATACACTAATCCAATTAACGTTTCATCCTGAGCATTTTGATTTTGCCAATGTTGATTCCGAGGATGTGCGGACTGTGTTCAGGCAGGCTGTTGAGGATGCGGGCAATGCAAACACCGAATTTGTAATATTTGCCATTGCAAATACGCCTGATGATATCGGCAAGCTTGAAACAAACATTCGGGCAGTTTACGATGAATTGTTTAAAATAAACCGTTGAACTTGTATAAGGAAAAAAAATGAAAACAACAATAGATGTATGTAAATTGGATTTCCCTCCTGTTTCGTATGGTGATAGTTTGGCTCAAATAGAAAAAACCGTTCAGCAGGTCATCGAAACCATTTTTCGTGACCAATCCGGCCTTATCATCAGCGGTGTAAATGGGCTAACTATGAAACCTTTGCGGCCGGAAGATGTGCCGGACCGTCAGTTGGGTATTGGCGGCTGGTGGGAAAACGCCTGTATGCCGAGGGAATATAAAAATCTCGCGATGAATTTTGAAAATTGCCACCAGTGCAGCGGAAAATATCTCGACGGACTGGTTGATAAATATGCTGTTACCAGGGATGAGAAAGTTTTAGGTTATGCGAAAAAAATAGTGCATACAACTCACCAGTTGTGGGAAACTGCCGCAAAGACTCATCGCTATGGAAAAGGCTGGCTTCCGAAACCTTATGCCGGTATGAATCTTATTCCTGAAATGTGCGAAACAAGTGTTGACCAGTATTCTGATATTACTTTCGGTTTGGAAAAATATTATAATGAACTTGCTGACCGGCAGGAAAGAGCCTTTCTCGCTGAAATGCTCCTTTCTTTCGCGGATTGGTGGCTCGACCATAATTATACAACCAGCTTTATGGGCACGACAGTCTGGTGGGATCGCGTCCATACTCTCGCTCAATCGTATTTTCTTTATTTGTTCCAACTGGCATATAGTCTTGCTCCGCGAAAAAAATATCTCGACGGTTTTGATTACATCTTTTCACGCGCTGAAAAAGAACTGGTTACAAGAGAAGGGGCTTACAATGGCGAAAACTTCAACCCGAATACCTCCGGAATCGTTATCGAAGCAATGTCTCGCATCGCTAAAATCAATCCGAGCCTGAAAGTTTTTTGCCATAACTGTATTCAAGCATACATTCCCGCAATGATTGAAGCAGGCAATCGCGGCGCCGCAGGCAATGATCTTGACCCTATTTTTAATCTTAGACTTTTTACCGCTAAATACCTTTCGCATGCTCACGAATTTTGCAAGGATGATGCTTTAGTCAAATATATGATCGAATATATTTCAACGATAAAAAGCCGCAGCGATTTTTATCATGTCAAAAGAGGCTTAAGTTTTGACGACGGCGTTCTTGAAAGAATGCACGTTGATAAATCTGATTATCGCGATGTTTTCTGGGTCGAAGAACAATGCTGCTGGCTGACGACGTATTGGTATTTACGCAGAAGCAATAAAATTACTCCTAATCAATAATTACTAACTTTTACCGGAAAAAAAAGATGACACGATTAGACGCAAAAAATATTTATGGAATATGGGCAGGCTGTGTTATGTGCTGGGACGAGAAGTTTCGTTTCGATTCTGATTCATACGCAGTGGGCGTTCAGCAGATGATTAAACATAAGCCGCATGGCATTTATACAACCGGCTCGACCGGCGAATTTTACGCCATCGATTTTGACGAATTCAAATTGATGGTGGATATTCAGACGCAGTTGTGCGGCGATGCGGGCATACCTTTGCAGATAGGCTGCTGCAGCGATGCCACTCACAAGACACTGCGTTTATTTGAATATGCGGCTTCAAAAAAACAGGTCGGTGCCGCCCAGATTGTCCTGCCGTACTGGATGGAGCTTAACGACCGCGAAGTGCTGCAATTTTTTAAAGACCTTTACAAGGCATGCCCGGATATGCCGATTGTTCATTACAATATTCCCAGATGCAAGAGATTTTTGCACGCCGGCGATTATCTAAAAATTCTTGAGGTATGTCCTTCGCTTGTTGGCGTGAAGTACACGTTTGCCGGTACCAATTTTGGAAGTTTGCAGAGCGATATTCTCGCTACGCCGATGCTGTCTTACTTTGTCGCGGAACATTTTCTTGCCTCGGCGATGCAGCTCGGTGCAAGGGGAAGTTACAGTTCTATTATCGGAACGAATCCGGCCTATATGCAAAAGTTTTATGCCGTTGCCGCGGCAGGCAAGTGGGATGAAGCGATGCGGATGCAAAAATTCCTCGCCAAATTCTTTGTTCAGCTCGGCGTGCTAATCGGCCAACTCGGCCAGGGCGACGCAGACCCTGTTGTTGACAAAGCTATGGCAGTCGCCTCCGGCTGTTTAAAGGCACATCAACGCTGCCGTGCGCCATATCTCGGCTGGAGCGACCAGAGCATTGCCGCATTGCGCGAATGGATGCAAAAAAATTATCCAGAATTAGTTTATCCTAAATAATATTATTTGGGTTATAATGATGAAGATAGCAGGAATAAAAAATGAAAGGTTATAATGGCGTTTTTTCTTTGCCTGCGATAGATATTCATGGACATTTTGGCGTAAATTGTCCTGCGGGCAAAGACATAATAAGGCCTTTCGGCTCTGCTATGCCGGAGGAAGTTGTCAGTATTATACGCCGATGCAATATCGCCAAAATCATTGTTTCTCCAATGGAGTCGCTTTTTCCCTTTGGACAAGCCGATGTTCTTGGAGGAAATATATCGGCCGCTAAAGTTGTGTCTGAAAATAGCGAATTGCTGCAATGGGTGGTTGTCAATCCCCTTGAAAAAAGAAGTTATGAGCAGGCTGTGGAAATGTTTAAAAATACAAAAGCGGTCGGCATAAAAATACATCCCGTAGCGCACATCTACGATATTAAGGAATATGGCCAAGAGCTTTTTGGTTTTGCCGCAGAACATAATCTTATTGTTTTGACGCATAGCGGCGATGCGCAATCTTTGCCGGAAGATTTTGTTCCATTTGCCGACAATTTTCCGAATGTAAAACTGATATTGGCGCATCTGGGCAACTCGCCGGACGACGATAGAACCCTTCACGCCAAAGCGGTTGAGATGTCGCGGTGCGGAAACGTCTATTTGGATACTTCCAGCGCTATGAACATTTTGCCCAATGTACTGGAAATGACCGTTAAACGTATTGGAGCGGACAAGATACTTTTTGGTTCGGACACTCCGCTGTATTTCACGCCGATGCAGCGTATGAGAATAGAATTTGCCGACATTTCAGAAGCGGACAAACGCAAAATATTTCGCGAGAATGCCATTAAGCTTTTTGGCAATATAGTTGTGAATTGAAATATGGTTGTCTGGACAGGAAAAGAATCAATGACTGAAGAATACGCGTCGCTTATCGAAAGAGGTCTCCATTGCCAGGAGTTTATAGTTCCGGTTGGCAATCGGGAAATAACCGCGATGATAGCATCGCCGAATGCGAGCCATTTGGATTCCGACCCGGTTCTTCTTCTGACAATCGGCGGCCAGAGTACGCACCTTATTCCTCCTAACGATCAGCCCGCAAAGTTTTTTTGGGAGCATGGCCATAGAGTTGTTAGTTTTCCGATTTCCTTTGAAATAGTCGCCGACAACGCTTTAAAACTTCGTACTTCAGCAAGTAAGTATAATGTTGCTATTGAAATGATGCGTGATGAATTTTTATCAGGCAAAGACCCCTTTCAGACCTTTATAAATGAAGCCAAAGCGGTGCTGAAAGTCTGCATCGACCGGAAATGGGCAAGACCAGGTCGAATTGTGGTAACCGGTATTTCTCGGTTTGCCTATCTGGCATTTCGGCTTATGGCGGCCGACGAGCAACTCAACATCGGCGGCGGTTTCGCTCCGGTAACCGACTGGCGGGATTTGAGCGAATTCAATGAACAGCGGAATTTAAAAGAAGTCGCCGACCTTCGCCTCTCGCTTTTTGCCGAGAAGTTGGCAGGCAAGAAAATTTTTATGGCCATCGGCAGTCATGACGAGCGAGCCAACACATTAAATTGCTGTCAGTTCTTCCTTGATTTAAATAAGGAAAATCAGAAACGCGGTTTTGATAGAACGTATGTTGATTTATTTTGTACGCCCGACCCGCATCACACCTGCGGCGATGAATGGTATCAGCGAGGCATGGAAATCCTTTTAAATTGGACAATAGCGAAAAAATAAAAAATATTAACAAGGAATAAATATGGCGTATAAAATTTTAAACAAGGGATTTATCTATCGAAATTCAGAGGAAGATCGTAGTCCTATAGCCTGTACTTCTCGCTGTGCGGTGACGCTAACAGGCGAGGTTCTGTGCAATTTTATGCTGCAATCCGGATTGGGTATGAATGATTTTACTCCATATCAGGCCATATCGTCTGATGCGGGAATTAGCTGGAAAGTCTCCGGGCCGATTTGGCCTCATTTACGCGACTGCTACTCAATCAATAATTCAATCAGCCGAGCCCAGAATGGCGATTTGTTTCTTTTTGGCTCGCGCACACCTCGAACTAAAAAAAACGAATCTTTCTGGTGTCAGGAAACACTTGGTATTTTACCAAATGAAATGATATGGTCGCGTTCCAAAGACGATGGCCATACGTGGTCGGAGCCGCAGCCGTTGAAAACGCCGTTGCCAGGTGCGGTCGAATCGCCAGCTCCTCTGTGCATTACTCGCACTGGCAGATGGGTTGCGCCGTATTCTCCGCACAACACGTTTGACCCCAGCCTCAAGGTTGATCTTCAGCATGTCGTATTGATGATAAGCGACGATGAAAGCAAAACCTGGCGGCACACGTCTGCTATTCGCGTTAAAGAAGACAACGCCTATGTCGCCGAGGCATGGGTAACCGAATTATCCGATGGCAAATTACTGGCCACAGCCTGGCATCTTCACCGCGGCCAGGGAAACGATTACCCAAATGCTTATGCGATGTCGCAGGACAATGGAACAACCTGGAGTCCGACTCTCTCGACGACCATTATGGGACAATCGGCAGGTTTGGCGCCATTGGCGGACGGCAAAGTTCTATTTGTGTACAATCAGCGCCGCCACGGCAAACCCGGTGTTTGGCTGGCAGTGGCAAAACCAACGGTCGATAACTTCGGCGTACTGGCAAACGATATTGTCTGGGATGCCGGCATTGCGACCCAAAACGCGTCATCCGGAAAGAGCACTAACTGGACGGATTTTGCTTTCGGCGAACCGTCGGTTACTGTTTTGCCTGACAATACTGTGCTGGTAGCGTTCTGGTGCATTCAACCTGCCGGCAGCGGTATTGGTTATGTAAAATTGAAAATATCCTGATATAATTTTTTTGAAAGTGATGAGAAGATAAAATGAAAATAACCGATGTTAAAACTGTTTTGCTGACAGGCCCTTTAACCAACGACCCGTCGCTGCTTGTATTCCGCAAACTTCGCTCCGCGGCATTTATAGAAATTCACACCGATACGGAACTGATAGGTATTGGAGAAACCTATACCGGCTACCACGCTCCCGAAATTGTTCCGGAAATAGTCGAATTTTTCAAGCCTGTTCTGCTGGGTTTGCAGGACGATGATATTCAGCCTCGCCGACTTTGGGACAGGATGTACCACTGCGCTAACTTCTGGGCGCGTTCCGGAATCGGAGTAAATGTGTTAGCGGGAATAGAAGGCGCTTTGTGGGACCTTCGGGGAAAGATGGACAAGCAGCCGGTTTATCAGCTTCTCGGCGGTCGAAGACACGATAAACTTTTAAGTTATGCGACCGGCTCTATTGCCAACTATCCCTGGTCGGGCTTGATTCAGAAAATAGAACGATACCAGAAGGCCGGATTTCGGGCCGCAAAGTTTGCTGCCGGGTGGTATGATGCAGCTAATAAAAAGGTCTTCACTGGTCGAACTCCCCAGGCATGGGTGGAGATGGAATGCGAAAAACTTCAAACCATTCGTCAGCAGATAGGAAAAGATTTTATTATCTGTATGGATGGCCATATGGGCAATGTACACGATGAACGCATCACAGGCTGGGATGTTGGAATCGCCAAAGCCGTTTTACGGGCATTAGAGCCTTATGACATTTTCTTTTTTGAAGAACCGCTTAATTACAATGACCTGGACGGTTATGCAGAACTGTGCCGCAATACCGCAATTCCTGTTGCCGGCGGCGAGAATCTGGCGACCCGTGAGGAATTCTGGCAATTCGCCAAAGCCGGCGCGTTTGATATCGCTCAACCCGATGCTTCGTATATCGGCATGGGGGCTTTTGTGGATGTAGCCCATATGTTCGCTCAACAGAATAAACGTGTCGCAACCCACTCGTGGAGTTCTGGCGCCGGCACAATGGAAAATATTCACGCGGCATTTGCCACGCCCAACGTTGCTATTTTGGAACTTGCGCCTCTGGCAGGGCCATTGCATACTGAAATTTACGCGCCAGGTTATCGGTTCAAAGATGGTTATATTCTGCCGCCGAATGTTCCGGGGCTGGGTGTACGTCTTACTGATGATATCAAGAATAAATATCCCTTTGTCCGTGGTTCAGGCGAATGGAACGCTGTTCCCGGAAAATCGAACTTTATGTAAAGGAAAACAATGAAAAAAATTCTAATTGATTTGTGGACAACCCCTGAAAGTTTAAAAAAACTTAAGTCAAATTCCGAATTTGAAGTTCAATGCACCGATTTTGCCAAAGAAGCTAAGCGTCCGTTGCCCGTTGAATTGATACGAGATGCGAACATTCTGTTCTGTGCTTTTCCTCCGGATAATTTTGCCGAGATGAAAAAAATTGAACTTATTCAGGTCTGTTCCGCCGGCTATACGCAATTATATGGCCTCGACCTTGTCAAAAAGAAAGTAAGAGCGTGCAACGGTCGTGGTGTGTTTGATGCGCCTATTGCCGAGTGGAATATCGCGATGATGATAAATCTTGCACGCGACCTTCGAGGAATGATTCGCAATCAGGAGAACGGCCTTTTCGTTGCGTCGGCGCAATTCCAGAATGAAATTGGCGGTAAAACAGTCGGCATCTGGGGTTATGGCGGAATTGGTCGCCAAACTGCCCGTCTTTGTAAAATGCTGAATATGACTGTCCGTGTTATGGATGTCGTGCCAATCGGCCGACAGAAAAATGTATATATTGTTCCCGGCACAGGCGATCCCGAAGGCAAATTGCCTGATAAAGCTTTCACTCCCGACCAGAAACAGGAATTTCTTTCAGGATTGGATTTTCTCATACTCACGATGCCGCTTACAAAACGAAATGAAGGAATTGTCGGCGAACAGGAATTAAAAGCTCTTCCGAAACATGCCTTCCTGCTGAACCCCGCCCGCGGACCTCTGGTTCAGGAACAAGCCCTGCTTAAAGCATTGCGGGAAGGGACTATTGCCGGCGCTGCTCTGGATACTCACTGGTATTATCCGCTTCCAGCCGACCACCCAATCAGGCGATTTCCAAATGTTATCATTACGCCGCACATTTCAGGGTCAGGTGAAAGCCCCAACTTTCTCAAACGTGCTTATGATATTTTTATTCAGAATTGCGAGAGATTTATCAGGAATGAACCCTTGCTCAATGAATTAAGCGATGCCCAACTTAATGGGGAATGATTTGAGGTACCAAATGAAGCATCTGGTTTCTACATTTTCTGTCGTATGTGTTATTGTTCTGGCGATATGGGGTTGCGAAAACAAAAGCGAAAAAATCGAGAACTATAAAATTACGATTACTGCCCATTCGGCTGTAACACCTGTGCCGCAGTCTCCTCAGAGTTGGAATACTTTTTGGATGCCGCGTCACCAGTCTATCATAGATCGTGTGAAGCAGGGTAATGTCGATCTTATCTTTATCGGCGATTCAATTACGCATTTCTGGGATAGGCCGAATCAGGGCAAAGAAATTTGGGAAACATATTATGTAAAACGCAACGCTTTGAATATGGGCTTTGCCGGCGATCAGACTCAAAATGTCCTCTGGCGACTGGAAAACGGCGAAATAGCTGGTATCTCACCGAAGTTGGTTATTCTTATGATTGGAACTAACAATTCCGGCCAGAACACTGCACATGAAATTGGTGAAGGCATTATTGCTATATGTAAAACCTTACGCAAAGACCTGCCCCATACGAAAATTTTACTGCTTGCGATTTTCCCGCGCGATGAAAAACCATCAGAGCGACGCGAAAAGAACGCCCAAGCAAGCAAACTTGCTTCAACTATCGCCGATAATAAATGGATCTATTACATGGATATTGGTGATAAATTTCTAAATAAGGATGGCACAATATCGAAAGAAATAATGTTTGATTACCTGCATCTTACTGCAAAAGGTTATCAGGCAGAAGCCAAGGCTATTGAGCCTATGGTCAAAAAGCTCATGAATGAATGAAAATCTACACTTGTAAAAGAGTGTTAAAGATTTGAAGGGAAAATCTATGACAATGCCTGTGCCTCTGCCGAGAATTGAACGATTTGAAAAACTTGCCTATGGTATGTTTATACATTGGGGACTTTATTCGCAATTAGGCCGCGGCGAATGGGTAAAGCATATTGAAAATATTCCGATATCGGAATATGCAAAACTGAAAAATACATTTACCGCCGCGAAATTCGATGCGAAGGCAATTGCTCGTCTGGCCAAAGACGCGGGTATGCGTTATATATGCCTGACTACTCGCCACCATGAAGGTTTTTCGCTTTACGATACGCGAGGCTTAACCAATTTTGACGCTATGCACAGCCCGGCCGGACGCGACCTTGTAGCTGAATTTGTCGAAGGCTGCCGTATGTACGACATAGTTCCATTCTTTTATCATACAACTTTGGATTGGTATCAGGATAGCTTTAAGAATGATTTCAATGCTTATTTGGATTATTTGAATCAATCTGTCGAAATCCTTTGCACGCATTACGGCACCGTGGGCGGGCTCTGGTTCGACGGCAACTGGAGCAAGCCGGACGCTGATTGGAAAGAGGCTCGCCTGTATGCAACCATAAGAAAATTACAGCCTGAAGCGATTATTGTGAACAATACCGGTCTCTTTGCGCAGGGGGCTTTGGGCAATCCTGAAATTGATTCGGTAACATTTGAGCAGGGCAGGCCAGAGCCTATGAAACGCGACGGTATGCCTAAGTACATAGCGGCAGAGATGTGCCAGACAATGAATAAGCATTGGGGAATTGGCGCAAATGATTTCTGTTATTTGTCGCCAAAGGAAATAATTGAAAATCTATGCGCCTGTCGAAAGGTTGGTGCGAATTTTCTTCTTAATGTCGGCCTGACTGCCGAAGGGCAAATACCTGAATATGAGACCGCTGCTTTACGGCGCGTTGGACAGTGGATTAAGATTCACGCTGATGTAATCTATAACGGCAAACCGTATAAAGTAACTTCCGCCGGGCAGGATTTCGCCCTCGAAAGAAACGGCCATATTTACTTATTCATTCACAATCTGGGCAGCGGCGGAGACGTTAATGTTACGATAAATGAAAGAGATAAAAGTCCGCGGGCGTTTTCCGGAATAGCGCAGCAGGTCAAATCCTGTAAATGGATGGACAATAATCAGCAGCTTTCATTTACTCAAAATAGCGACGGCCTTTTTTGTTTTAATGCCGCTGCAAATCCATATGGCAGCAATTTTGTAATTAGAGTTGCTGGTGTTGTATAAATTTAATTGAAATTTACATCAAAAAAGTTGGTTTTAAGCGATTGGTTTAGTGAGGTAAAATATGCTTAAACTTGGTATTATATTAAATTCAGTTAAATAGGGTTTGCTGGGAAGGGTGTTCGCTTAAAATAGTGTGCATCCGTGCCTCATTACATAGCTCCAGAACTGCTGCCAACGGCCTGTGGTCAGCTTCATCG
>MHXU01000166.1 GCA_001824555.1 Planctomycetes bacterium GWC2_45_44
CATGGGCTGTTCGCAGTGGCCGCAACAGCCGCATAAGTCAGTGGACTGAAAGGAAAATGGGGACAGATGGCTTTTTCAGCAAGCCCTAATTATAGCCAAGATAAAGATGAATGATAGAAGAATTTTATGCGTATCACGAAGATGGTGCGATGCAGAATTCGAGACGGCAGGGCATCGATATTTCTTGCAACGTGTCGCGAAATAAAAAACGGTACAAGAGTTGATTCCGGTGGTCGCACATGTCGGCGAGATTATTCACACCGCTGCAAAAGTAATCAAGGTCATGAAGGAATGCCACAAGGCTCCGAATCATGTTTTTTAAGTGGAGATTTTGAAAAGATTTATGGCATTGGCAGAAAGATTGTGTTCCAGAGCTTATTTTTCAATCAATACTGTGATAAAGTTTCGAAGGATATTATTGAGAATGCTCTATGGTTTTGCGGTATGATTGATGGGTATGGTGTTTGTCGTTATAATATTTTCGCCTATCTTTATTTATGCTTTTTTACGCCTACTTGCTTACTGCAAAATCCAATGCAACAAATTATTGCAGCCTCGGTAAAAATTACCGCCCACCAACTTTTTCCCAGACATACCGCACAAATCTTACTGCTTCAACAACGCCCGATTCACCCATATTGCTCGCTTCTTCGATACTTATCCAACCATCATAACCAAACTGACTTAATCTGGCAAATAATTCGCCAAAAGGAACAACTCCTGTACCAATGATAACAGGCGATAAACTTCCAGTCATTTTTGTGTCAGCTGCATGAACGCATATAACACGATGAATAACTTGCTCCAGAATAAATTTGGGGTCGTCTCCGCAAACCAAAGGATTAGCCGTATCGAAAAGTATGCCTATTTGTGTCTCAGATATTTTCTCACATATTTCCAGAAATATATCTTTAGGCATAGAAAAATCTGGGTAATTCCAAACCCCCGGCTTGGAATGATTTTCATAAACTAAACGAATATTATTATAGTTTGCAATCTGCGATAAACGCTTAAACGATTCAACCGCCCATACTATGCCTTCTTTTTTTCGTGTTTCAGGATGTGCCTGACCAGCTGTTATACGCACCATTTTTGCGCCGACCTGTGAAGCTATTGCAATATGTTCTTCCATTTTAACAAATTGCCTTTCTCTCTCTGCTGAATCGGGATGGGTAAAATCAGGATAAGTATTTACTACTGCAATGGTCAAGTTTCGTTCCTCAATTTCTCTGCGTATATTCAATAAATACGCTGAATCATAAGACTTGAAGAGTATAACGCTCAGGTCAATCCCATCCAATCCCAACAATTTAGCTTCATCCGCCCATTGAGAAATAGTTTTTCGGCCTTCGATTATCTCTTTGAAGTAAGACACCGGCAAACAGCTTAGTTTCATAATTTCATCCCAAAACAGCTAAAGTGTTGCTAAAACTTCATGAATTTATTTCGAATATTGCTTTTACTATTTCTGTTTTATTAGAATGTATAAACTCTATGGCTTCTGGCGCCCTTTCTATGGAAAACTTATGGCTGATTAAAGGTTTTACTTTTAATAATCCATGTGAGATTAAGGCCATAGCTACCGGCCAAAGAGCAGGATTTCCCGTAGAACTCTTAAGCGTCAGTTCTTTCCATAGAAACTGGTCAAGTGGAATGTTGTTTATTGGTCCTTCAGGCAAACCAAAAATATGAATTCTGCCATATTTCCCGGCAAGTAATAATGCTTTTTTGAACGTCTCAGAGTTACCAACAGCATCAATCACAACATTCGGTTTATTGGGCAGAGATTTTACAATATGCTCAATATTCTCTTTGTGAGTATTTATTACCATATCTGCACCAAGGTCAAGAGCAATCTTCAGACGACGTTCCCGATGCCCGGAGATTATTACTTTACATGCTCCTTTTAACCGTGCCAACTGAACCATTATTAAACTTGAGGGACCATCGCCAAGAATCAGAACTGTATCGCCTGCATTGACACCAACAGTTTCTATTGCGGCCATGGGGCAATTCAACATACAACCGGCACCGGCTTCGATAAAACTAACCGTTTCTGGAAGCATGTAAAGATTAGTTGCCGGAACTACGACATACTCGGCCCAGCCGCCATCAATATTAAAACCAAGTTCACGAGTACCTTCTTCGCAAAGTTGGGTTTGTTTTGACAGGCAGTATTTGCATTTTCCACAGCCTATGTATGAATCTGAGCCGACACGACTTCCGATAATTTGTTTATCAACATCGGCACCAACATCAACAACCTCTCCGGCAAATTCATGGCCGAGGACAATCGGCGGGGTTGCTTCCGGATGCTTCCCTGCTAAAACATGCATATCCGTACCGCATATTCCGGCTGCTCGCACCTTTAATAGAACCTGCCCATTTGCAATTGTAGAAATTGTTTTTTTTACAATTTCTACTTTTTCGACACCCGTCCATACCACTGCTTTGTATGTTAAAGTCATGAACAAATTCCTTTCTTGTTACAATTCGAACTATTCAAGACAAATTGCATTATACTTTGAAATCAGCCATATACTCGCTCTTGCCAGGCACTTCGACTCTTGCCATATAAAGAGAACCTCCCATATGGGCAGCTAAATCAAATTTACAAGGAACAAGGCTGCTCGGCCAGTATTGGCTGGCACTGGTAATATAGAGACTCATCATATCATCCCCACCCAACATTACACTTGACACCTGCTTGGCGGGTACGGGTATTCGACGCTGAACTTTTCCATCAGGGTCATAACGAACCACCTGACCGCCATACCAGAGGGCGCTCCATATAAATCCCTCAATATCAACTGTCAACCCATCAGGAATTCCCTCGTCTGATGGAATTTTTATAAAAATACGCCTATTTTTCAGATCTCCTGTCAAGCAATCAACATCATAGATAAATATACATCGGCGACCCGAATCGGTATAATAAAGCTTACTGCCGTCACAGCTGAACCCTAACCCATTTGATAAATTGATATTATCTTCCATAACGCTAATAGAGAGATCTGGGCGTATTATATAAAGCTTACCGGTTTTCTCCATGCCATTATTGCCCCAGTACAACGTACCAGCATAAATTTGTCCATTAGGACCAGCTATCATATCATTAAAACACAACAGCTCATCATCATATTCGGCAACAATCTTTTTGTAATCGTCCTCGCCCCGCCACAGATACAATCCCTCGTTTCCAGCGAAAATCAGCCTGCCATCCTGATTAAGTGCAACACTTGCTACCGAGAGATCGTGGCTTATAATTGTCTTTTCTTTTTTTAACGGCAAAAACTGAAATACCAGAGCATTGTCTATATCTACCCATATAAGGCGTCTTTTTATTGGATCCCAAACAGGGCTTTCGCCTGTAGAATTATTATCCTGTGTGATGATTCCAATTTTATCGCTCTTCGCCATTAATCTTCCGGCCAATAACGTTCTGTAATCACTTTATCTTCTGTAAAGAAATTAACAATAGCCTTACCCTGTGTTTTTATATCAGCCCATTGCGAAGCCTTCATACCACCAAATGGTAAATATGCGACTGGAGCAGGAATACCAATATTGACTCCTATCATACCTGCATTTGTTTTCAATTTAAATTCACGGACATAAAAGCCATTCTGTGTATAAATAGAAGCGCCATTACCATATTCATGGTCATTGATAATTCCAATGGCTTCATCAAGCGTATCAGCTTTGAGTATAACTACTACGGGGCCGAATATTTCTGTTTTATGAATTTCCATACCGGGCTTAACATTTGTAAAAACCGTCGCTCCGATGAAATGCCCCTTTTCACAGCCATTAATTTTAATATCTCTGCCGTCAAGAGCGAGGGTTGCGCCTTCTTCTATGCCTTTTTTTATCATTTCCAGAATAAACTCTTTGGCTTTCGCAGAAATTACGGGACCCATAACCATCTGCTCATCAGCAACTTTAGGATTAAGCGGATTTGCAGTGATAACTTTTTTTGATTCTTCAACAAATTTATTACATAGCGTCTTATACATAGCTTCGCCAACCGCAATTATAGCCGAAGATGCCATACATCTTTGACCGGCACAGCCATAACAGGAACTAATCATATTGCGAATCATATCATCTACTTTGGCATCAGGCATCGCAACAAGGTGATTTTTGGCACCACCCATTGCCTGGAACCGTTTGTTGGTTTCGGCACACTTTGAGGCAACCTGCCTGCATACCGCAGTTGAACCGACAAGCGATACTCCTTGTACTTTAGGGTTTTCCATAAAGGTATCGGCGACAATTTTATCGCCATTTACAAGATTAAACACACCTGCGGGCAAATCGGTCTTGTCAATATACTCTGTAATGAGCTGCATTGTCATAGGGACCTGTTTTGATGCTTTCAATACAAAAGTATTTCCCGTTGCTATCGCATAAGGTAAAAACCAAAATGGGCACATCGCAGGAAAATTAAAGGGTGCAATCATCGTAAAAACCCCCAGTGGCAATCTTATGACTTCACCGTCAATATCAAACGAGGCGCCAATAAGTTTATCGCCCTGCTGTAAAATTGGCATTCCGCAAGCAACCTCAATGTTTTCAAAAACACGTTTCATTTCAGCTCTTGCATCTGACAGTGATTTGCCCATTTCCTCAACCAAAACTCTTGCAATTCTCTCTTCATCCTGCCGCAACATTGATACGAGTTGATATAACGGTTGAACACGGCGAGCAACCGGAGTCAAACTCCATTGTTTAAAAGCAGCATATGCTGCATCTATCGCACGATTTACTTCTGCTGGGGTAGAAAGGGGAACTTTGCCTATAACTTCCCCTGTACTGGGATTTTCAATATTAACAAAACCAGTATTTTCAGCATCAACCCATTGACTATTGATATAATTTTTTACAATTTTTAAACTCATTTTATGTCCCTATCATACTTTAGTTTTATTAAATAACCAATTCTCTATAATAGACCAGCCTGCAAAAAAGAATTGTTCCAATGTCCTTTGTGTCAAGCCATAGGTTATAAATTCCTGCGGTTTCATCCCTTCGGATTCATAAATTCGAACGAAATCATTTATCTTGCTCAATCTTGTAATAACTTTTGCATCTACCGGTACTTCAATTCGGCATGAATCTCGCAGCACAGCTGGTTTAAGCAGTTCCATCTGATATTTGGGATGGATTGACACAATTAAATCTGCTCCAGTCAAAGCCTCCATATGGTAGGCTCCACGTAAAGCCGCCACCAACAAAGTCGTTTCATACTTTCTTTCTTTAAATATGGAATAAGCCCTCTTCGTAACAGCGATTCCTGCCTGCATAATGTCTGACTCGCTAACATCGGCTTTGATATCATCGGCAACATTCCGAAGATAATCATCTATTCTTCCAATCATAATCACGGCAAAACACTTAGCTTTTCTTTTTCCGGCTTTGACGGCTCTCTGCATGCCTTTGTGGTGCCTTTCTGCAACCGCTATCACCTGTGGAACAGAATGGCTTACTGTGGAAGTTATCGATATGCCCTGAGCTATGCATTCTTCCAATGCCTCTAATCCAGATGCCGTTGCAGGCAATTTAACAGAAATATTAGGAGCCCACTCACTAAACCGTTTAGCCATCTCAACCATTGCGTTTACATCTGACGCTATAGAAGGATTAACCTGTGCGCAAACATATCCGCGTTCTCCCTGGCTATTTTCATACTCGACTTCAAACAATTTTGCCGTCCTGCATACTACTCCCCTGATTATTTGTTCTGTCCGTTGAGGTAACGCCAAATCACAGGATATACCCTTCAACTGTGCCGCCCAATAACCAGGAGATGTTTGCAGAGTTTTTGCGATTAATACCGGATTTGTTGTAACACCGCTCGCTTTATGCAAAATTCCCTGCTCAAGCTCTGCAGGCTCGGCAGAATCGTGCCACCACTGAGTAGGAGTTTCTGTTGCCAGCCATTGTAAATAACTTATCTCTGCTTTATTTTCAACCATAGATATATTACTCCATATTGATATAACATTTACAACTGCTATATTTCCGCTTCAACTTTTTTAACTACATCATAGATTCTACTGGCAACCTTGGGGTCAATGGGGTCTTTAGGCGACCGGGCAAGAATATCCCTTGCCTTTTCAGCAGCCCTTTTTCTCGTCGATTTGGCCCCATTTTCTTTCCACCTGTCATACACACTCCTGTTTGATATATTAGGATTGAAATGGTCTTTGAAATGATTAAAGGTATGCTCCGTTTCCAAAAAAGATGATCCAGGCCCTTGCGATATTATCAAATCTGCTGCAATATTTTCAGCATCTACTTTCACGCCGGACATAATGCGTTTAACCATAGCCACAATTTCATTATCAATTACCAGCTGTGCAATACTCAGACAATTTTCAGTCTCGTTCAACCCCATACCCGAGATGTAACTAACTCCACCTAACGCAGGGATTAAAGTCGTTATCATTTTTTCATATCCGGCCTGTGTGTCTGAAATAAGACTATCGGTAAGTACCCCGCCTCCCCGGCTGGGAATTTTGTAATATCGCGCCATTTGGGCTATGCAAACTTTCTGCAGGGCATACTCCGGGCCTCCCATTGTAACCGTTAACTGTTTCATATCCAGGAGCCTGCCCCAGCTTCCATACAGTACCGGCGTTCCTGGGCGCACTGCATACATAATTACAATGCCACTGAGTATTTCGGCATTCGCCTGAGCAACTACCGCCGCCAAAGTCATAGGACAGTTTCCACCTCCTATTGGACCAGACTCAATACTTATTGGCAAACCATATTTTGCGCCAGCCATCATCAAATCCACCTGACGAGCATCCTGAGTGAGCGGCGATACTACGCATGCGTCAAGGCATATCATCGGTTTTTCAATAAATGCTTCCCGTGCCCCCCGTATAATCGTCCCCATCTCAACAAGGGCATCCACAGAGCGAAGGTTATAATTTTCACTCATTATAGGCTTAGTTTGATATACCAGCGAATCTGCCCAGAGATATAAATCAGATGTTTCATGAGGAACATCTGAAGGAAATACGTTAACATGATTAAATTCGCACCCATCAAGGATATCCGATATCTTCAAATGATCAATAAGATCCTGCCGCACCGCCACCCGCCTTTGCCCTGTTTGGGAATCCTCTGCAAAAACTGCAAAACCTCCCGGACCAAAATATACATTTTTCCCCAACTCTATTTTATGAGCAGGATCTCGTCCATACAGTGAAAAAGTTTCAGGCGTTGCGTCAACAGCCTTTTCTACGAGTCTTGAAGGTATTCTTGCCCGAAATTCCTTTCGATCAATTACACAACCTGCCTTCTCAAGAATATCAAGGCACTGCTTATGCATAACTTTTATACCACACTCTTCAAGAATACGTTTCGACTCCTGGTCTATCATCCTGATTTCATCTTTAGATAATACTTCGAAGTAAGCCGGTTTCATGTTTTTTTATCTCCTGAATAACTATTTATTTTGTTCGTACGATTTTTTAATAATATCAACTTCCCTGCCTGGAGGGCACAAAACCCATAGCACCCTCAAAGTATCTTTACCATTGTTTATAATCTGATGGTATACATGCGGTGGTCCCCAGACAGCCGAACCGGGAAGCACGTCTTCCTGTTCATCTCCAACGGAAATTTGTCCTTTACCAGATACAACATAAAACATTTCACCCTCTGAATGCAAATGTCCGTCCGATTTGCTTGCCGGCGGAAGAATACTTAGTCCGGCCGCAAGCGATGTCAGTTCAGGATTTAATGCCGGCGAAAGAAGTACTGTAAGTTTACGGGCAAATTGTCCGGTTACTTCTATTGTAGGCGCTGTACTTTCATGGTTAATTATCATGCTCTAATTCCCAACTCCTGGCTTATTTCTATTAAAGTTTTTTCCAGTTTCTGAATAAGAAAACCTATTTCTTCTTCCGTGATCGTTAATGGCGGACATATCAAAATACCATCTCCTTTCACACCGTCCACACAGCCATTGACAGGATATACCACTATTCCTTCGGATAATGCTTTGGAAACAACACGATGAAAAACCTTTTCATTTGGTTCAAAAGGTTGTTTTGTTTTTCTGTCTCTGACAAATTCCATGCCCCACATAAGCCCTTTGCCCCTGACATCTCCTACAATTGGAGCTTTCTTTGCGATAGCCTTTAAGCCAGAACTCAGAATAGGCTCTTTCAGTCGTGCCTGCGACATCAAATCGTGCTTTTTAATATAATCCAGAACCGCTAATCCGACGGCAGCAGTAACCGGATGTGCATTATAGGTATGCCCGCCAACATAAGGATGCCCGCCTTTGCGAAACACTTCAAATATCTCATCTTTAATGAGTATTGCTGCCAATGGCGCATATCCGCTTGACAATCCCTTGGCCATAACTATCAAATCAGGTATTACTCCCCAGTGTTCAATAGCAGCAAACTTACCTGTACGCCCCATTCCTGTCATAACTTCGTCGGCTATCCAAAGTACATTGTGTTTATCACAGATATCACGAATCATGGGATAATACTCTTTCACCGGAGTTACCGCTGCGGCAGCCGCTCCCACTATTGTCTCGGATGTAAAAGCCGCAATATACTCCGGGCCTTCCTGTATCATTAATCGCTCAAGGTCTTTGGCACACATGATGCCGCATTGAGGGTATGTCTTTTCGAAAGCGCATCGATAGCAACACGCCGGCACAATATGAGGAACATTCGTGAGCATGGGCATTTGAACCGTACGTCTATTGGTTTTGCCGGAGACAGAATCAGCCATCAGAGTGTTGCCATGAAAACTCTGCCATCGGGAAATAATTCTATATTTTGACGGCGACCCATTATAAACATGAAACTGGCGCGCTATTTTGAAAGCATTCTCCATGGCCTCTGAACCGCCGGAAAGCAACATCACTCTACTAAATCCTTTCGGGGCCATTTCAATCAATTTTTCCGAAAGCTCGATAGCGGGGCGGTTGAGAAAATGCAACGGAGGAACATAAGCAATTTCTTTAGCTTGACGCATCATACACTCGGCAACTTCCGCTCTGCCGTGTCCAATACCCGATACATTTGCTCCTGCACAAGCATCAAGATATTTATTCCCGGCCTCATCCCAAATCCAGCTTCCCTCTGCCTTAACAGCAATCGGATAGTCCCTGCCAAGATCTCTAACAAAGTAGTTATGTTCATTTAATTTCATAAGTAGTCCCAGTTCATTTGAAACAACAGTACGATTTAAATTAAGAATCACATCAGTTGCCTTACAGGCAACTAAATTTCAAAAAAAACACTCCTGAAATTCTTTGCCTTTTTAAAATCGACGATAATTAAAGTTGACCGCCAATACCACTGCCGTTTCTTTTTGTTCATTAATTATGCTATGTGGCTTCCTTGAATCAAAATAAAAACTGTCTCCGGATTCAAGTATAAAAATATTGCCTTTGTATTTAAACTTTATTTTTCCAGAAATCACATGGCCAAATTCTTCACTATCGTGCGAAAAAACGCCGGTTTTACCTTTCTTTATAATCATAAGAAAGGGCGACATGTATTTATTCTTAAGGTTTCCTACCAAGGGCTTATAGGCATATCCTTCTTCAGTAGCCACACTTTGCTCTATCTGCCCAGCAGCATCATCGCCTCTGACGATCTCAATATCTTCTGAAGACAAAAACTGTTCTGTAATGTTATCAAAAAAATCAGAAATATCCACTCCCAATGCGATTGCCAGGCTTTGTAAAGTAGAGACCGGAGGCGATCTCTTGGCATTTTCCACTTTTGACAGATACCCCTTCGTCAAACTTAGTTTTGCCGCCAACGCTTCTAAAGTTATGCCTTGTATCTGGCGTATTCGCTTGATATTTTTATTTATACTCATTTTTTTAAAAGTTTCCTTATATGAAACAATGATACTATTGCTTTTTAATATTGTCAAGTTTTTTTATAACTGTGAGCTTAAGGGGTTATCATAAGTCGATGTCTGTTAAAAGCAAATGTTTGTAACTGTTTATCTGAATGATAGTTATGGTCTCAACATGTTTTCCTTCAGAATGTGGTTTAACGATAAACTTTATTTGGTAAAAAAACAATAATAAATCCATTTTTTTGTTGCATTTATGAGTTTTAACGTTATATTAAAACTTGTATTTAGTAGATTTTGTGGGAAAAATGTTTATGCGGCATATATGATTTGTGAAAGAAATAAAATTTGGTTAAGACTATGTATGGGGTGCATATTTGTATTTGGCGGATTAACGCAAGGGCGGGTATATGAAGTTTATGATTTTTCAGAGGGAGTTAGTTCTGAATTATTGATCAATCAAGGCTGGCAAATACTTGCTGGCGAAGGTTGCATTTCCTTTCGTGATGATGGTAATGATAATTTAGAAGGTTATGCGTATTCTTATTCTTCTCTTCTTCTGGGGCCAATAAGTTCATACTTTTTAATTCCAGAGGAAATTGCCGATATTTACGTTTCTGCTAAAATCACGCCCATGCCAAGCAGTACCCCTAACATTAAAACCACAATGAGGTGCAGTCCGTATTCCACTGAAGGGACGATAGTCTGCTCATTTGGATTGGTGGAATCAGCAAACAATCCAAATCAATTTTTTGCTGAGTTAGTTAATGCTTGGGGCGAAATTTATACAGGCACAGAGATAATACAGGCCGGCCATAAATATCTTCTCCGGTTGCAATTTACTATCGATTATAATAATTACTACAATGGTTCACTTGCAACGCTCAATATTAAAGACCTGACAATAAATGAACAATATTCCAGACCATTACAGGGCATTATTAACATTCTGCCACACATGAGCCCTGATTTTGGTCCGCACACTTGGAACCGTTGGTATATACACGGTGCCGGCCAGGCATTTATTGATGATATTGAAAAGGGTACAGGCAAGCTGAATAACTGCCCGGAGTCTGAAACCGATTTTAATAGCGATTGTATTGTAAATATGAGTGATTTTGTAATTCTTGCTGAAAATTGGCTTAATTAATGATAAATTTCGAGAGCATAAACTGTATTATTTTATTGGCCTTGCAGGCATTAATGGCAAGCTACCTCGGATTTCCCATATTAAAGATGAAGACGAAATTGAGTTTGGTGTTGGTATTGCTGCTTGCTGGTTTTGCAAGCGCAACCGTGGGCGACAGTTGGAATTTGCTTG